>DASQUD010000252.1:0-5071 GCA_035641455.1 Propionibacteriaceae bacterium | reverse complement strand
CCAGGTCGCGCGACTGCCCTGCGACGTCGTCCTCAACGGGATCACCGGATCGAGCGGACTCGCTCCAACCCTCGCAGCGCTGGAGGCTGGAAGCATTCTGGCGTTGGCCAACAAGGAATCCCTGGTAATCGGCGGTCCGCTCGTCACTTCCGCCGCCGCGGAGGGTCAGATCGTCGCGGTGGACTCAGAACACTCAGCGCTGGCCCAGTGCCTTCGCGGCGCGGCGCCTGCGGAGGTCGACCGGCTGATCCTCACCGCGAGCGGGGGTCCCTTTCGCGGGCGTACCCGGGACCAGATGACTGACGTCACGCCGGCCGAGGCGCTGGCTCACCCCACCTGGCAGATGGGGCGGGTGGTCACGACAAATTCGGCCACCCTGGTCAACAAGGGGTTGGAGCTACTCGAGGCGCACCTGCTCTACCAGGTGCCGCTGAACAGGATCGACGTGGTCGTGCACCCGCAGTCGATCGTGCACTCCATGGTGCAATTCGTCGACGGCTCGACGCTCGCCCAATGCTCGCCACCCGACATGAAACTGCCGATTGCGCTCGGATTGAGCTGGCCGGAGCGGCTGTCGGATGTCGCGCCACCCTGCGATTGGACGACTGCCACGAGATGGACCTTCGAGCCACTGGACACCGACGCCTTTCCGGCGGTGGAACTGGCTCGATCGGCGGGCCTCCTCGGTGGCACCGCGCCGGCGGTGTTCAACGCTGCCAATGAGGAGTGCGTCGACGCCTTTCACCAAGACCGGATCGGCTTTACGGACATCGTGGGCCTGGTGGAGCGAGTCCTGAGCGAGCACGCTGGGCTGCGAGCCAGCCAGCCGGCATTGTCGGCTCGCGTAGGCTCGAGGTTGGTCGGCAGTGACGAACTCAGCCTCGACGTTGTACTTGCGGCAGACGCGTGGGCCCGAGAGCGAGCCGCAGCGCTGGTCTCGACCACCGATCACGAGACAGCAGTTGAGTTGGGATGCTAGGTGGACATCGTCATCTATCTCGTCGGCGCTGTGGCGTTCTTCGCCCTTGTCATGGCCTCGATTGCGCTCCATGAGATCGGGCACCTGGTGCCGGGCAAACGCTTCGACGTCAAGACGACGCAGTACTTCGTCGGCTTCGGCCGCACTTTGTGGTCGCGACGACGCGGTGAGACGGAGTACGGGTTCAAGCTGGTCCCCCTTGGCGGTTACGTACGGTTCGTCGGCATGTTCCCGCCCGCCAAGGATCAGCCGGGCAAGCTCCGGCAGTACAGCACTGGTCCGTTCCGCGCGCTGGCCGACAACGCCCGTGCCGCCGAGTGGCAGGACATCCGCCGCGAAGACGAAGGCCGCCTCTTCTATCAGAAGAAGTCCTGGCAGAAGCTGATCATCATGGCCAGTGGGCCGACGATGAACATCCTGCTCGCGTTCGTGATCTTCCTCGGGGTCGCCATGACCTATGGCGTCTATCGCTCTCAGCCGGTGGTCAACCGGGTGCAGGAGTGCATCGTCGCCTCCAACGATGCCGATCGGAGCTGCTCCGGTAAGCCGCCGACTCCAGCGGCCCAAGCGGGCCTCCGCAAGGGAGACCGCATCGTCGGCTTCAATTCGCAGGCCGTGGCGGACTGGAACGAGATCTCGACCTTGATTCGGGCGAATCTCGACCAGCCGGTCGTCGTCACCGTCGAGCGTGACGGGCAGCGACTGGTGCTTCCGCAAGTGAACACGGTGATCACCGGGGTGTCCGACCGCTACGATCCCGCGAAGCGCGTCGCGGCGGGCTTCCTCGGGGTCGAACCGGTCGTCAAGAGAGAACGGGGCGGGCCGGTCGCCGTGATCGGCGACATGTGGCTGATGACCAAGCAGACCGCGGTCGCGCTGATCGATTTTCCGGTGAAGGTGTACTACACCGCCTACAATCTGGTGACCGGCAAACCGCGGGACATTTACGGGCCGATGAGCATTGTGGGCGCGAGTCGGGCGGCCGGCGAAATCGCCGCCACCGATCAGATTGCGGCAGCAGACAAGGTGGCCAGCCTCTTCACCGTGCTGGCCTCGGTGAATCTCTTCGTAGGACTTTTCAACTTCGTCCCGCTGCTACCGCTGGACGGGGGGCACATGGCCGGTGCCCTCTACGAAGGGGTCAGGCGCGGTTGGGCTCGGCTGTTCCGGCGGCCCGACCCCGGCTACGTCGACACTGCGCGGATGCTTCCGGTCGCCTACGTCGTCGGCGGCATCATCCTGCTCTCGGGCGTGGTGCTGATCTTGGCCGATATCCTCGACCCCATCCGTCTGTTCTGAGCGACAGGGCAGCGGTCACCGCAGCCGATCTTCTCAGTGTCGATTCTTCTCAGTGTCGATTCCAGCATGCTTCATTCGTCGTTAAGGATGAGGACGGCCGCAGTGGCGGTCCCGCGGAGAGGAGGAGATCTGTGAACTATCTGCTGCTGATCTACGGCGAGGAGCCTACCGAGGCGCCGTCGCAAGAGGTTGTGGACCAGGTCATGGCTGATTACTGGGCGTTCGAGAAGGCCGTCGCCGATGCAGGCGTCAAGGTAGGCGGCGCCGCGTTGCAGCCGTCGCAAACCGCCACGACCGTACGTCTCAAGGACAGTGAACGAGTCGTCACCGATGGCCCGTTCGCAGAGACCCGGGAGGTTTTGGGCGGGTACTACCTGCTCGACGTACCGGATCTCGATGCGGCTATCGACTGGGCGGCGCGGTGCCCCGGGGCCAAGTACGGATCGATGGAGGTCCGCCCGGTGATGGAGTTCGAGGGCATCGAGTCACGGTAACGCGAGATTCAGCCAGCGTTGAGCGAGCGAGCAGCCGATTCTGTTGAGGCCGTCTTCCGCGAGGAGTGGGGCCGGCTGCTCGCTGTGCTCGTTCGGCAGCTCGGCGACCTCGACTTGGCAGAGGAGGTCGCCTCGGATGCGGTGGCGACGGCGCTGCAGCGGTGGCCCCTCGACGGGGTGCCAAGCCGACCCGCTGCCTGGCTGCTCACCGTAGCCCGGCGGCGGGCGGTCGATGTGTTGCGCAGAGATCGCACGTACGCCGCCCGGCTTGCGCTACTGCAGGTGGACGCCGACCGGGCGGAACAGCCCCGTCCGGACGTTATCGGCGATGAGGACGTACCGGACGAACGGCTGCGGCTGTTCTTCACCTGCTGCCATCCCGCTCTGAACCTGGAAGCCCAAACCGCGCTGACGTTGCACTGCCTCGGCGGGCTGAGCACCCCTGAAGTGGCCCGGGCGTTCGTCGTACCGCCGGCGACCATGGCCCAGCGCCTCGTTCGGGCGAAAAGGAAGATCCGGCAGGCCCGCATCCCGTATCGCGTGCCCGGCGCGAGCGAACTCCCTGATCGGTTGCCAGGTGTGCTACGGGTGATCTACCTGATTTTCACAGAAGGGTATGCCGCCAGTAGCGGAGACGCTCTGATCCGACCGGACCTCGAGGACGAGGCAGTCCGGCTGGCCCGCATCCTGCGCCGACTGCTGCCAACCGATCGCGAGGTTGCCGGACTTGTCGGGCTCTTGCTGCTTATCGATGCACGGCGCGACGCTCGGGTCGATTCGGCCGGGGGACTTGTCCTTCTCGGCGACCAGGATCGATCCCGGTGGAATCGTGACCTCATCGAGGAGGGCCGCAGGCATCTGCTGTTCGCCCTGGCCGGTGGCAGCCCTGGGCCGTACGCGCTTCAAGGAGCGATCGCGGCGCTGCATGACGAGGCGGCCGGCGTTGAGGTGACCGACTGGCCACAGATCGTCGCGCTGTACAGCGTTCTCCAGTCGATTGCGCCTTCCCCGATGGTCGATCTCAATCGCGCCGTGGCGGTGTCGATGGTCGAGGGTCCCGCCGCCGGGCTCGCCCTGCTCGACACGCTGGTGGCGGATGGTCGCCTGGACGGCTACGACATGCTGCATGCCGCCCGCGCCGATCTGCTGCACAAGCTGCAGCGCGACGATGAAGCCGCGGACGCCTACCGATCCGCCTTACAGCTGGTCGGCAACGAACCCGAGCGCGTCTTTCTGTCTCATCGCCTGTCCGAGGTCAGCGCCGCATCGTCGGTATCTCGCGGGCACAACGCTGTCTCTTGTTAGGGAAAGGACTCGGGAAAGCAGAAAAAAGGTGTGACGCAGATGCAGCTTCAACAGCGCCCGAGCGGCCTTCCCGACTGGCTGTATCTAGCCATCGTGGCGGCTCTCGGTCTGTACTTCGTCATTGGTGGCATCGCGTGGACGATGTTCATCTACAACGGGGTGGCGGTGCCGGATTCGTTCATCACCCTGCTTGCCACCCTCGCCGGTGGGTTGGTTGGGGTACTGGCGCCCGCTCGCGGCTCCGGCCGTTCCTCGCAGGATCAGCAGCAGGGGTGGCCGCCCCCCGAGTGATCGGTCTGGGACCGGTTCTGGGTGCTCGCGGGAGCCGCTCCCGCGCCGGTGATCGAGCATTGACGCGTCGTAGAGACTTTCGCCGCAAGTGGCTACGCTTGATCGGCGGCGAAGACGACACGAACGATGTGGTCCGCCGAAACCGCGAAAGGCCACATGAGTATCGATCTCGGGATTCCTACGCTGCCACCGCCCACACTCGCGGCGCGTCGGGAGACGCGGCAGATCCGCGTCGGCAAGGTGCTGGTGGGTGGAGATGCGCCGATCAGTGTGCAGTCGATGACCACGACGCTGACCGCTGACATCAACGCGACGCTGCAACAGATCGCCGAGCTGACGGCGACGGGATGCGACATTGTCCGGGTTGCGGTGCCCAGTCAGGACGATGCCGACGCGCTCGCCGCGATCGCCAAGAAGTCTCAAATCCCGGTCATCGCTGATATCCACTTTCAACCCAAGTACGTCTTCGCCGCAATCGACGCCGGCTGCGCGGCAGTCCGGGTCAATCCTGGCAACATCAAGGCGTTCGACGACAAGGTCGGCGAGATCGCCAGGGCCGCCAGCGACGCCGGCTGCTCCATCCGAATTGGCGTCAACGCCGGCTCGCTGGACAAGCGGCTGCTCGCCAAGTACGGCAAGGCGACTCCAGAGGCGCTTGTGGAGTCGGCGCTGTGGGAGGCGAGCCTGTTCGAGGAGCACGGGT
>DASQUD010000251.1:0-6536 GCA_035641455.1 Propionibacteriaceae bacterium | reverse complement strand
GGCTCGGCTCACCGCCAGGACCGCCCGTTCGAGCGCGAAAGCCGAATCATCAGCGGCGCCCTTCACGTCTGCGTCGGCGGCCGCCACTACCGTCAGGGCATGTGCAATGCCGGCCGCGTCCCATCCCCGAGCCTGGGCGCGTATCGTCTTGAGCTTCCATGGAGGAACGCCGACTTCTTTGGCAAGGTCCGCCTCTCGAAAGCCTGCCGGCGCAGAGATCAACTTGCCCAGGCCACGGAGGCCGACAGCAAGGGCACTGGTGATCAACACCGGAGCCACGCCGGTTGTCATGGCCCAGCGCAGCTGCTCCATGGCCGGGCCCGGCCGGCCCGCGAGTGCCGCATCGGCGACCGCGAAGCTGGTCACTTCGGCCCGGCCGCCGAAGTAGCGCCGTACTTGACCTCCCGTGATCTGCCCACTCTCGCTGTCGGCCAGCAACTGCCAGACCGCTGCCACCAGTGAACGCAGGTCCTGACCCACCGAATCCACCAGCACCTGTGCGGCGGGCCGGTCGATGGACCCACCTGCTCGCCTCGCCTCGGCGGTGACGAACTCGGGGAGTTCCCAGGGCTTGGCCGGCGGGCAATCGACGACATCGACTCCGGTGTCCCGCAACCGATCGAGCAGCGGCTTGCCCTTGTTGCCACCGCGATGGACGAGCACCACGCTGAGATCAGGCAAGGGGTCTGCCGCCAAGCGAATCAGCTCGCCGTTGAGATCGAGCGGAAGCTCAGCCAGGTCACGAATCACCGCCACTCGACGGCTGGAGAGGAGCGACTGCCCGGTGACCTCGATCAGTGAGGCGAAATTGAGCCGCACAGCCTCGATCTCCGAGATCTCCACCCGCGGATCTTCGGCACGCGCGCGAGCGGCCACCTGATCGACCGCCCGATCAGCCAGCAAGGCCTCAGGACCAGTAACCAGAGTCATTCGCCCGAAAGCGGAGCGGTGCGCCGCCACCAGGTCAGCATGCCAGTCGGTACGGACAATGCTCGCGTCCGCGCCAACGATGCCGCATCTGCGGACGCGCCCGATGACGGCGGGCCCAAATCACGGGGGTCAGTAACACCAGGTTGATATACATGGCAGGAGAGCATGCGCTCCCCATTCGGAGGTTCTGTGGTGTCCAACAGGCCCTGGGCATTCCTGCAGCACCGAGTCGTCTCAGCACAGTTCGAGGCGGCGCGGCAGCAGGCCCAGTCCGCAAGTGAACGGGCAGCACCGAGCGGGGGCCTGGGGACCAAGTTGACCGGTGAGCTGGTTCGGCTCGATCGCATGGCCGCCGTCTGGCCGGGAACCGTCGTCGTAGTTTTTCAGGGCGACGCTCGCCCCGAGTTGCGCCATCCCGGAGAGGTGGTCGTGCCCCGGGCCCTCCCTGGCCGGGATCCGACGTTCGTGCTTCCGATCGCCACGGGCCTCGTCACCGTCGATGTGGAGATCTCGGACGCGGTCACCTTCGACGGCCAGCGGATCGAGCATGTGGTCATCCGAGTCTCGATGCATCTATCACCGGCGGATGACTATCGTGCCGTGGCCGCGCTGGCGGCCGAGTTCCGCACGGAACTGGCCGACTTCCTGCTTCGTCAGGTCAAGGTCGAAGTCGCAGCCAAGGTGGAGGCTGCCATTCGGCTGAATCCCCTGGCCGACCTGAGACGCAGGGGTTTGCAGGAGGTCCTCGCCGATCGATGGCTGCCGACCACGTTTGCCAGCGGAGCGTTGATGCGGGACTCGTTCGAGGTCCGGTCGCTGACCTGGCCCGACCCGGCGGCGCCAACGGCAAGTACCAATCTCCACCTCAGCGTTGATAATCGACTTCACGGGGTCTGGACGCGGCTTGTCCGCACTGAAGTCCGGGGTATCGCTGGAGCTCAGACGGGCGGGAACAGCACCCTCATCGCTGTACCGGAGAGTCAGCTCTCCGAATACGACTCCGAGCGCCTGCGCGAGGAGTACGCCAAGCTCTTCGCTGACCCGAAGATCGCCATGGTGACGATCATGGCGGATACGTACGAAGACCTCGTGCGTGAATGGTTCCGTCGCGTTGACCGGTGGCCGGCCAGGCTCGTCTCGGTGGAACGACCTGGCGACCATGAGCCGCTGCGCATTCGCATCAGCGAGCCCCCTGGCGCGCAGGGCTGGCGGCCGGCCGATCCGGGCAGCACCGTGGGCACCGAGTCAGCGCGTGCGGCGCTGTCCGATCTGCTACCCGACCAACGGATTCAGTTCGTCGGCGTCCCCCGCACATGAGTCGCGTCGAGTACGCCGATCCTCAGGCGCCGGCTCCCAGTTTTGGCGTGCCGGACGCTTGGGAACCCCGACCGTCCTCGCCGCGGGCCGAGCGCGCCGCATTGGCCTCGACGGTTCCGTTCGCGATTTCGATCGTGGTGTTCGCCTTCTTCAGCGTGTCCTACTGGCTGCCCGAAACAAGTGACTTTCCGGGGCGCGACTGGTGGCTCACTCAGCTCTCGCCGCTGGTCTCGAAGTATCTGACCTCGGGCGGCCAGCCGCTGGTCGAGATCCAAGACACCCAGCTGGGTATTGCCGGCGCCCTGTTGCTGATCTTGAGTTTGTTGATCTTCCTGATGGCGCGTTCTCGTTACTGGATGGCCCGCATGTGGATCTGGGCTCCCGTCCTCGCGGGGGCCGCGGTGTGCGTCGCCAACACCGCTGTGCTTGCCGTCAGAGGGGACCTGACCCGCACCGCAATGTCCGTGATCTTGATGATCATTTGGGTCGGCACCGCCGCTACGGCCGCATGGCTGAGCATGCTTGTCGAAGTCCAGTCCCTACCGCCCAAAAGCCATCGGGCGGGCCTGTTCATCTTGGCCGTCTTCATCGTGCTCGGCGCTCCGGCAACCGCGGTGGGACGCCTGTTGTTCGCGCCCGAGGTGCGCGAGGTGGCCGCGGACCTCCAGAACAACGCCGAGCTACAAAACTCAGCGCTTGGTTTTCCGGAGAATGCATGGATCTACTTCACGGGGGCCTTGGTCGGGGTGATCGCTTGGCTGGTTTACCAGGTGTTCCCGCTGCGTCGTGGCCGACGAAGTGCCGTTCTGGCGGGGGCGCTGGCCGGATCCCTGATCTTCACTCTGCTACTGGGCTGGCTCGTAACGCGCCCGGCGGCATTGGACCAAGTGGACCGGTTGCGTACTGAGAGCCCGAGGGACTACCTGAGCTCCTGCGAAGAGTGGATCATCGATTCAACTGCCGCGGTCCAGCAAACCGTCGCCATCGACGAAGACGACTGTCGCCGAGTGATCCGCTACGAGGGTTACATCCAACGGGATTTGACGTACTTACAGGAGCCGCTTTCGCCAATCGTCGTCTACACGCCGGAGGGTGTGCGAATCAAAGGCGAGGTGGTCTCCGCTCGCTACGACAGCATGGTGGTGGTCGCCATCAGCGACGAGGCCGACAATCGCGCATCGGCCGTGCGCGGGCTGCGCCTCACCGACGGCGCTCAGGTATGGAAGTGGAGTTGTCCCGATAAGACTCAGCTCACGCTGCGCTTCGCGGGCGTGCCTACAGGCGACGACCCCGCCAAGGGCTATCTGACCCTGGCGGGAGAGTCGAGGTCGGTTGTCGTCGGGTGCCCGCAGATCGTCAAGCATCTGGATCCGCGTACCGGCCTGGGCACGGCGTAATCGTCGTCGAAGGCGATGGCAGTCTCAGCCGCGACGCTGGGTTACCGCACCTATTGATCCATCGTGAAGCGTCACGGCCACCGAGCCTTGGGTGTCCGTACGGAGCAGGGTCATGCCGAGCGCCCGAACCAGGGAGACCGTTCTGGGCGCCGGATGCCCGTAGTCGTTGCCAAGACCGACACTGGCGATGGCCACCCGGGCGTTTGTGGCGGCCAGGAAGTCGGCGTCCTGACGTGCCGACCCGTGATGCGGAATCTTGAGCACGTCAGCACGCAGGTCAACCCCGCTGGCCACGATGGCCTGCTGCCCCGGAGGCTCGACGTCCCCGGTGAGCAGCAGCCGGAGGCCTTGAACCTTCATCGCGATTACCAAGCTCGAGTCATTCTCGACCGCTGATTCGCTGTCCTCGAGCTGGGGCCTCCTGGCCGGCCCGAGAACCAACCAGGAAGCCTCGCCGACCGTACCCTCGCTGCCTACTGCGGGCACGTGAACCGGCACCCCGGCGCGGGCACCCTCCTGCTGGACGGTGGACGCCTCGTAGCTGGGTGACGGGAGCGGACTGGTCCAGATCTGCCCCACCGGTCGGTGAGCCAGTACGCCAGGCAGGCCGTCGACATGATCGGCATGGAAATGGGTCAAGATCAACAAAGGCACCGTCGAGATACGAAGTTGATCAAGGCAGCGGCGCATCGCCGCGGCGTCCGGCCCAGTGTCGATCACGACAGCCGCCTGCGGACCGACGCGAACCACGAGGCCATCGCCCTGCCCCACGTCGCAGGCGACCAGGACCCAGTCGCGTGGCGGCCAACCCGGCTGCGCTGGTACCGCCAGCAGAACGCCGATCAGTGCCCATGCCAATGCCGCAACAAGCCACGGTCGGCGCAGGGCCTGCCCCATGCAGAGCCCCGCGGCCAGCGACAAACCGCCCAGCAACACCAGCGCTGCTGGGGACGCAGGCCAATGCCAGGCTGCGCCCGGTAGGCGAGCGGCCAGCGAAGCGATCCAGATGATCACCTGCGCCGACCAGGCGGCTCCGAACCCGGCGCACGCGGCCAGCGAGCCGCTCAGCAGCGAAAGACCGGCAGCAAGGAAGCCGAGCACTGTGGCGGGTGCGACAAACGGGCCTGCGACCGCGTTCGCCAGCACGCCTACAACGCTGACTTGGCCGGAAATGGCCGCCACCACAGGCAGAGTGGCCAGGTGTGCCGCCAGCGGCACGGCCAGCGACTCCGCGAGTAGTCGCGGCATCCAGCGATGCAGTTGCGCAGTCCATCCGTGGGCCCACCCGATGATGCCGGCGCTGGCCAGCACCGACAGCGTGAAGCCCACAGAGCGGCTGAGGAAAGGGTCGATCATGACCAAGATCACCATGGCCAGGCAGAGGTTGCGCAGGCCGGCGCGACGTCCCCCGGAGCCGAGCGCGGCCAGAGCGACCAAACCCATCGCCGCCGCCCGAAGCACGCTCGGTTCAGTCCGGCAAAGCCCGACGAAGATCACCACGCCGGCCAGGCCCACCAGCCGCAAGCCCCAACCACGTACCCCAGCCCAACGAGCGGCGATCAACAAGAATGCCAGCAACAGGGTCAGGTTCGCACCGGAAACCGCCGTCAGGTGCGTAAGACCGGACGTCGCGAAGTCGGCGGTCATTTCCGGCGTCATGGCCGATGTGTCCCCGAGAACCAGAGCCGGAACCAGACCGCGAGGTTCGGGCGCACGAGCCCGGACCGCGTCCCGCAAACCGTGCCGAACGTGGTCGACCGACTGCAGCCATGGCGCCGGAGGCGCGACGACGACGCCAACACTTCGCACCCGTAGCACAGCGGCAAGCCCCGATCGAGACCGCGGCGGCTGAAGGCGACCATGCACCCGCCAGTGGGTTCCTACTGGCTCACTCTCCCAACGCCGGGAGTCGGCGCCACTCGCGGTGAGCAGGATGGGGACGCGAGTACTCCAGTCACCATCGTGTCCGCTCACCGAAGTGAGCGTGGCTGTCATGGTGAGGAACTCCGGTCGAGAACCAGCGGCAGCACGCACCCGCGGGTCACCGGTGGTGAGCACGTGGGCGACGACGATGCCTTCACGCGCCACGAGCTCACCCACCGGTCCAGCGCTGAGCCGGTGTGCGTACATCGATCCTGCGAAGATCCCCATGCCGAGCAGGAGGGTGGTGGCGATCAGCCAACCGGATCTGCGGATGGCTGACACGACACCGATGGCGACGCAGGCACACACGCCTGCTACGAGGGCAGTCGCGGTGCTCGCGGTTCCGAGCCATGCACCCGCCCAGGTCGCCAAGGCCAGGGGCACGAGGCGCAGGTCGCCGAGGCCCACTTGACGTTCGTGAGCAGCATCCTCTGCACCATTCGACACGGTCAGACCCGGACGTGGGGCGCGATGTCGGCGTAGGTCTTCGGCCCGATTCCCTCCACTTCCTGTAGTTCCTCCACCCGCCGGAAACCCCCGTGTTCGGTACGCCAGGCCAAGATCCGCTCGGCGGTTACCGGGCCGACACCCGGCAAGGAGTCCAGTTGCGCTGCTGTCGCGGAGTTCAGATCGACCTGCGGTGAAGAGCCGGAACTGGAGCTGCTACCTGCACGGCCGCCGCCACCGTCGCTGAGCCGGCCCCCTGGATGCGACCGGGATCCGACCATGATTTGCTGACCGTCGGTCAGGATCTGCGCTAGATTCAGCTCGCCCGGCGCCGCGGAACTCCGCAGCCCCCCGGCCGCCTCAATCGCATCCTGCACTCGGGAACCTTGCGGCAGGCGGACCAGACCGGGTCGGCGCACCGCTCCCAGCACGTGCACCACGATGCGCGGACGAGGTGATGAGGTTGCAGTCGCCGCGGGCGACGAAGCGTTCGGCGGGTGCGTCGAGACCGAGACCGGCGGG
>DASQUD010000250.1:0-85993 GCA_035641455.1 Propionibacteriaceae bacterium | reverse complement strand
GAACCGGACGGTGGTACAGGCGCTGCGTGAGGGCGAGTCGTCCAAGACGATCTGGCGGGCGGTTTGGGAGGCGCTCGAGCTGCCTGACCGCGACCGGTGACGGTGGCCCACCCGCGTCTTTCCGCACAAGGCCACAGATGCAAGACAGCCGCCATCCGCCCTTTACGCAGCGAGTGTCCACAGGAGGTGTCCGCCACAATTCGTCGGCGTGTCGGTGGTAGCTCGAACACCCGTTCGGTAAGTTATCCACTGAGCCGGAGCGCGTGAGTCGGCCATCCACAGGTTTGCGATCCGCTGAACGACTGTCAGAGCTCGTCCTTACAGTCTTCGGCAAGCTCCGACGAGACGCCCGGCAAAAGTGCCCGGACGAGATGAGGAAGGACCACGATGGCCACAGAGGACCGCGAGAAGGCGCTCGAGGCTGCGCTTGCTCAGATAGACAAGCAGTACGGCAAGGGCTCGGTCATGCGGCTCGGTGACGAGGTCCGAGCACCGATCGAGGTCGTCCCCACCGGCTCCATCGCCCTCGATTTAGCGTTGGGCATCGGTGGACTGCCGCGTGGACGGGTTGTCGAGATCTACGGCCCCGAGTCGAGCGGCAAAACGACGGTGGCCCTGCACGCCATCGCCAACGCTCAGGTGGCCGGTGGGATCTGTGCGTTCATCGATGCGGAGCATGCGCTTGATCCTGAATACGCGGCGAAGCTGGGCGTTGATACGGACTCCTTGCTGGTCAGCCAGCCTGACAACGGTGAGCAGGCCCTGGAGATCGCGGACATGCTTGTCCGCTCGGGTGCCCTGTCCTTGATCGTGATTGACTCTGTGGCCGCGTTGACTCCGCGGGCCGAGATCGAGGGCGAAATGGGCGACAGTCATGTCGGTCTGCAGGCTCGGCTGATGAGCCAGGCCTTGCGCAAGATGACCGGTGCCCTGAGCGGGGCCAATACGACGGCGATCTTCATCAACCAGTTGCGGGAAAAGATCGGAGTCATGTTCGGTTCACCTGAGACGACGACCGGCGGGCGAGCGCTGAAGTTCTATGCGTCGGTGCGGCTCGACGTGCGTCGCATCGAGACGTTGAAGGACGGACAGGAAATGGTCGGCAACCGGACTCGCGTCAAGGTGGTGAAGAACAAAGTGGCACCACCCTTCAAGCAGGCGGAGTTCGACATCCTCTACGGTCAAGGGATCAGTCGCGAGGGCAGCTTGATTGACCTCGGTGTTGACACTGGGATCATTCGCAAGGCCGGTGCCTGGTTTACCTACGACGCCGATCAGTTGGGCCAAGGACGCGAAAATGCCCGGACCTACCTGCGGAGCAATCCTGATTTGGCTGATGAGCTCGAGAAGCGGATCAAGGAACGGATGGGGATCGGTCCTCGGATCGATGCCCCAGCCGGGATTGATCCGGTGACTGGCGAGGTGGAGTTCTGAGTTCGCCACCGGAAGAGCCGGACGCCGATCCTGAAGCGATCGCCCATGGCATCGCCCTGCGCAAATTGTCGGTGTCAGCTCGGTCGCGGAGTGAGCTAGAGTCCGCCCTCGCGAGCAGACGAGTGCCGGTGGAAGCAGCGGGCCGCGTTCTCGACCGGCTGGAGAACGCTGGACTGATCGACGACCAGCGATTCGCGCGCGATTGGGTGGAGTCTCGGCAGGCTCGACGCCACCTGTCCCGATCAGCGCTGCGGCACGAGCTCCAGACCAAAGGTGTGGCTCGCGAGCTCATCGATCTTGCGCTCGAGGATGTCGATCGCGAAGACGAGCTGCAAGCGGCTCGTGAGCTCGCCGGCAAGAAGTTGGGGAGGCTAGCGAAATTGCCGCCTGAGGTGCAGCAGCGTCGGGTGGCCGGGGCCCTGGCTCGGCGAGGCTTCAGCTCCGACATCGTCAGTCGGGTGTTGGCCGATCTCATGGGCGGATGAGGATGCATCGGCTTGTGCTTCACATGCCGGAGCCACTGCTGGTGAGTCCTTGACCACCGGCTTTGGGCGGACATACCCTTCAGGCAGAGGAGTCCAGCAACGCCCGTTTTGATATGAAATCTTTCTCGACCACGCCTGTGGCCAGGAAAATTGCTCGAAGTCATGCCTGATAGACGCCTTGGAAGAGGCTTATTCGATCCTATTCGTCGTTCGATCGGACGCCGCCCTTTCCGGTACGTGCGCTGCTGCACCCTCTGACATCCACGCGTGAGCGTGTAGAGAGAAGTGGGTGATTGATGTGAGCGTATTTGAAGTGCTGGTGCTAATCGGTCTTGCTCTGCTTGTTATCGCGCTGGGCATCGCGGCATTTGTCGTTGTTCGTCGTCCTCGAAAGTCGTTGTCCGAGTCACTGCCTCCAGCTGTGTCCACTGCCAGCCCTGTCAGCGAGGGTGAATCGCAAGCGCTGGCTGCCGGTCAAGAAGATGCTGGGGGAGCCGCCGACCGATTGCCCGATGACCTCCATGCTCGAGCGACAGCCCTGATGGCTTCGGCGGAGCAGAGTAGAGCGGAGGCTGAGGAGGAGGCACGTGCCCGACGCGCCGAGATGCGGGAGCAGCGGGCGGATCTGGAGCGCCGCGAGCAGCGGCTGAGCGACCGCGAGGAGCGGCTGGACTCCGACATTCGAGCGCTCGAGGAGCGCACCAGACAGCTCGATGAGCTGAAAACAGACCTCAAGGCTCAACGCAAGAAGCTCGCCGATGCCGCCAGCCAACACCAGTCGGCATTGGAGCGAGTGGCCGGCCTGACGGCGGAGCAGGCGAAGGGAGAGCTCATCACGGCCGTCGAGCACGACGCCAAACGCCAAGCCGTGTTGGTGGCCCGAGACATCGAGCGTCAGGCAGTCCGTGATGCCGAAAGTCGCGCCCAGACGATTGTCGTCGGCGCGATTCAGCGGATTGCGTCCGAGCAGACCTCAGAGTCTGTCGTGTCGGCGGTACATCTACCTGGTGATGACATGAAGGGCAGGATCATCGGTCGAGAAGGCCGCAACATCCGGGCCTTTGAGCAGGTCACCGGGGTGAACGTGATGATCGACGACACACCAGAGTCGGTGTTGCTGTCGTGCTTCGATCCCGTTCGTCGCGAGACCGCCCGAATGACCTTGATGGAGCTCGTCAAGGACGGGCGCATTCACCCTGCGCGGATCGAAGAGGTGCATGAGCGCAGCAAGAACTCGATCTCCGAGCAGTGTCTGCGAGCCGCCGAGGACGCATTGGCCGAAGTTGGCATCTCCGATCTGCATCCCGCATTGGTGCCGATCCTCGGCACCTTGAGGTATCGCACCTCGTACGGCCAGAACGTCCTGAAGCACCTGATTGAAAGCGCTCACATCGCCGGTCTGATGGCCGCTGAACTGGGCCTGAACATCGCGCACTGCAAGCGGTCAGCTTTTCTGCACGACATCGGCAAGGCGTTGACCCACGAGGTGGAAGGTTCGCACGCCATCATCGGCGCGGATCTGGCGCGCCGGTACGGCGAGCACCCCGACGTCGTCCATGCGATCGAGGCTCACCACAATGAGGTCGAAGTCCGCACCGTTGAGGCCGTACTCACTCAAGCTGCCGACGCGATCAGCGGAGGCCGGCCCGGGGCTCGGCGGGAAAGCATCGAGGCCTACGTCCAGCGGTTGGAGCGCCTGGAGGAGATCGCGGGTGCCCGAGAGGGCGTCGACAAGGTGTTCGCCATGCAGGCCGGTCGGGAGGTTCGGGTGATGGTCGCGCCCGACGTCGTCGACGACATCGCGGCCCAGGTCCTGGCGCGGGACATCGTCAAGCAGATCGAGGAGGAACTGACGTATCCGGGGCAGATCAGGGTGACGGTCGTCCGCGAGTCCCGAGCTACCGAGACGGCGCGCTAGCTCCGGCGGCGGCGGGGACCATCTCTGGGTTCAACTCCACATCCTCCGGCGGTGGTTTCAGCCCGCGCTTGCTCCGCTGCAGCCGGCGTTCCAGCATCCGTGCCAGCAGTGTCAGGGCATAGTTAACGACGATGTAGATCACTGCGATCACGATGAACGTCGGGATCAGATTGCCTTTCGATGAAGCAAGGGTCTGGCCGCTCCGGATCAGTTCCTCGTAGAGGATCAGGAAGCCGAGGGCAGAGTCCTTAAGAATCACCACCAGCTGGCTAATGATCGAGGGCAGCATCAGCGTGATGGCCTGCGGCAACTGAATGCTCCACAGGGTTGCGAAGGGTGTCAGGCCAATGGCTAATCCGGCTTCGCGCTGACCCTGGGGGAGGGAGCCGACACCGGAGCGGATCAATTCGGCGATGACGCTGGCGTTGTAGAACGTGAGCCCCGCCACTACCCCGTAAAGCGAGAGGTTGTCACCGGTGACCTGAAGGCCGAAGAGGAATACGTAGTAGGCGAACAGCATCATCATCAAGACCGGCACAGCCCGGAAAAACTCGACGAACACACCGCAGACCCATCGGACCGGCGCCAGACCGGACAGCCGACCCATGCCCAGCGCCGTTCCGAGGATGATGGCGAGGATGACCGAGTAGAAAGCCGCGACCAGGGTGCCGCGCAGTCCCGGGAGCAAGTAGGAGGTCCAGGTGACGGGGTCGACGAACGGCTGCCATTTTTCGGCGGTGAGCTGGTCTTTCTCGGCCAACGCACGGATCAGCAGCAGGAGTACCGCGGCTATACCTAACGCGCCCAGCACACTCATGACGTGGTGACGCAGCCGCGCCTTTGGCCCTGGCGCGTCGAAGAGGATGCTTGTCGCCGAACTCAACGCCGCACCGCCAGCCGCCGGGACAGGGTGGTGAACAAGACGCCGACCGGGAGTGTCAAGATCACGAAACCGGTCGCCATGATGGCGAAGATCACATAGATGAGATCGGCCCGGAACTCGATCATTCCTTTCATCAGATAAGAAGCCTCGGCCACGCCGATAGTGGCAACAACCGTTGTGTTCTTGATCAGGGCGATCAGTACGTTGCCCAGCGGGGCGATCGCGCCACGAAATGCCTGGGGGAGCACGACGTTGGTCAAGCTTGAGCCAAAATTCAGGCCAATCGCGCGAGCTGCCTCTGCCTGTCCCTGAGGCACGGTGTTGACGCCGCTGCGCAGGGCCTCCGCCACGAAGGCGGCGTGGTAGACGGCGAGCCCCAGCACTCCCCAGCGGAAGTTCTGTACATCGATCGGGGAGCTCTCCGGACCCAACCTGTACCCCAGCGTGATGTAGAGCCCGAATGCGCAGAAGAAGACGATCAAGGTGAGCGGAGTGTTGCGAACCAGTGTGACGTAGGCGGTCCCCGCCGCCCGCAACACCTTGATCGGTGACACCCGCATGATCGCGACCACGGTGCCAATCAACAGAGCGCCGACAGCCGCGGCCACTGTGAGCTTGATAGTCATCCAGAACGCGCCCAGGATGTCGTACTCCGCCAGCAGCTCACGGAGATCGTCGATCACAACCGCTCACCTCCCAACGGGGTGACGGGACGCCTGGGCCGCTATGAGCAGGGCTCAGGCTTGGGCGGGTTGGTCTTGGTGTCCACCTTGAAACCGGACGGACCGACATTGTCGTCTATGGCCTTCTGCCACGAGCCGTCGGAGACCATCTTCTCGAGGGCAGCATTGACTTTCCCGCACAGCTCGGTGTCACCCTTCTTCAGCCCAACGCCGTACTTCTCGGTCGAGAACGGCTTACCGACCACCTTCAGCTTGCCCTTGTACTGCGGCTGCGCCGCAAAGCCGGCCAGGATGACGTTGTCCGTCGTCACCGCATCGACGCTGCCGCCATTGAGCGCCTCAACACACTTGCTGTAGGTGTCCTGCTCGAACAACTTCACCGTCGTCGCGTAGTTCTTCTTGATGTTCTCCGCTGGCGTCGAACCGGTCACCGAACACAATGTCTTACCGTTCATGGTGTCCGGGCCCGTGATGTCTGTGTTATCCGCTCGAACCAGCAGATCCTGGCCCGCGATGAAGTACGGACCGGCGAAGGAAACCTTCTCCTTTCGCGCGTCGGTTATCGAGTACGTGGCGAAGATCAGCGCCACCTGGCCGCCCTGAATCGCGGTCTCGCGCTGGGCGGAGGGCGTCTCCTTGAAGACCACCTTGTCGCCCTCGAAGCCCAATTCCTTCGCGACATACCTCGCGACGTCCACATCAAGGCCTTTGAAGGTGTCTCCCTCCTTCTGACCCAAACCCGGCTGGTCGTACTTGATACCGATGGTGATGCTGTCGCTCTCGGCTGTGCCACCGGCGCCGCCGCCGCCGCCGCAACCCGCCATGGTGAGCGCGACCGCCGCGCCAGCCGCTCCGGCCATGATCCTCACGCTGATTTTCACTGCTTCCTCCGGAAATTCAGGCCCTGCGGCCGATTGATGTTCTTGTCTGATCGCTAGTGCGTCAAGATCTTGCTCAGGAAGTCCTTGGCCCGCGCTGTCTTCGCCTTGGTGAAGAACGTGTCGGGGTCAGCTTCTTCAACGATCTGACCACCGTCCATAAACACGACCCGGTTGGCGGCCTTGCGGGCGAACCCCATCTCGTGGGTCACCACGGTCATGGTCATCCCCTGACGAGCCAGGCTGACCATGACGTCCAGCACCTCATTCACCATCTCCGGGTCCAGCGCCGAGGTCGGCTCGTCGAACAAGATCACCTTCGGATCCATCGCCAGTGCCCGAGCAATGGCTACCCGCTGCTGCTGACCGCCGGAGAGCTGAGCCGGATACTTCTCGGCTTGCGATTCGACGCCAACCCGCGTCAGCAGTTCCATGCCACGCTTCTTCGCCGCGGCGGAGGACATCTTGCGTACCTTGATCGGGCCCAAGGTGACATTTTCGAGGACAGTCTTGTGAGCGAACAGGTTGAAGGACTGGAAGACCATGCCGACGTCCGCGCGAAGCCTGGCCAGCGCCTTGCCTTCCTCAGGCAGCGTTTGGCCGTCCACGGTGATCGTTCCGGACTGGATGGTCTCGAGCCGGTTGATCGCCCGGCAGAGGGTGGACTTGCCGGAGCCGGAAGGGCCGAGGACCACAACGACCTCGCCCGAGCGAATCGTCATGTTGATCTTCTGCAAGACATGCAGGTCACCGAAGTACTTGTCGACGTCGGTCAACACCACCAATGGTCCACCGACGTGCGTGGCGACGGGCGAAGCCGCAGCGGTCGCCGAATCCTCCATGGGCCTGAGGCTAGACGACCTCGCCGGAGAATGTCGCGACTTTAGTGTTGAGATTCGGTTACGTGTTCGGCTGTCGCGCTGCCGTTTTTGGGCGACTATCTGCTGCCGATTCCCCAGGTGAGGCGCAAAACCTCATCGGGTTGCAGCAGCAGCAGGTCGTCGTGCGTTGGTCCCGGATTGAAAGCATCTGGTCCACAGGTCATCGGCTCGACCGCAACTGAGGTGTTGCGATACGGACCGCCGGTGAAGATTTGTGTCCAGCGCATGTGCTCGTCTCCCCAGACGTAGGTGCAGCGGTCCCCGAGCCGGACGCTCACTTCCCAGCGGCCGTCGGCTTCCCGGCTCAAATCGGTGAAGGCGGTGTCCAGAACTGCGTCCTCAATGCGGTGTGCCGTGCGCCAGTCGAACGTTGTTCCGTTCACCGACTTCAGGTCTAGCGGAAGCATCCGATCGTCGACGAGCAGGTAGCGGCTGGCTGGTATCTCGAGGATGACCTCGTCCACCACCTTTTCGCCCACGGTGATGTACGGGTGAGCACCGTAACCGAACGGAATGGCGTTGGCGCCGAGATTGACCACCTCAACGTCGACGGTAAATCCCCCGGCGTCGACGCGGTAGGTGACCCGAGCTTGCAACGTTCCTGGCCACCCGGGTTGGGGATAGATCACGAGCTGCAGCGTGACGGTCTCGTCTTCGTGGTTCAGCACCCGCCAGGGCACGTAACGACCGAGGCCATGAGATGCGTTGTGGCGTGCGGGTTCGGTCAACGCGAGCTGCTGCTGCTTTCCCTCGAACTCGTAGCGACCGTCCCGGATCCGATTGGGCCAAGGCAGCAGCTGCTGGCCACGGCCGCCGCTGGGGGACTTGTCGGCTGGGAAGCCGTTCACCACGTCGCGGCCGCCGATCTGCAAACTCCGCAGGGTGGCACCCAACTCAGTGATTGCCGCTGTCCAGTCCCCGGATCGGATCTCGTATTGAGTGCCAGTCGGGAAGACCACGACATCGCACTCTAGCGGGATGCGGTCTGGGGCGGAACGACGCAGCCCCCAGGCCCCCACCCGGATTACGCTGGGTCCGCCATGACTGCCGCTGCATCCGTGCTGGTCCCGCCCGCCAGTGCCGTCCGTCGGACCTACCAAATCCGCACCCACGGGTGTCAGATGAACGTGCACGACTCGGAGCGGCTCGCCGGCCTGCTCGAAGGCGCTGGCTACGTGAAGGCGACCGACGAGATGACGGCCGACGTCGTGGTCTTCAACACCTGTGCCGTCCGGGAGAACGCCGACAACCGCCTCTACGGCAGTCTCGGAAATTTGCTACCGACCAAAAAGTCGAGGCCCGGCATGCAGATCGCGGTTGGTGGCTGCCTGGCGCAAAAAGACCGCAGCGAGGTCATCCGCCGCGCACCTTGGGTCGACGTCGTCTTCGGCACCCACAATCTCGGCTCGCTGCCAATCCTGCTGGAACGGGCGAGGGTCGAGCGTGAGGCGCAGGTCGAAATCGTGGAGGCGCTGGAGACGTTCCCGTCCAATCTGCCGACCCGTCGCGAATCGCCGTACGCCGCCTGGGTGTCGATCAGCGTCGGCTGCAGTAACACCTGCACATTCTGCATTGTGCCGGCGTTGCGCGGCAGGCAGACCGATCGGCGCCCCGGCGAGATCTTGGCGGAGATCGAAGCCCTGGTGGCCAGTGGCGTGCAGGAGGTGACGCTGCTGGGACAGAATGTCAACGCGTACGGCCTGGAGTTTCGTGACCGGGGTGCCTTCGCCAAGCTGCTTCGGGCGTGCGGAGACATCGACGGCTTGGAACGGGTGCGGTTCACCTCCCCGCACCCCAAGGACTTCACCGACGACGTGATCGCTGCGATGGCGGAGACCTCGAATGTCATGCCCTCGTTGCACATGCCACTGCAGTCCGGCTCGGATGCGATTCTGAAGGCCATGCGGCGGTCCTATCGCAGCGAGCGCTACCTCGCCATCCTGGATCGGGTGCGGGCGGCGATGCCGGAGGCCGCGGTCACCACAGACATCATCGTCGGGTTCCCTGGCGAGACGGAACAGGACTTTCAACAGACGCTGGAGGTGGTCCGGGCGGCGCGGTTCTCGGCGGCGTTCACGTTCCAGTACTCGATCCGTCCGGGGACGCCGGCCGCCACGATGGCTGGGCAGGTGCGGAAAGCGGTGGTCCAGGAGCGGTACGAGCGGCTGGTCGACTTGGTGAACGAGACCGCCTGGCACGAGAACCTCACCCAGGTCGGGCGGCGGGTTGAAGTGCTGTTCGCCGACGGTGAGGGTCGAAAGGACAATGCCACGTCACGGATGTCGGGCCGCGCGCGGGACAACCGGCTCGTGCACGTGACCGTGCCCGGCGAGCACAGCGCCCGACCACGTCCAGGGGACATCGCCCAGGTCGTCATCACCTACGCGGCACCCCATCACCTCACCGCAGACGCCGGATTGGACAGCCTCCGACGGACGCCCGGCGGTGACGCTTGGCAGGACCGCCTCACCGAGGTCGGTGCATCTCGACGTCCCGTCCCCCTCGGTCTGCCAACCGTAGGAGCGCCGGCGCCGGGCCCCCCGGCTCCGCTCTGCGGCTAGGCGTGCAACTCAGTCGGGCGGTTCGGGTGAGCCGACTGGCGGCGCGTTGGATTCGGTGAGATCCGGGATCGATTCCGCCTCGCCGCTGGACCCGAGGTAGTCGTCCGCCTTCGCCATATCAGCGCTCGAGTCCATCTGGCTAGGGTGGGCCGCGCGGTCTTCGGCGTAGTCAGCGGCCTCGTCCGGGCCACCCTCGACCTGGTCCGGATTGTCGTCGAGGGCGTCTTTGGCCTTGTCGAAGATTCCCATCTGCGCACTCTCCATCCTCGGTCGAGGCCACTTTCCTGGCCCGGGTTCACGCGATCTTTCTGGCCAACTCGGCACACTACTCCGGCTGATCGAACGGAGCGCTGCCGGCTTGGCCGCACAACGATGCCTTTGCAGGTGCGGGAGACTCGCTGCTGTGACGGTGGTGCTGGTGGGGGCGACAGCGGCGGGTAAATCGTCACTGGCGGTCGCGCTGGCGATGCGATACGCGGCAGCCGGTCAACGGTCAGAAGTGATCAACGCCGACTCGATGTTGCTCTATCGCGGCATGGATATCGGTACGGCCAAGCCGTCCCTGGCCGAGCGTCGGGGGGTGCCTCACCACTTGATCGATGTTCTCGATGTGACGCAGACCTCCACGGTCGCCGACTTTCAGCGGCTGGCTCGCAACGCCATCAGCGACTGCCTCGTGCGGAACGTGGTGCCGATCGTCGTCGGTGGCTCGGCGCTCTATGTCCGAGCCATCGTTGACGACTTCGAGTTCCCGGGTACTGACCCCGCTCTTCGGGCGGAGCTCGAAGCAGAGCTGGAGCGCGTCGGTTCCCAGTCCCTGCATCATCGGCTAGAGTCCATCGACCCGGTCGCGGCCGCAACGATCGAGCCAGGGAATGGCCGTCGGATCGTCCGAGCTCTGGAGGTGGGGATGCTGACCGGACGCCCATATTCGGCGACTCTTCCGGCGCACTCCTACCGGCTGCCCGGGGTCGTTCAGATCGGCTTGGCCATCGATCGAGCCGAGTTGGATCGGCGGGTGGCGGCCCGGGTGCGGGCGATGTGGCAGGCAGGTTTCGTTGACGAGGTACGACGGCTGGATCGAGCCGGCCTACGCCGCGGGCGGACCGCTTCTCGGGCGCTCGGGTACCGGCAGGTACTCGATTTCCTGGCAGACTCCATCAGCGAGGCTGAGGCGGAGGACCAGACGATCCTTGCGACCCGGCGGTTCGCCCGCCGACAGGACAACTGGTTCCGGAAAGATCCGCGAATTCACTGGCTGCCCTGGAACGAGCCAGAGCTTGTCGATTCGGCCTACGCGGTCGCCGGACTTGACGGAAATGGGGCGATGGAGCGGGCAGAGCCGAGCCAGCGGCGCGACGAATCCGCCGTGGAAGACTGAGCGGCATGCGGCACTGGTCGTTCGCCAAGGGGCATGGCACCGGCAACGACTTCGTCATACTGCTCGATCGCGAAGCCATGATGGCTGTCGGTGAGGCCGAAGTGCGATTCCTGTGCGACCGCCACCTCGGAATAGGCGGCGATGGTGTGCTGCGGGCGGTGCTGGCCAGGCACGTCCAGGACTGGGACGGCGACCCGCATCTGTGGTTCATGGACTACCGCAATGCGGACGGCTCAGTGGCGGAGATGTGCGGCAACGGGATCCGGGTCTTCGTCCGATTCCTGCTTCAGCAGGATTTGGCTACCGGACCTGTCGTTCAAGTAGCCACCCGTGCTGGCCTGAAGGAGGCAACTGTGCTGCCGGACGGGCGGATCCGGGTGGCGATGGGCCCGGTTCGGGTGACGAATCGAGGAGTGCGAGTACGCACGGTGGACGGTAATGAGTTCGCCGCACTGACGGCCGACGTCGGCAATCCGCACGCGGTGAGCTTCGCTGACGATCTCGCCCAACTTCGGTTGCACACCACACCGAGTTGGTCGCCGCCGGGGGAGTTTCCGGCCGGGGTCAACCTCGAGTTCGCGACCGTCCGCGGGGAGCGTCAGGTCGGCATGAGGGTCTTCGAGCGCGGCGTGGGGGAGACACAGTCCTGCGGCACCGGCACTGTCGCTGTGGCCGCCGCCGCGCGAGTCCATGCGGGTGATTCCGCGCCTCTGCCGGTGACCTATCGGGTTGAGGCTCCAGGCGGCCAGGTGGATGTCGAATTGACGACGGACCAGGCTTTCCTCACTGGCCCTGCCGTGATCATTGCGCACGGCGACGTCGTACTGCCCGAGGAGGGGTGAATGTCTGTTCTCGATGCGTTCTCGCTGTCCGGCCGGGTGTCCGTGGTGACCGGCGCGGCGCGGGGGATCGGCCGCGCTCTGGCCAGGGCCCTGGCGGAGGCCGGCAGCGATGTCGTGCTCCTGGTGCGCGATCCGGCGGGAGCGGCACAAGTGGTAGACGATCTGCAGGCGCTCGGCGTCACCGCGACCGCTGTGGCGGCCGACGTCACCGACGCAGAGCATGTCCGGCGGGCGGTCCAGGACATCGTTGACCAGCTCGGCCGGGTCGACGTTTTGATCAACAATGCGGGCGCGTGCATCCACCGTGCGGCACTCGAGGTCACGCCGCAGGAGTGGCGCCACGTGATGGACACCAACGTCGACGGAGTGTGGAATTGTGCGCAGGCCTTTGGTCAGGTGATGGTGGCACAGCACAGCGGCGTGATCGTGAACATCGGGTCGATATCGGGCTTCATCGTGAACCGGCCTCAATGGCAGCCGAGTTACAACGCATCGAAGGCGGCCGTGCACCAGCTGACTCGCTCGCTGGCTGCGGAGTGGGCGCCGTATGGCGTGCGGGTCAACGCCCTGGCCCCTGGCTACATCAAGACCGAGATGGCTCCGGTCGACGAGCCGCAGTATCGGCGGTATTGGATCGAGGACGCTCCGATGCGTCGCTACGCCATGCCGGCCGAACTCGGCCCCAGCGTGGTCTACCTGGCATCGGACGCCTCGAGCTTCATGACGGGCGAGGTTGTCGTGGTTGACGGCGGCTACTCGGTGTTCTGAGGTGGCCGACAAGTCGGCTGGAGAAATAGCGCGGACGCTTTTGGCCGAACGTGAGACCCTGGTCGGGATGACAGCACATCCAGAGCAACCGGCGGCCGATGTCGATGATCTCGACGAGTTGCGGGTAGAGAGGCTCGAGCCGAGACAGACACCCGAACAGGACGACGAGGCGGCTCATCAGGATCTCGCCGATCGGCAGTCGCTGCGCCGGGTCGCCGGGATGTCCACCGAACTTCAGGACATCACGGAGGTCGAGTACCGCCGACTCCAGCTGGAACGTGTGGTGCTGGTCGGCGTGTGGACTACCGGCAGCCAAGCCGATGCGGAGCACTCGCTCGCCGAACTGAAGTTGCTGGCCGAGACGGCCGGCTCCCACGTGCTCGACGGATTGATTCAGCGGCGCTCCCGCCCGGACCCTGCCACCTACATCGGGCGCGGCAAGGTTGATGAGCTGCGCGAAGTGGTCATCGCCACAGGCGCGGACACGGTGATCTGCGACGGAGAGTTGGCGGCCGCTCAGTTGCGGAACCTCGAGGACCGGATACAGATCAAGGTGATTGACCGCACGGCGCTGATCCTCGACATTTTCGCGGCTCACGCGAAGAGTGCGGAAGGCAAGGCGCAGGTCGAGTTGGCGCAGTTGCAGTACCTGCGCCAGCGCCTGCGCGGCTGGGGTGGCAACTTGTCCCGCCAAGCTGGTGGTCGTGCGGGCGGCGGCGTTGGGATCGGCGGACGCGGTCCAGGTGAGACGAAGCTGGAGACCGATCGGCGCCGCATCTCCAGTCGGATTGCCAAGCTGCGAGCCGAGATGCGGAACCTGGACGCCACGCGTGAGGTCAAGCGGAATGAACGGCGGCGTCATGAGGTGCCGTCGGTGGCGATCGTCGGCTACACCAACGCCGGCAAGTCGAGCCTGCTCAACCGGCTGACCGGGGCTGGCGTGCTGGTGGAGGATGCCTTGTTCGCCACCCTGGATCCAACAACTCGCCGCGCCACGACCGCAGACGGCCGCACCTACACGCTGACCGACACGGTCGGGTTCGTCCGTCATCTTCCGCACGACCTGATCGAGGCTTTTGCTTCCACACTGGAGGAGTCGGCGGACTCGGATCTCTTGCTGCATGTGGTGGACGCTTCCGATCCCGACCCGGCTGGGCAGATTCGGGCAGTTCGTACGGTGTTGGCCGAGATTGGCGCCGGTGATGTACCGGAACTGCTCGTGCTGAACAAGATGGACGCCGCGTCTGGCGAACAGCTGACTGCGCTGAGGACGTCGTATCCGGATGCGGCCGTGATCTCGGCTCGGACCGGTTGGGGAATCGACCAGCTCCGGGCGATGACCGAGGTGCGGCTGCCACGGCCTGCTGTCGAAGTCCGGGCTCTTGTCCCCTACGCACGTGGTGATCTTCTCGATCGGATTCACCGAACCGGAGAACTTCTCGTCAGCGAGCACACGTCGGAGGGCACCATGGTCCTTGCTCACGTCAATGCTGCGCTCGCGGCGGAACTTGCTCCTTACGAAGTCGTCGGCGTTGAGTCGACCAATTCGTAGCACGCCGCCACCCCTCGGCGGGCCGCGTGCTGGCTCCACGGTGCGAATAGGCTGAGCCGGGTGACCGCAGATCGCAAGCCCGATCCTGCGGATGTGACTCGACAGACCGCGCGGGACGTCGCTCACCGCGTGGCGTTGGCCGTGGCCGTGCAGGCGATCGGCGGGTTGGAACGCCCGGGTCAGGCGCGGATGGCTGACGCGGTCGCCGACTCCTTCGATACAGGTACGCATTTGCTCGTCCAAGCGGGAACGGGCACCGGGAAATCGCTCGGCTACCTGGTGCCGGCGCTGAGCTGGCTCACTCAACACCCCGGGGAGCGGATTGTCGTCGCCACCGCCACGCTGGCGCTGCAAAGCCAGCTCGCCGACAAGGACATTCCGGTCGCCCTGGATGCCGTCGAGCAGGTGACCGGCGATCGGCCCGTACACGCGATTCTCAAGGGCCGGACGAACTACGCATGCCTGCTGAGGGTACGAGACTCGGCGAGCTCCCATCAGGGCACATTGCTGTCCGCCGCTGATCTGGTGGGCACGATTCCGTCGACCACACCGAGCACGCCAGAATCCGCGCTCGGCGGGGAGGTGCTTGCGCTCCGGGAGTGGGCAGAGGAGCAGGCCGCCGCCGACGGGCTGGCAGATCGCGATTCAGCTCCGCCGCACACGGAACGCGGCTGGCACCAGGTCTCCATCCCTGTTCGGGAATGTTTGGGCGCCCAACGCTGCCCCTACGGGGACGATTGCTTCGTCGAGAAGTCGCGTGATGCCGCTCGCGCGGCGGACCTGATCGTGACCAATCACGCCTTGTTGGCGATCAACGCGATGCATGGCGGCACCGCGCTGCCGCCGCATCGTGCGTTGATCATCGACGAGGCGCATGAGGTCGTGGCCCGGGTGACCGGCGCAGCGTCCGCCGAGCTCAGTCCGCAGCTGGTGGATCGGATTGGCCGTCGGGTGTTGCCCTATGTCGACGACGAGGTGGCGTTGGCGCTGCTGGAGTCCGCCGACGCACTTCGGAAAGCCCTTGATCTGTCCCCACTGGAGAGGGTTGAAGACACCGAGACCGGTGTCGTGGTCGCATGTGAGGCCGTACGAAGCGCGGCTCGGGCCTGCATCAGTGCCCTGACGTCCACGGATGACAAGAACCCGGACAAGCGGCAGACGGCCGCGGCAGTGAAAGAGGTCTTCGACGTCGCCGAGCGCATGGCCGCAGTGCGGGATCACGACGTGGTGTGGGTGGCCGACCGCGAACGATCGGGGCGGGAGCTCCGCGCAGCGCCACTGTCCGTCTCGGCCCTGATGCGCGACCACATCTTCGCCGACCGTACGGCCGTGCTCACCTCAGCCACCCTGCGGCTGGGCGGCGAATTCACGGCCATCGCCACTTCAGTTGGGCTGCGAATCGATGAGCGTGCGGAGGCCCTGCCGAGCGAGACCGCCGAGGACATTCGGTCTGATAACCACCAGCCGTGGCGAGCGATCGATGTCGGTTCCCCCTTCGAGTATCGACGGCAGGGAATCCTGTATCTCGCTCGCTCGCTGCCGGCGCCGGGTCGGGATGGTTTGTCAGACTCCTACCTCGAGGAGATTGCCGAGCTCGTCTGGGCCGCCGGCGGCCGCACACTTGGCCTGTTTTCTTCCCGGCGGGCCGCCGAAGCCGCGGCGGCGCATGTCCGCAAACAGCTGCCGAAGCTGACGATTCTCTGCCAGGGCGACGCGCAGCTGTCCGAACTTACCCGGCGGTTCGTCGAAGAGGAGGCGGCCAGCTTGTTCGGCACCCTGTCCCTCTGGCAGGGCGTCGATGTGCCAGGCGCTACGTGTTCGCTGGTGATCATCGATCGGATCCCTTTTCCACGACCCGACGAGCCGCTGACCTTGGCTCGCCAGCGCGCGGTGGCCGAAGCCGGCGGCAACGGCTTCCTTGCCGTGGCGGCCACTCACGCGGCCCTGCTGCTCGCCCAAGGCTCCGGCCGGTTGATCCGGCGCCTCAGCGATCGCGGCGTTGTGGCAGTCCTGGATCCCCGTGTCATCACCGCCCGTTACGGCAACTATCTTCGCGCGTCGATGCCCGACATGTGGCAGACCAGCGATCGTGAGGTCGTGATCGGTGCGCTGCGCCGCATCTCTGGGCAAGCGGGAGGACACGAGCCGAGCAGCCAGAGGCATAGCGCTGCTAACCATCGTCTGGCACGCTAGCCACCATGGAGCACACGTACGATTTCGACCTTGCGGTCATCGGCTCTGGGCCCGGCGGTCAAAAGGCCGCAATCATGGCGGCGAAGCTCGGTCACCGGGTTTGCGTCGTCGATAGTAAGAGCATGGTGGGTGGCGTTTGCGTCAACACCGGAACGATCCCGTCCAAGACCTTGCGCGAGGCGGTGCTCTACCTCACCGGCATGCAGTTGCGCGACCTCTACGGAGCCAGCTATCGGGTCAAGGAAGAGATCACGATCTCAGACCTGCTGGCCCGATTGCAGCACGTGGTCGGCCGAGAAACCGAAGTGATCCGATCCCAGTTGCTACGAAACCACATCGAGCTGATTCCCGGCTCCGCCGGATTCCTCGACCCCCACACACTGTCGGTCAATATCGAAGGCTCAGACTCACATCGGACGCTGACCTCGGACAAGGTCGTCATCGGCACCGGTACGGTGCCTGCTCGGCCTCCCAACGTGGACTTCGATGGCGTACGGGTGTTGGACTCCGATCAAATCCTGACGCTGGAGAAGGTTCCCGATTCACTCGTTGTCGTGGGCGCCGGTGTCATTGGAGTCGAGTATGCGTCAATCTTCGCCGCACTTGGCACCCGAGTGACGCTGGTGGAGAAGCGTGCACAGATGCTGGACTTCTGTGACCCGGAGATCGTCGAATCTCTGAAATTCCATCTTCGCGATCACGCCATGTCATTTCGCTTCGGTGAGGAGGTTGCTTCCGTCGAGAGCGCGGGACGAGGAACGATCACCACACTGGCTTCGGGCAAGAAGATCGCCGCAGAGGTCGTCATGCACTCCGCTGGCCGGCAGGGCAATACCGGCGCGCTCAACCTCGACCTGGCCGGGTTGCATGCCGACAAACGCGGCCGGTTGGTCGTCAACGGGCAATACCAGACTGAGATGCCCCACATCTATGCCGTCGGCGACGTCATCGGTTTCCCGGCCCTTGCCGCCACGTCGATGGACCAGGGCAGACTGGCCGCCGCATACGCCTTCGGGGAGCCGGCAAACGAACTCCAGGCCCTACAGCCGATAGGCATCTACACCATTCCGGAAATCTCGTTCTGCGGAAAGACCGAGGAAGAGCTGACCAGTGAGGCGATTCCTTTCGAGGTCGGCATTTCGCGATACCGCGAGCTGGCACGCGGCCAGATCATCGGCGATTCTTACGGGATGCTGAAGCTGGTCGTCCATGCCGACAGTCGCGAGATTCTCGGGGTGCACGTCTTCGGCACCAACGCGACCGAGCTCGTCCACATTGGCCAAGCGATCATGGGGTGCGGCGGCACAGTCGACTACCTCGTCGACACGGTCCTCAACTATCCGACGCTGTCGGAGGCGTACAAGGTCGCCGCGCTCGATGTGTCGAACAAGCTCCGAGCTGTGGCGCGGCTGAGCACGCAAATCTTGACAGCGGAACCCAGCAGGCTGTGACGTGAACGCTCGTCGTTGACTCTGTCGAAGCGCGGCTTTCGGAACTACACACGGCGAAGGACCGCCACCACCTTGCCCAGGATGGACGCGTGGTCGCCGTCGATCGGGTCGTAGGCCTGGTTGTGCGGCATCAGCCAGACATGGCCCGCCCGACGCTTGAACGTCTTGACGGTCGCCTCATCGTCGAGCAGGGCAGCCACGATGTCACCGTTGTCGGCGGTGGGCTGCTGGCGCACCACGACCCAGTCGCCATCACAGATGGCGGCGTCGATCATCGAGTCGCCACGGACCTCCAACAAGAACATGGTGCCCTCGCCGACCAGCTGGCGCGGGAGGGCGAAGACATCCTCGATTCGCTCCTCGGCCAGGATCGGGCCACCGGCGGCGATCCGACCGACGACAGGCACATGCACAGGCTCCGGAAAGGCGTCGCCGATTCCGGTCTCGTCAACCTCGCTGCTCGATGCGGAGGTCTGCGCCGCTGACCGCGTCGCCGGCGCAGCGTGGCCAGGCAGCAGGACCTCCAGCGCTCGAGGACGGTTCGGATCGCGTCGCAGGAAACCCTTTTGTTCCAAGGCCTTGAGCTGGTGGGCGACGCTCGATGAACTCGCCAGACCGACGGCCTCACCCATCTCACGGATGCTCGGCGGGTAGCCGCGCGACTCGACCGCGGCTTTGATGACCTCAAGAATGCGGCGTTGGCGTGGTGTCAGACCATGTTCGTCGGCTGGTCCGTCTGGCAGCGAGCTCACCGACGCCGTCTCGCCCAACTGGGCCGCGACGTCAGCCGCGCTGGGGCGGCCTCGTTTCCGCTGCGGCAGGGGGAAGGGACGGTTCACGTCGTCGTGCTTTCTCATGAGTCACACGCTAGAGAAGGACAGCAGACGAATCAAACATCTGTTCGAGGTGTGTCGCGTCAAAAAAGAAAATGTCGGTGGTCCATGGTGCAGTGGCCTCATGAGCACAAACTATCGAACTTTTGCTCGAATGCCTTTGGCGCGCAGCGGATTCTGCGATACAAATCCAACAGCCGTTCTATCGAACGCGCGTTCGATGAGGAGGAACACGCTGATGACCATGAAGTTGGAGAGTGCCGGAGCAGCAGGACGGCCTGACACCCGGCGGCAGTTTTCCTGGGCCGCTACTCCTCAACGGGCTCGAGTGAGCTCGTTGGCTCAATCTGGGCGCGGAGTGCGACCGCAGAGCCGACCGATACACCCTGTGGAGGCTCCATCGGCAGCGATGTCGCGGTCACGAGCACCACGTGCCTGTGTTGCTGAGACGGCCGCCGCCGCACCAGTCCGGCTGACCGAGCGCGGCGTAGCCCTCATCCTCCTGACCGGCTTGCTGTTGCTGGTGACCGCGGCAACGGTGATCGGTCTTACGGCCTTTCGTGTCACCAGCCCCGAGTACCGGCCGTACGGGCAGAGTCAGGGAGTTCGGCGGTGAGTCGCTCGGCGCGGCGGTGGGGCGCTACGAGGTGAGCTGGCCACGCACCGGAAGGACGGCCATTGTGTTGTTGCGGGGGTGAGAAGAGCACAATAGGCCAGTGGTCAGCACCGCGCCCGCGGTTTCGAGCTTCCAGCCCCAGACCGGACTGAAGTGGATCGCCGGCTTCTTTGCCGTCGGCGTCGGATTGAGCGCCCTGTATGCGACGACCGGCTTCGGATTGCCGTGTCCGTTCCGGGAAGTCACCGGCTGGAACTGCCCACTGTGCGGTGGAACCCGTATGGGTAGCGCGCTGCTCCACCTCGAGATAACTGCTGCCTTCGCGTTCAACCCGCTGGCCTTGGTCGGGCTCATCGTGGCCGGGTCACTGGGCGTGCTGTGGACCGTGCAACTTGCCGGGGGCCCGCGCGTTCGACTGCCGGTCAAGGTAGGCGAACGGCTGGCGGCAGTGCGCCCCACGTCCTGGCTGCTGGCCGGGGCGCTCGTGCTCGTGGCGTATACGGTGCTCCGCAACTCCCTCTGAGGTCACGCGTTTCGGAGGTATCTGGCCGTCTGGCGCGCCCAGTGTCGATCCAGAGCTGTCCGGCGAAGACGCGACGTCATCTATTGCACCGTAGCTCTTGCGGAAGCAAGCGAAGCGGACGTAATCTATATCTAGTACTCACAAGCGTGTGATTCATCCACAGGTTGTGGTCGATCACACACAACAGTTCACAGCTTCATCCACACTCTCTCCCCACGATTCTCTGGGTTTGTCCCCAGCGGCCCGTGGAAACGGAGTTGAGCGTCCTCGAGAAGGGAGTCGACCGTGCATTGTCCGTACTGCCGGCACACCGACTCCAAGGTGCTCGATTCCCGCGTCGCCGAGGATGGCACGAGCATCCGCCGGCGCCGTCAGTGCCCGTCCTGCGACCGCCGGTTTACCACGGTTGAACAGATGCAACTGGTCGTGGTGAAGCGAAGTGGGGTCATCGAGCCGTTCCAGCGGGACAAGGTAATCAGCGGCGTGCGGAAGGCATGCAAGGGGCGGCCGGTGACTGAGGATCAACTGGCTCGGCTCGGTCAGCTCGTCGAGGACTCGCTGCGCGCGTCAGGCCAGCCGGAAATCCCAGCCGACGAAGTGGGAGTAGCCATCTTGGGTCCCCTGCGGGAGCTCGACGAGGTCGCATATCTCCGGTTCGCCAGCGTTTACCGCCAATTTCGCTCGGTGGATGACTTTGAAGCCGAGATTGCCCTGCTTCGCGTCGAGCAGGAACCGACTGGCATCGAACCGCTCATTCCAGACCGGCAAGCCGACACGAAGATCCGCAATTTCACGCCGCACCGGCTCACACCGACGCGGCGGGCCGGCGACGAAGACAGCCCGCCCTAGCCGGGGTTAGCAACGGCCCCTGGACTCCCGGGCAGGGTCCGCGCGGTAGGGGAAGGCTGCGCGGACCCAGCCCGGCTCCAACCACACAGAACCTTCGTAGCAATCCACGACCAGCTCATCCTGAAGGCACAAGAGAGGTAGACATGACCGAAACCACCCGTTCGGCGAATGGGCGATCAGACGCTCGGCGATCCCGCGGGGTCAAGAACGTCGGGCTGACCGTCGAGCGCGTGTTCACGACGGACGGCGTCCATCCGTACGACGAGGTGAGCTGGGAGCGCCGCGACGTGGTCCAGACCAACTGGAAGACCGGCGACGTCGTCTTCGAGCAAAAGGGAGTCGAGTTCCCCGACTTCTGGAGTGTTAACGCTTCGACCATTGTGACGACCAAGTACTTCCGTGGCGCGCTGGGTACGCCGGCTCGTGAGCACAGCCTCCGCCAACTGCTGGATCGGGTGGTCAAGACCTATCGGAAGGCAGGCGAGGACTACGGGTATTTCGCCGATCCGGTCAGCGCCGAGATATTTGAGCACGAGCTGACGTGGATGCTGCTCCACCAGTACTTCTCATTCAATTCGCCGGTGTGGTTCAACGTCGGCACTCCCTCTCCTCAGCAGGTGAGCGCCTGCCAACCGTACGAGGCGCTGGTCAGCACTCCTGGCGGGCTGGTGCCGATCGGCAGGCTGGTCGAGGACGACGCTGTCGGAACAAAGGTGTACGACGCCCACGGACTCACCACGGTCGTGGCGACCAAGGCAAACGGCGTCAAAGACGTGCTGCGGCTACACACCACGGCTGGTTACGCGCTGGACGTGACGGCCGACCATCTGGTGTGGCGGAGCAGCAGCGAGACCACCGGCCGGTTCGTTCCGGCAGGCACCCTTCTGCCGGGTGACATGGTCGAGTGGCACCGACGCGACTCCCACGGAGAGGACCAGATTTCCTCCTCGGACATCGCCGAGGCGGCGTTGGCCGGTTGGCTGCAGTCCGATGGTTTCGTCGGCCAGGACACAAGCCGGAACAGGTCTGTGACCATGGAGGTCAGGACCGTAACGCCAGCCGAGCTGGCCTGGGTGACCAAAGCGCTGGAGGTTGTGTTTCCGGACGGCGATCGAGACGAGCGCGCCGTGCGAAACCATGACCACGGTGACGACAGCCGCCGGATCCGCCTTTACGGTGCTCAGTTGTCGGACTACATCGAGAAGTGGAACCTGCTGCTTGGTGACGAGTCGATGGTCGTCCCGGAACAGCTCTACACAGCGCCGCTACCCGTCGTCGCGGCCTACCTGCGAAGCATCTTCCAGGCCGAGGGCTTGGTAGCCGCCCGGGACCGTTCCTTCGGGATCGAGATCGATCTGATGTCGGAAGAGCTGATTCGAGGGCTGCAGTCACTTCTCCTGCGTTTTGGCATCTTTGCGCGCGTGGGCTTTCAGGAAGCATCGAGAGGCAACCGACAAGGCACCTGGAATCTGCGGATCCGCAATGCCGGAGACCGGCGGATCTTCGCCGACGAGATCGGATTTCTCGACCCGGTGAAGCAGGAGAAGCTCGAGAGCAGTTTCGACAAGCCGGGTCACGCGGCCAAAGCGATGAAGCGGCTGCAGGTCGAGCGGATCGAGCAACGCGGCGCGATGGACGTCTACGACATCCAGACCGAGTCCGGCGAGTACCTGTCCGGCAATCTGCGTGTGCACAACTGCTTCATTCTGTCCGTCGACGACTCGATGGACTCGATCTTGAACTGGTACCGCGAGGAAGGCTTCATCTTCAAAGGCGGCTCGGGAGCGGGCATCAACCTTTCGCGGATTCGCTCCTCCAAAGAGCTGCTCAGCTCTGGCGGCACCGCCTCCGGGCCGGTGTCCTTCATGCGCGGTGCGGATGCGAGCGCAGGCACCATCAAGTCGGGCGGTGCTACGCGCCGAGCAGCCAAGATGGTCGTGCTCGACGTCGATCATCCCGACATCGTCGAGTTCATCGAGACCAAGGCCCGGGAGGAGAACAAGATCCGTGCCCTGCGGGATGCCGGTTTCGACATGGATCTCGGCGGCCGAGACATCACATCGGTGCAGTACCAGAACGCCAACAACTCGGTCCGGGTCACCGACGAGTTCATGCGTGCCGTTGAAGACGGTTCCCAGTTCGGCTTGCGAGCACGTATCGACGGCCGGGTGACGGAGACCGTCGACGCCCGGGAGCTCTTCGGGACGATGTCCCAGGCGGCGTGGGAGTGCGCTGATCCCGGCATTCAGTACGACGACACGATCAACGACTGGCACACCAACCCCGAGACCGGCCGGATCACCGCGTCCAATCCGTGCTCTGAGTACATGAGCCTGGACAACAGCTCCTGTAACCTGGCCAGCCTCAATCTGCTCAAGTTCCTCCGCGACGACGACACCTTCGATGCGGAGAAGTTCGAGCAGGCTGTCGAGTTGATCATCACTGCGATGGATATCTCCATCTGCTTCGCGGACTTCCCGACGGAGGCGATCGGGGCGACGACTCGGGCTTATCGCCAGCTCGGCATCGGCTACGCCAACCTGGGCGCCCTGCTGATGGCGACCGGGCACGGCTACGACTCTGAAGGTGGCCGGGCTTTGGCGGCAGCGATCACCTCCCTGATGACCGGTGTCTCCTACCGCCGTTCGGCTGAGCTGGCAGGCATCGTCGGTCCTTACGAGGGCTATGCGCGCAACGCCGACGCCCACAAGCGGGTGATGCGCAAGCATCAGGCGGCCAACGATGCGCTCCGGACTACCGACAGTCTGGGTGCCGACGTGCGCCGCCGGGCCACGGCAGCGTGGGACGGCGTGATCAAGATCGGCGCGGCCAGCGGATTCCGCAACGCTCAAGCCAGTGTTTGTGCCCCCACCGGGACCATCGGATTCATGATGGATTGCGACACGACCGGTATCGAGCCGGACTTCTCGCTGGTCAAGTTCAAGAAGCTCGTGGGTGGTGGGTCGCTGCAGATCGTCAACCAGACGATTCCGCGGGCACTCAAGAAGCTGGGCTATGCGAATGAGACCGCGGAAGCCATCGTCGAGTTCATCGCCGAGAACGGCCATGTGATCGATGCGCCCGGCCTCAAGCCGGAGCACTACGAGGTCTTCGATACCGCCATGGGGCAGCGCGCGATCAAGCCGATGGGACACGTACGGATGATGGCGGCGGCGCAGCCGTTCCTGTCCGGAGCGATCTCGAAGACGGTCAACCTGCCGGAAACCGCGACGGTCGAGGACATCGCCGATGTTTACCGGCAGGGCTGGAAGCTTGGATTGAAGGCCTTGGCGGTTTACCGCGACAACTGCAAGGTTGGGCAGCCGCTCAGCGATGCGAAGTCCTCAAGTGCTGATGACAAGGCGGCGGTTCCAGCCGAGACTGAGATCGTGGAGAAGGTGGTCTACCGGCCGACCCGGAAACGGCTCCCCAAGTCACGGCCCAGCCGTACGACCTCGTTTTCGGTCGGCGGTGCCGAAGGTTATATGACCTCAGGTTCCTACCCTGACGACGGACTTGGCGAGGTGTTCCTCAAGCTCGGCAAGCAGGGATCGACGTTGGCCGGGGTGATGGATGCGTTCTCGATTGCGGTGTCGATCGGGCTCCAGTACGGCGTACCGCTGGAGACCTTCGTCCAGAAGTTCACCAACCTGAAGTTCGAGCCTGCCGGTCTGACCGACGACCCGGACATCCGGATGGCGCAGTCGATCATGGACTACATCTTCCGCCGGTTGGCACTGGACTACCTCTCCTTCGACGAGCGAGCGGAGCTAGGCATCTACACCGCAGCCGAGCGCGCACGGCACGTCGAGACCGGCTCATATCTGGAGCCGGAGGAGATCAGCGAGGCCCAGTCACTGAGGAACGACCCGGGAGATCTCGTCGCCACAGATCAGATGGGTACCGAGAACATCAACACCGATGAACTGGATGAACCAGTAGCGATCGCCAAGCCGGCGCCCCCGGGCGCTCGGACCACATCCGAGCTGTTCGAGGAGATCACCGGCACCAGCGTCGACGCGCCCCTCTGCCTTACCTGCGGTACCAAGATGCGCCCCAGCGGGAGCTGCTACGTCTGCGAAGGCTGCGGTTCCACCAGCGGCTGCAGCTGATCGGGCTCGGTCAGGGAACAGATCGTATTCCTTGGCGTTAGACCAACATGATCGATGATCGTGATCGCGAGCTGCTGGACGCCTACTCGGCGGCAGTGACCGCGGTGGTGCAGCGGGTCGTGCCAAGTGTGGCGAGCTTGAAGGTCGCCTCCCGTCGGAGTGAGGGTTCCGGCAGCGCGAGCGTCCTCACCGCAGATGGCTATCTGCTGACCAGCGCGCATGTGGTGGAGGGGGCGAGCTCAGCAGTCGCTGCGTTCGCCAACGGGACAGAGTCGATGGCCGACGTTGTGGGCCGGGATCCGTTCTCCGACTTGGCCGTGCTCCGGGCGCGCGGCGATGTGCCAACACCGGTGAGTCTCGGTGACGCCGGGCAGCTCCAGGTTGGTCAACTGGTCGTCGCGGTGGGCAACCCTCTCGGGCTGGCCGGAAGTGTGACAGCCGGTATCGTCTCAGCGCTCGGCCGATCGCTGCCAACCCGGCAAGGTCGGGTGGTAGACGAGGTGATCCAGACCGACGCCGCTCTGAATCCCGGCAACAGCGGTGGTGTCCTGGCCGACAGCCGGGGTCAGATGGTGGGGGTCAACACCGCGGTCGCGGGCATCGGTGTCGGCCTGGCCGTGCCCATCAACGACACCACGCAGCGAATCATCAGCGCCCTTATGGCTGTCGGCCGGGTTCGACGAGCATGGCTCGGGATCGCTGGAGGCCAGACGCCGCTCCCGCCACCACTCGCCAAGAAGCTCGGTCGGCGTGAGGGATTGCGCGTCGCGCAGGTCATCACGGGGAGTCCGGCGGAAACGGCTGGCCTGCGGGTTGGCGACATTCTGGTTGCGGTTGCCGGTGAACCACTCGGCTCAAGCACTGAGTTGCAACGCCGGATGGTGGAGGACGCCATTGGTCGACGGGTAGAGATCACAGTGTGGCGCAACGGCGCCCTGGTGGATGTGATCGCCGTACCACGCGAACTCACCGGATCCTCCAGCTGAACTGCGTCTGCCTCCGCATGACGGCGTCGCCGCCGAGGCGGCTCGAGCGTCACTGCAGCGGGAAGGGCGACTGAGCGAACGCAGGCTGGTCGCTCAATTCCACCGTCGCGACCCACTTGACCCACCAGAATCCGCGACGATGAGGTGCTACCAGCCGAACGGGCGCCCCACCGGCTGAACTCAGCGGCTGGCCCTCACAACCCGTGGCCAGCCACAGCGAAGCAGCGTCATCAGCCGGAAAGCGCCTGGAGTAGCCGGTCAGGCTGGTGACGATCAGACTGGCCGCCGCGGTGAGCCGGTCCGGTGCGATCAATTCGTTGAGCGGCACGGCAGTCCATTCCGCATCCGCAAACCAGCCGCCCGTGCAGTCGAGTCGAGCCCGAACGACTTGGGACCTCGCAGCAAGCTCGTCCGGCTGGAGGCGCACGCCGGCGACCTCCACCGGGCGCGTCACATCCAGTGGCGGCACGCGATCGAAGAGCCAGATGGTGGCCGGCCGTTCCAGAGCCTCCACCCGGTGTGATCCGGTTGACGTGCGGCGCGATGAGGGCAACCTGGCGAGCATCCCGAGACCTTCAAGTGCCGCATAGCTTGCGCCGACGGCGAGCGCAAAGGCCCCGGTGCGAAGTAGGTTGCGCCGTGACACGTCCCCCCGAGCAGGGAGGTGGCGGCGAGGGCGATGACGCAAAACATGCCACACGAGAAGCGGCACGGCGATCACCGCGGCACCCACGTGTATCTGCAGGGGACTAACCCCCGCCGAGCCTCGGTGCCCGGCGAATACCTGGATGAAGCCAGCCGCCAGACACACCGCGATGAGGGCCACCAGCAGCAGGCTGGCAAGCCAGATTGGCGCCGCCCGTCGGACGATCACCGTCTTCCATGGCACCAACGCCACTAGTCCAAGTCCGAGCAAGCCATGGCTCACCGTGGTGAGCGTGGACGGCAGCGATGTTCCGAAGCCAAAGGCGAGCCATCCGGTGAAGAACGCACCGAGGACCAGTAGTAGCAGGGCGACGTTAGTGCGACGCCCTGCTCGACGAAACCGGCCTGTTCGCATCGCCACCAACCGGCAACTACCAGTTCCGGGGTTGACCAGGTTGCTGCATCGGGGGTGGAGGAAGTGAAGGCGGCCATGTCGAGCTCGATGGTCCCGGCTGGCGGAGAGCCGGCTGAGGGAGTATGACGTACGGTCGCAACTGCGCCGCCCGCTGCAGGAGCATGTCCATCCGCTGATTGATATCTCTCGGTGGCGTGCCGTGTACCGCCCGCGAGTGAAGGAAGGCAATCTCGATCAGCGTCTGCTGGTAGGCACCCAACGCTCGGGCTGCCTGCTTCCCACCGACCCGTTTCGCGTACGACCGCCCCGACAGCCGATCCGATAGGCGGGCCACCCACCGGATTTCGTCTGGACGGATCCAGCCAAACTGGGCGACCTGCGTCAGTGCAGTGGCTAGCAGTTTGCCCTCCCGCCATCGCGCCCAAATCGCCAGGCCCAGCACGATCCCCAGCAGCGGCAAGATGACGACGACGTACGCGAAGAGGAAGCCGCGGCCGCCCCACAGTGCGCTGCCGTTCCACAGGGCGTGGGTCAGCACAGCGACCAGGTAACCCAGTATCGGCGCAGTCAGCCGCACGCCTGGTCTTCGCGTGGTCGCCGCAATGCCGATGCCAACTCCAGTGGCCGAGGTGAACAACGGATGGGCAAACGGGCCCATGACCCCACGCAGGAAAAATGTGGCCGGCAGCTCACCCGCATCCAACGCACTGAGGTAATAGACGATGTCCTCGACGAAGGCGAAACCGATGCCCACCAACGCCGCGTAGACAATGCCGTCGAGCACGCCGTGGACCTGAGACCGGCGCAAGATCACGATCACGACCAGGAACAGTCCCTTGCCGAACTCCTCGACGATTGGCGCCGTGATGATGGTGTCGATGACGTCGTCCGTGCCCGGCAGCGCGAACAGCACCTGCTCAGCAACCAGACTCAGCGAAACCGCCACGACACCGCCCCAACCTAGGGCAGCCATCCGATACCGCGCGGGCTCGGGTTCATATCGGTCCAGCCAAAAACAGATCACCAGCACCACCGGGAAGGAGAGAGCTGCCAGAATCGTCGTCAGCAGCAGCTCCGCCGGACCGCCGTTCAAGATCAGCAGGAGCCCAATCACAAGGGCGCCGGCACCGAGCACGACCATCGACACCCAGCTCAACGGGGAACGTGTCTGCCGAAGCAGTGCGGGCGGCACGCGCAAGCTGCCAGGTGGTCCCACCGGAGCGACGCCCGATGGAAACCCTTGGGGGCCGGTCACAGTTTGTCCTTCCGTTCGATGACGCTCGGCAGGTCCCGTGGACGGACCTGCGGCGAACAATTCGAGGGTAGCTTCGGCGTAGGGTCGGAGCCGTGGCCACCTCGCGTGGAACTTCCCCGGTCGGCTTGCCGGCGGTGCATCCCCGGGTCGATCTTCCCCATCGAGTCCAGATCTACGAGGTCGGGCCGCGGGACGGTCTGCAGGCCGAGAAAACGATCATTCCTCTCGACGTGAAGCTGGCCCTGATCGATCGACTTGGAGATGCCGGTCTGCAAGCGATCGAGGCGACCAGCTTCACGTCGCCGCGGAGGATCCCACAGTTGGCCGATGCCGATCAACTGCTCAGCTCGCTCAAGCGGAGACCGGGCGTCCGTTATCCGGTGCTGGTTCCGAACCTGCGGGGCTTGGACCGCGCGGAAGCGGTTGGCGCCGACGAGATCGCCGTCTTCGTCTCAGCCACCGAGCGGTTCGCTCAAGAGAACCTCGGAACGAGTCTCAGCGGTGCCCTTGACATGGCCGCCCCAGTCATTCAGCGAGCCGCAGCCAGCGGGCTCCGCGTCCGCGCTTACGTCTCCATGTGCTTCGGCGATCCATGGGAGGGCCGGGTCGATCCTCGACAGTCCGCGCAGGTGGCAGCGCGGCTGGTCGAGTTCGGCTGCGACACGATCAGCCTTGGCGACACCATCGGCGTTGCCACCGCCGGCCAGGTCGCTGCAGTCATTGACGCTGTGGAGACGGCTGGCGTGGCCCGCAGTCGGGTGGCGCTGCATCTTCACGACACTTACGGGCAGGCGCTGGCGAACGTCCTCGCCGGCCTGGAAGCCGGCATCAGCGAATTCGATTCCTCCGCGGGCGGTCTCGGCGGTTGCCCGTACGCCCGATCGGCGACCGGGAATCTCGCCACCGAGGACTTGGTCTGGATGCTGCAGGGGCTCGGCATCCCCACCGGCATAGATCTAGCCCAACTCGTCGGGACCAGCCGCTGGTTAGCCGAAGAGCTGGGCCGCCCTGCGCCCTCCCGCGTCGTCGCAGCCCTCGATGCGTAGATGGTGCGCTAGGTTGCCGGAGAGGAGGTGGGGCTTGGCCGAGATCGACGACTTCGACATCGATCGGAGCATTGCCGAGGCCTGGGCGGAGTTCGAGGCCCGGCTGAGCGAGGTCATCTCGATGATGGACGACTCCGGCGATCTCACCATTGGCACCGAGTCCGAAAGCGACGATCCGGGGCCGTTCGTCCGATTCAGCTGCCCCAGCTCCTCCAGGGTCCGCTGTGAGGCAGCGGGTAACGCCACCCTGGGGGAGGACTTCCAACTGGGCACCGAGCAACTGTCGGCTATGAACCAGCTGGGCTGGCGGTCGCCGAGCGGCGCCATCTCTGACCCGACGACCAACTTCTGGTTCGAAGCGCCTCAGGAGCAATCAGACGAGCTGGCAGCGCTCGCGGTGGGCGCGTTGCGCGACGTATATGGTGTCCAGCACCCGATATTCCTGGCGCCCGACCAGCTGGCGGATGTGCTCCAGCCCTCCCCGCTGACACGGGAAGCGCCGCTGGACAGCCGCTCCCTCCACGTGGCGCACGACGATCTCGCGCCTCTGCTGCCGCGCAACCGGTCGCATCTGGACCAACTCGTCGAAGCGGAGCTCGCTGACATGTACGGCTACACGCCGCTACGAGACGCCGAAGGTGACGTGGCGATCCGCGTGGGGTCCACCATGCTGTTCTTGCGAACCGCCGCCGACGGTCAAGAGGTGATCATCTTCGCGGCCGTCGTGCACGATGTGTCTGGTCGGTCTCGGGCTACCGAGGTGCTCAACGATCTGAACGTCGAAGCCCGCTGGGTCAAGTTTCAGCTGGTCCGCGACCGGGTCTTCGTCACGTTGTCAGTCCCAGCAAAACCATTCGTGCCGGCCCATCTGCACCAGGCTGTCCGCGTCGTATCGGATACGGCAGACGGCATCGACGAGGAACTTGCGGCGAAGCTCGACGGCCGAACAACGTTCAGCGACCGCGACGGACCGAGCTGACCGACCTCATGGTCAGCGCCCCCTAAGGCAAGCCGCTCAGTGACGCCTCTCGGCCGCGGCAGGTGATGATCGCCGCGGCTGCGGCAGCACATGATCACCGAGCACTCGATGTCCGAACAGATCATGGGCTTTCGGCCAAGTTCAGAGCAGACGGACGCCAACAGATAACGATGTGCTACCCGGACCGGAAAACGTTGACAGAGCCGTGGCTACGCACGAGAATCCATAAAAATTCACATTGGATCCGGGGTATAGACCTCGACAGTCAGGTAAGCGCCACATCCGGAGTTAGACAACGCGTTCGATCCTCGAGGAAACCGCTGCGAACGCAGGGCTATTGACTGCGCTCCATTGATCTTGAAGGAGTGATTTGGATGGCAACAGGCGCCGCGGTGGCGGACGTCACCGAAATCAGCGAGGAGGAGGACCTTCGCCGTCCCCTGATGACGTTCGGCAACATCGCCTGGATGAACCTCGGGTTCTTCGGCGTTCAGTACAGCTTCGCTATGACTCAGACGGCGGTGAACCCGCTGTTCCTGCTGCTGGGTGCTGACGCGCACAACCTGCCGATCCTCAACATCGCTGGCCCGATCACAGGCTTGTTGATTCAGCCGTACATCGGGGCGATGAGCGACAAGACGTGGAGTGACCGGTGGGGAAAGCGGAAGCCTTACGTGCTCGGCGGCGGCGTCATGTGCGTTCTCATCTTGTTCCTCTTCCCGCTGGTCACTGCTCTCTGGATGGCGGTGATCTGCCTCTGGCTGGTGGACGCCGGGAACAACACCGCCATGGAGCCCTATCGAGCATTGATCTCCGACCGCCTTCGCAGGAGTCAGATCGCTCGAGGCTTCCTGATCCAGAGCATGTTCACCGGCGCCGGGGCTGTGCTGGCCAACGTGTCGCTGTTTGTGATGCAGAAGTTCGTCACTGGGGCCTCCGAGGCCGGCGTGCCCTACTGGGTCTTCGTCTGCTTCTGGCTGGGATCGGCCGTATGCCTGGTCACCATCGGACTCGCCATGATCAGGACCAAGGAGATTCAACCAAGTGATCGGGAATTGGCGGAGATCCGGGCGGCGTCGAAGAGCCTCGGCGCCACGGTGTCCGAGATCGCCCAGGCAGTGAAGGTGATGCCGATCGGTATGCACAAGATCGGTCTGGCCTTTTTGTTCCAGTGGTACGCCATGTTCATCTACTGGCAGTTCGTATCCGTCAGCGTCGCCGAATCGGTCTGGAATACGACCCCGGACACACCCGAGTACGAGGAGGCGGCGGCCTGGAGCGGGCTGATGAACGGCACCTACAACTTTTTCACCATGGTCTCCGCCTTGTTCTTGTTGCCGTTGTGCGTCCGTTTCGGCGGCAAGCGCGTGCATGCCGGCTGCCTGGCCTTGGTCGCGGTGTCGTTGGCCTGGCTGTCGCAGATCACCAGCCAGTACCTGACACTCGTCCCCATGATCGGCATGGGCATTGCCTGGGCCAGCATGGTCGGCGTGCCCTATCTGATGGTCGCGAGCATGGTCCCTCGGGAACGTACCGGCGTGTACATGGGGATCTTGAACATGATGATCGTGGTTCCGATGCTGATCCAGACGTTGACGTTCGGCTGGATTTACGAGAACTTGTTGGGCGAGAGTGGCACCAACGCGATGTTGGTCGCCGGAGTGCTGCTTGGTCTCGCGGCACTCGCCATGCTGTGGGTCAACCCGCCAAAGTCGGATGAGGAATCTCCGATCATGCCGCTCGGCGCCCATCGGCACCTCACGTCCTACGACCGGGTGATTGTCGGCTCCGACGGCTCCCCTTCCGCGCTGTACGCGGCCCGCAAGGCGCACGATATCGCGGCTGCGGCTGAGTCAAGGCTGGTCGTTGTCACCGCCTACGAGCCGGAAGATCAAGCCGGTTCAAGGGATCAGGTGGGGGGTCGGCAGCGGCTGTACGGCAGGGAAGCGGCAAGGGCTGCCATGCACAAGACCGTGCAGGAACTGACCTCGGATCATATTCGATCGATCGAGCAGGACATCTTCGAAGGCGACCCGGTGGAGGCGCTGCTAAGAGTGGCGCACAGGAGTCCCGCCAGCCTGATCGTCGTGGGTAACCGCGGTCTCGGTGCGCACGAGGGCGAGGCTCTAGGATCAGTGCCCCGGGAGATTGCGAGGAACGCCAACTGTGATGTGGTCGTCGTCCAGACCTCGGCTCTCGACCAGATGGGGGCAAGAGCATGACCGACATGAAGCAGATCGTGGTCGGCGTGGACGGGTCCGACACCAGTCGAGCCGCCCTGCAGTGGGCCTACGAGGAGGCCGCGCATCATGGCGCCTCCTTGGTGGCCGTATCGACCTGGCACCCACCAGCGCTGCCAATGGGACCGGGGTACGGGTCGATGCCTCCCGAAGGCTATGAGAGCCAGCCGGAGAAAGACGCCAGGGACCTGCTCGAGCGGCTCACCGCTGAGCTGGAACCCCGGGAACCAACCGTGGATGTGCGGATCTCGATCTCGAAAGGAAGCCCAGCCAAGGTGCTGATCGACATGTCGCAGGGTGCCGATCTGCTGGTGGTAGGGTCACGCGGCCATGGTGGCTTCGCCGGCATGTTGCTGGGCTCGGTGAGCCAGCACGTGGTGGCGCACGCGGCTTGCCCAGTGGTGGTCCTGCGCTGATCAAGGAGCCGGGCCGGCGGCCTAGCATGGGCCGGTGTCCGATGAGCTGAGGATCAGCTACGACGACGCGCTGCCCATCACCGCCTGGCACGATGAGATCAAGCAGGCAATTGCTGATCACCAGGTCGTGGTCGTGGCCGGTGAAACCGGATCCGGCAAAACCACCCAACTGCCGAAGATCTGCCTGGAGCTCGGCCGGGCATCGATAGGGCACACGCAACCCCGGCGGATCGCCGCTCGTACCGTCGCCGAGAGGATCGCCGAGGAGCTCCAGACACCACTCGGTGATCTTGTCGGCTACCAGGTGCGGTTCACCCGCAAGGCGTCACGGGACACCCAGCTGAAAGTGATGACCGACGGTGTCCTGCTGGCCGAGATCAGCCATGATCGTGGTCTTCGTCGGTACGACACGATCATCGTCGATGAGGCCCATGAACGCAGTCTCAATATTGACTTCCTGCTCGGCTATCTCAAGTCGTTGCTTGGACGACGCTCCGAACTGAAGATTGTGATCACATCGGCCACCATCGACACCGAGCGCTTCGCGGCTCATTTCGGCCAGCCAAACGGCAAGCCGGCCCCGATCGTCGAGGTCACTGGGCGGACCTTCCCGGTGGAGGTGCGCTACCGGCCGCTGCTGGCCGACGGCGAGGCCGATCAGGTCGGCGGGATCATCGAGGCCGTTCGGGATCTGAGCCCACTGGGCACCGGAGACATCCTCGTGTTCCTCTCCGGCGAGCGGGAGATCCGCGACGCCGCCGACGCCATCGCGGCGCTCAAGCTGCCCTCTACCGAGGTACTGCCGCTGTACGCCAGGCTGTCGGCCGCGGAGCAACACAAAGTGTTCGCCTCTCACGCCAGGCGCCGGATCGTCCTCGCCACGAATGTGGCCGAGACGTCATTGACAGTGCCGGGGATTCGTTACGTCATCGACACTGGCCTGGCGCGCATCTCTCGCTACTCCGCGCGAACCAAGGTGCAGCGGCTGCCCATCGAACCGATCTCCCAAGCATCGGCGAACCAGCGTGCCGGACGCTGCGGCCGCGTCGCGCCCGGCATCTGCATCCGGCTCTACAGCGAGGAGGACTTCGCGGGCCGGCCCGAGTTCACGGAGCCGGAGATCCTGCGGACGAACCTGGCGTCGGTGATCTTGCAGATGACAGCCGCCGATCTTGGTGAGATCGCCACCTTCCCCTTTCTCGATGCGCCCGACAACTCCCAAGTCAACGACGGCCTGCGCCTTTTGACCGAGCTGGGTGCGATCTCAGAGAGCGGCAGCCGCACCCGGCCGCGGCTCACGATGATCGGCCGACGGCTGGCGGCGATTCCCATCGATCCGAGGATGGGAAGAATGCTGCTCGCGGGGGAGCGGCAGGGCTGCCTTCGCGAGATGTTGATCATCGTGTCCGGGCTTTCGATCCAGGATCCGCGGGAGCGGCCCGCCGAACAGCGGGACAAGGCCGACGCCCTCCACCGGCGGTTTTGGGGCCCGCGGTTCCAGCTCGTCGACGACCGCCCTTCGACAGATGCAGGACGTGTGACGGGGTCTGAGCCTGGCGGAGACCCCAGTGATTTCCTTGCGCTGTTGCGCTTGTGGGATTATCTGCGCGAGTCACAGCAGACGCTGTCCGGGAACCGATTTCGGCGGCTGTGCCGCGACGAGTTCCTGCACTTCCTTCGAATCCGCGAGTGGCAGGATCTGCATACGCAGCTCAAGGAGATCGCTCGCGAGCTCGGCCTTCGGCGCAACGACACGCCTGCATCGCCTGACCGCGTTCACACGGCAGTTCTCACCGGCCTGCTATCGCATGTAGGGCTTGCTGATCTTCGCGAAGAGCGCAAGCAGTCGGCTGGTCGCCGGCGGCCGGCGCTGCGGGAGTATCTCGGCGCCAGGGGCACGCGGTTCGCGATCAACCCGGGATCCAGCGCGGCGAAGCTCCAGCCGCCGCTCGTCATGGCTGCGGAGATCGTGGAGACCACCCGGCTATGGGCTCGGACGGTAGCCGGCATTGACGCCGCGCAGATCGAGGAGGTCGGCCAGCACCTGCTGAGGCGTCAGTACTCCGAGCCCCACTGGTCGACCCGCAGCGGTTCAGTGTTCGCATACGAAACAGTCACCTTGTACGGCGTGCCGATCATCTCCGACCGCCGGGTCGCGTACGGCAAGATCAATCCCGCCGAGGCGCGGGAGATCTTCCTGCGATCAGCTCTCGTCGAAGGCCAGTGGCGTACCCGCCACCCGTTCTTCGCGCACAACACGCGGGTTCGAGCTGAAGCCGAGTCGATGGAGGAGCGGACCCGCCGTCGCGACCTGGTCGTCGACGACCAGGCGATCTTTTCGTTCTACGACGCCAGGGTGCCGAAGGATGTGGTCTCCGCGGCGCACTTCGACTCCTGGTGGCGCCAAGCACCAGAACCGGAACGCGACCGGCTGGCTATGACGCTGGACGACCTGCTGACCACAGTGGACGAGGTCGACGACAGGTCCTTCCCGACGAGGTGGGATGTGGCCGGCCACTCACTCAAGATCGGCTACCTGTTCGAGCCCGGCCATGCCCGAGACGGTGTGTGCGTGATCATTCCGGTCGAGGTGGTGAACCAGATTCCCGACGCGCCGTTCACCTGGCAGGTGCCGGGGCTGCGCGCAGAGCTTGCGACCGAGCTCATTCGGTCGCTACCCAAGGACCAGCGGAAGCGGTACAGCCCCGCGCCAGACACCGCCCGCCGAGCGCTCGAGTGGCTCCATGATCATCCTGGCAGTGCTGCCGAGTCCCTCCCGGAAGCGTTGGCCAGGGCGCTCCACATGCTCACCGGTGACATGATCACGGCGGCGCATTGGCGCCCCGACCGAGTGCCGTCCCACCTACGCGTGACGTTCCTCATTCGCGACGGGTCGGGCCGGGAATTGGCGGCGGGTAAGGACCTGGCCGAGCTTCGATCGGAGCTCGGCGGCCGCCTGCACCGCCTGTTGAACGACGCTGCGGCGGAGTTGTCTCGCTCGGGCGCGGTGACATGGGACTTCGGGCAGATCGCCGAGCGCGTCACCCTTCAACGGGCCGGCCATCAGGTTGTCGGCTATCCGGCGCTGATCGACGAGGGTTCGAGCGTCGGCCTGACCATTTGCGAGACAGCCGAGCGGCAGCAGGCGACCTCACCGCTCGGCCTTCGCAGGCTGGTCCTGTTGAACACGCCAGATCCCACGAGGTGGGTCGTCGCCCATCTGAACAACGCCGACAAGCTGGCGTTGGGCACAAGTCCTTACGCCTCAGTTCCTGCCCTGCTCGCCGACGCCAGACTGGCATCAGTCGGCGAGCTGGTCCGCCGGTTCCAGGTGGCGCCGGTTCGCGATGCCTCGGCGTTCGCGCAGATCTGCGATCGCGTACGGGCTGAGAACGCCGACCTGATGCGTCAGATAACCACCTTGGCAGCGGAGATCAGCAGGCTGAGCGGGGCCGTGCAGGCAGCGCTGCCAAGGACGCGCGAGGTGAGTGAGGCCGCCGCCGCCGACATCGCCGAGCAGGTCGGCAACCTCGTCTTTCCGGGATTCCTGGGAGCGACGCCGTACGCGCAACTGACCGAACTACCGCGATACCTCAAGGCGGTCCAGTTGCGCATCGAAGCCCTGAGGAACACGGCTGCTCGTGATGCCGCCGGATTCGAGGTCATAATCAGGGTGGAAGAGGCCTATGCCGACCTGTGTGAATTGGCACCGCCGGGTCGATTGCCCGGATTTGTCGAGGAGATCGGGTGGTTGATCGAGGAACTGCGGGTCAGTCTGTTCGCGCAGTCCTTACGGACCCGCGTACCTGTGTCGGACAAGCGCGTTCTCGCCGCCATTGAGACGGCACAATCCCGACTGAGGGACGAGTCCGCGCGCTGAGCCGCCGAGGTCGGAAAATCGGGGGGAAATCAGCGGCGACGGTAGATTGGACGTCATGTTGGACCCGCGGCTGCTCTACACCCTCGACGAGGGTGTTGCGGCGAAGCTCAAAGAACACCGTCCGGTGCTGGTTCACCAGATGGATGGCTTCGTCGACGCGGGGCAGGCGGGCAGGCTGTTCTCCGCGCATCTCCTGGAGCAGCTGGAGCACGAGGTGCTCGCCGAGTTCGATCATGATCAACTGCACGACTACCGCAGCCGGCGGCCCGCGATGGTCTTCGATACCAATCGGTGGAAGTCTTATGCGGACTTGCATCTGCGGCTTCACCGGGTTGTCGACGAGCACGGCGAAGTGTTCCTGCTGTTCAGCGGACCGGAGCCAGACGTGCAGTGGGAGCGGCTGGTTGCTGCCGTCGTCGGCCTGATCGAGCAGTTCGGTGTTCGGCTCACGGTGAGCGTGCACGGGATCCCGATGGCGGTGCCCCATACCCGCCCGGTGACGTTGACTGCTCACGCAACTGACACGACGTTGGTTCGCGGTTACCGCAGCTGGATCGATCGGGTAGAAGTACCCGCCAGCTTCGCCGGATTGCTGGAGTTCCGGCTCGGCCAACTAGAGCGGAAGGCGATGGGCTTCGCCGCGCATGTCCCGCACTATCTGGCCCAGGCGGCGTTTCCCGAGGCCACCCTCACGTTGACCCGGTCGCTGAACCAGGCCACCGGCCTGGCGGTGCCGCTGGAACCGCTGGAGAAGGCGTCGGCCAGCAACATGGCCGACATCGCCGAGGAAATGGCAGGCTCATCAGAGGTGCAGGAATTGGTGGCCACCCTCGAGCAGCAGTACGACAGCCTTCAGCTCAATGAATCCGAGCGGGTGCCCAGCGCCGATGAGATTGCCGCAGAGTTCGAGCGGTTCCTGGCCGAGCGCGACAAGAACGACGAGGCGTGACAGCAGCGCTTCGCTGAGCTGCCGTCAGTGGCAGAGGCATGGCGGCTGCGTCGATAAGCTCGCGGGCGTGCCTCAGTCCGTCGGTGAGCTGATCGATCTGCTGGAGCTCGAAGAGATCGAGATCGGGCTGTTTCGGGCGCGACAGCCGGACACCCAGTTGCAGCGGGTCTTCGGTGGGCAGGTACTGGCCCAAGCGGTGATGGCCGCGTCTCGTACGGTCGTCGTTACCCGCGTGCTGCACTCGCTGCACGGTTACTTCCTCATCGCCGGACGCACCGACACACCGATCGTCTATGACGTGGAGGCGGTACGCGACGGTGGCTCCTTCTCCTCCCGCCGGGTAGTGGCGCGGCAGGGCGGACGTGTGATCTTCTACCTCTCCAGCTCGTTCCACGAGGCGGAGATCGGTTATGAACACGCCGACCCAGCGCCCGATGACGTGCCAAACCCGGACAGCTGCCCTCGGCTCAGCGAGGTCCTCGCCAAGGTGGCGGGTCGCGAACCGTCATTCTGGGAGCGTGAGTGGGGTGCCCTCGATGTCCGCTACGTCGGCGACTCGCGGCCAGGAGGAGCGCTGGATAACCCGCTTCACCCGGCCCGAGCTCGGGTGTGGATCAAAGCCAATGGCTCGCTTCCGGACGACCGGCGAATGCATCAGGCAGCGCTGGCCTACGCGAGCGATCTGACCTTGCTGGCCGTCACCACCGTGCCACATGGCGTGTTCGTCGGGTTGAATGTCCAGGCCGCGTCAATCGACCACGCCATGTGGTTCCACCGCCCTTTCCGCGCGGACGATTGGCTTCTCTTTGACCAGGCCTCGCCGTCGGCATCCGGCAGCCTCGGCCTTTCCACCGCGCGGCTCTTCCAGCAGGAAGCACTTGTGGCCAATGTCGCGCAAGAGGGACTGATCCGGCCCCTCCGCTGACCAGCGGGAGCGTCACGATTCTTGTCAAGTGGCCGGGGGCAAAAAAGGGCGATCCGGAGGGGGAAATCCCGGATCGCCCTTCTGGGTGTGTGCTGGCCCGAAGGCAGCACAATGAATCAGGCGGCGAGGACGGACTTGCCGCGCAGCTTGGCGATCGCGTGCCGCTCGATCTGCCGCACGCGCTCGGCGGTGATGCCCCACAGCTCACCGATATCGGAGAGCTTTGCCTGCCGACCGTCGATGAGGCCGTAGCGACGACGCACCACGTCTGCGGACCGCTCGTCTAATTGATCGAGCAGCGCTTCGAGTCGTGCGTGCTCCTCGGCGTCAAGGAACACCTCGTCCGGTCCAGGCATTGGCTCGCGGGCAATCAGGTCACCGAGGGCAGTGTCGCCGCCTTCCTCGACCGGCGCATCCAGGCTGACGTGGTCACGGCCGTACCGGATGAGATCCAGGACGCGCTCCGGCTCGAGATCCATTTCCTCGGCGATCTCGTCGATCTCCGGGTCGCGACCAAGGCGACGCTCCAGAGTTCTGCGGACAGCGCCGACCTGGTTGACCTGCTCCGCAACATGAACCGGCAGCCTAACGATCCGACCCTGCTGCGCGATGCCGCGGCTGATGGACTGGCGAACCCACCAGGTGCCGTAGGTGGAAAACTTGAAGCCCTTCGTGTAGTCGAACTTCTCGACCGCGCGGATAAGCCCGGTGTTGCCTTCCTGCACCAGGTCCAGCAGCGGCATTTGCGAACGCCCATACTTGCGGGCCACGGAGACGACAAGCCGCAGGTTGGCCGTGACGAAGCGCTGCATCGCCCGTTGACCGTCCTCGATGAGAAATTCCAGCTCAGCCTGGCTCGGGCGCTTGGCGCGCTTTCCCCGCTCGGCCGCCGTGATCTCTCCACCCAGCAGGTGCTCGGCGTAGAGCCCGACCTCTATCGTTTTCGCCAGCTCCACCTCTTCCTCTGCGGTGAGCAGCGGAGTCTTGGCGATACCTTCCAGGTAAAGGCCGACGGCATCTTTCCCATCGATGCCCTCGGAAACTCGCGTACGAGTTGTCGTCACGTTGGCGCCCCTTTCGTTGCCTCCGCTAAGCAGAACGCATCGGGGTCGGCAAAGGATTCCTCGACAGCCCTGAAGAATCCCTGAAAGCTACCCAGGAGTAACCCCGGCACGATGAGAATTCGTCGCCGAGGGGCCCAGCGGATGCAGCGGCGCGCTCTCCTGAGTGATCTGCGCCAGAATCCAGGCGTACTCGAACGCGACCTCGTGCCAGCTCTTGTAGCGGCCGCTTACGCCGCCATGGCCGGCGGACATCTCCGTTTTCAGCAAGATCGGCCGGTCACGGTCGTTGGTGGCGATGCGGCGGAGAGCGGCCACCCACTTGGCGGGCTCCACGTAGAAGACGCGGGTGTCGTTCAGACTGGTCGTCGCCAGAATCGCGGGATAGCGGATGGCGGCGAGGTTCTCGTAGGGGGTGTAGGACTTCAGATAGGCGTAGACCTCGGCATCATGCAGCGGATCGCCCCACTCCTCCCACTCGGTCACCGTGAGTGGCAGCGTCGGATCGAGGATGGTGGTCAATGGGTCGACAAACGGCACCGCCGCATGCAGAGCGCGGAAACGATCGGGGGCGAAATTGGCGACCGCACCAATCAGCAGGCCCCCTGCGCTGCCGCCGCGAGCAGCAAGGCGCTCTGGCGAGGTGTAGCAGTGCTCGATCAGATAGTCGGCACAGGCCACGAAGTCGGTGAACGAGTTCTTCTTGGCCAGAAGCTTTCCCTGGTCGTACCAGCTGCGTCCCAGTTCGCCGCCGCCACGGATATGGGCGATGGCATAGATCACGCCCCGATCCAGCAGCGATAACCGTGATGTCGAGAACGTGGGGTCCATCGAGATCTCATACGAGCCGTAGCCGTACAGCAAGGCCGGTGCCTGACCGTCAAGGGGCACCTCAGCGCGGCGAACGATGGAGAGTGGCACTCGCACTCCGTCAGCGGCAGTGGCCCAGGCCCGTTCTTGGACATAGCAGCCCGAGTCGTACGGTCCGAACGTCGGCTCGTCCAGCACCGGAGTCGTCTTGAGCAGCGTCAGTTTTCCGGTGGTTAGGTCGTAGTCGTAGACCGAGTCTGGAGTGAGGAATGAGCCGTAATGGACCCGGATGGTCGGGGTCACATACTCGGTGCCGCCCGGGGAGTCCACGGTGAAGAGAGGTTCCTCAAACTGCACGTCGGCCCCGGCCAAGAAGTTGCCGTCCTCGTCCCTGGGGAGGACGTGGAGGACGGTGGACCCGTTACGGCGCAAGGAGAGCACGCCGTGACCAGCGTAGGCGCTTATCGAAAGAAGGCGAACGCCGGGTTCGTGCGGCAGGATCGTCTTCCACTGTTCCGGCCCCGTGGCATCCAGCGGCGCCTCAGCGAGCTGGAAGTCCTTGGCGCCGTCGTTGTGCACGATCAGCAGCCGGTCACCGGCTGGCTCCACGTCGTACTCCACGCCCTGTCGCCGCGGCGCCACGATCCGCGGCTCACCCTCCGGATCTTCAGTGTTGAGCAGCCGATACTCCGAGGTCAGCTTGCTTGCCGCACCCAGAATCACCCAGCGGTCATCGCGGCTGGCGTCGACCCCCACCCAGAATCTCTCGTCGGCCTCACTGAGAACTTCGGTGTCCTCGGCCGGATCGGTGCCGAGTCGGTGCCGCAGTACCGCGTACGGTCGCCAAGCCTCGTCAACCCGCGTATAGAAGAGGTGGCTGTTCTGCGCCCAGGTCGCCCCATAGCCGATGTCGCGGATCTCGTCGGGTAGCAACTCTCCGGACTGGAGGTCCCTGATCCGCAGCACAAAGCGCTCGTCACCGCTGTGGTCGGTGGAGTAGGCCAGCAGCCGCCCGTCGACGGAGACGCTTAGCGCGCCGATCGAGAAGAATTCCGATTCGCCTGCCTCGAGGTTGCCGTCCAACAGCACTTCTTCACCGGGAATGTCGCCCTCGATGTCGGGGGGGGTACTGGGATCATCGGCGACGACTCGGCAATAGATCGGGTATTCCGAGCCTTCGACTGTCCGGTCGTAGTACCAATAGGCGGCTCCGCCGGGATGCGAGGTGTAGGTGGGCACGCCGAGATCGGTTTCCTTCGTCCGGTTCTTGATCTCAGAGAAGATTGCGTCGGACAGCTGATTCAGATCCGCCGTCTGCGACTGGGTGTAGGCATTCTCCGCCTCGAGGTAGCCAAGGACGTCGGGATCTTCCTTGTTGCGCAGCCACTCGTACGGGTCCTCGAAGACATCCCCGTGATGAACGCGACGGTGAACTCGGCGGTCAGCAAGGGGCGGCTCGAGTTTGGTCGACGTATCGGCGGGCACGGCCGTCAGCGTAACCCCTATCCTCACCGGCGTCGCTGGATCGGTGAGCCTGCCTGGACGAGCGGGCGAGCAGACCCTTAAGCGGCCCCACGTGACGGCTTGGGCATCGGCTGTGACCGAGAATGCACGGCGGGGGTAGCAAGCGCGATCGAGCCAGCGAGACAATAGGGTCCATGGGAGCCGAGGTCGATCAGACGACCTTCACTCGGAAGGCGAGGAAGCTGCACCGGGAAAAGATCCGACGTTGCCTGGATGCCCTGGCGCGAATGCTGACGGAATCCCGATTTGACTTCAATCGCCCGATGGCCGGTCTGGAAATCGAGCTCAACCTGATTGACGACGACTTCCAGCCCGCCATGCGCAACGCGGAAGTGCTGGCGGCGATCGCTGATCCGTCATTCCAAACCGAGCTCGGCCGGTTCAACATTGAGATCAACGTGGCGCCTCGGCAACTGTCCGGCGGCGGGTTTACGTCGTTCGAGGAGTCGGTCCGCAAGTCGTTGAACGACGCCGATACGCGGGCTTACGAAGCTGGCAGCAAGCTTGTCATGATTGGCATCCTGCCGACCCTGCGTGCTGAGCACGTGACGCTGGACAGCGTGAGCCAAAACCCGCGCTACACGCTGCTGGACCAGCAGATCGTAGCGGCCCGCGGCGAGGATCTGGAGATCGTCATCGACGGCGTCGAGCGGCTGCAGATGTTCTCCGACACGATCATGCCTGAGGCGGCGTGCACCTCGACCCAAGTACACCTACAGGTCAGCCCGGACGATTTTGCCGGGTACTGGAATGCTGCGCAGGCCATCGCCGGTGTCCAGGTGGCGGTTGGCGCCAACTCGCCGTTCCTATTCGGCAAGGCGCTCCTGGCCGAGTCGCGCATCCCCCTGTTCGAGCAGAGCGCCGACACCCGTCCCGAGGAGTTGAAGGCTCAGGGCGTACGGCCCAGGGTGTGGTTCGGAGAGCGCTGGATCACCTCCATCTTCGATCTGTTCGAGGAGAACTCCCGGTATTTTCCGGCGCTGCTGCCGATCAGCACCGAGGAAGACGCGCTGTCGGTACTTGATGCGGGGGGAGTCCCGACGCTCGATGAGCTGAGGTTGCACAACGGGACGGTGTACCGGTGGAATCGGCCGGTCTATGACATCCGGGCGGGCGTTCCGCACCTCCGGGTGGAGAACCGGGTCCTTCCGGCTGGCCCGACCGTGGTGGACACCATGGCCAATGCCGCGTTTTTCGCCGGTATGGTCCGCGCGCTGGCAGATGAGGATCGACCGCTGTGGAGCCAAATGTCATTCTCCGCGGCGAGTGAGAACTTCGCGGCCGGCGTACGACACGGGATCGCCGCGGATGTCTACTGGCCGCAGATCGGTCAGGTCAGCGTCGTCGAGCTCGTGCTCCGCAAGTTGCTGCCCCTGGCCGCCGAGGGCCTGCGGCTGTGGGACGTCGACGAAGGCGAGATCGGCCGCTTACTCGACATCATCGAGCGCCGCTGTGTGGATGCGGTCAACGGGGCCACGTGGCAAACTGCCGCAGTAGCCAACAGGGAACGCGACGGCTCCTCGCGAGCCGATGCCCTGCGCGACATGTTGGCGTCGTACGTGGAAGCAATGCACAGTAATGAACCGGTCCATACCTGGGAGGTGCGGTGATGTCGCAGACGACACCGGCGGCCGGCGTGTCAGATGACGGTGGTGCTCCGCTGGTGACGTCGGTAATCGTGGTTGGCTACTCGTCGGCTCCGGAGGGACGCGCTGCACTGTCCCGCGCCCTCGACGAAGCGCGGATCCGGAACTCCAAGCTAGTCGTGGTGCATGCCTCGCCCGACGAAGAGATCGCCGCCCTCAGCGCCGAGCTGGCCACCACCGGCATCCCCCACAGCATCCTGGCGGGCGACGCCGCGATCGAACCGGCCGAACAACTCATCAATGCGGCGGAGGCAGAAGGAGCAGACTTCATCATCATTGGTCTGCGACGCCGATCACCGGTGGGGAAACGGTTGCTGGGAACTAATGCGCAGCGCATACTCCTTGACGCGTCCTGTCCCGTACTCGCCGTCAAGGCCGAGGTCAACGGCTGATCAGTCCCAGCCCGTCACCCGCCTTTCGGGCTGCCTTCGCCGACATGCCGCTGCACCTGCTGAGCAGATCACGGGAGATTTGGAGGTTCGTGTCAGAATACCGATCGGAGCGCCTATTGACTTCCGATGGGCGTTGCCTGCCCTAGTTTCGTTTGGTCAGCCGGCACTCGCTAGTTCGAGAGGTTCTTTGTGACGCCCCCCTCCAAAGCACAACCATCTGTCCCTGCAGTCGGAGCGAACCCCGTCCGGGCCCGTCAAGCAACAGCTACCGTCACCAAATCCCCAGCGAGTAAGGAGTCTGCCGGGAAGTCGTCGGTCAGCAAGGCGCCGGCCAGCAAGACGGGCGAATCGCAGCGGCCGGCGAAGGAGTCCACCGTCAAGAAGGCTAAGAAGGCAGCGGTAAGTGCTGTCGAGGAGCCGGTGGGGAAGGCGGCGAGCAAACAGGCCGAAAAGAAGGCGGGGCCCGAGCCAGCTGCAGACGACATCACCATCGTGACAGACAAAGGTGAACCAGAGATCGTCACCGAAGACCTTGACGATGTAGAGATATCGGTCGAGGAGCTGGTCAGCGACATCGAGCTGACGGCTGACGTTCTCGTTGATCTTGAGAGCGACGAGGTCGTTGTCACCGTGGGCAAGAAGCGCTCACTGGACGATGTCGACGAGTCGACTTTCGAGCCAGCCGAGGAAGCCAAACTTGAGGGTCAGCTGGTCGAAGACGAGGGCTTCACGCTGTCCGAAGCCGACGATGCCGACGAGCCTGAACAGCAGGTGATGGCGGCCGGGGCGACGGCAGATCCGGTTAAGGACTACCTCAAGCAAATCGGCAAAGTCGCGCTGCTGAATGCCGAGCAGGAGGTGGAGCTGGCCAAGCGAATCGAGGCGGGCCTGTTCGCGGACGAGAAGATCAACGACGACCACGCCAAGATCAAGGCTGTTCAGCTCGATGACTTCGACTGGATCGCCGAGGACGGGCGGCGGGCGAAAAACCACCTACTCGAGGCCAATCTGCGGCTAGTGGTCTCGCTGGCGAAGCGCTACACGGGCCGCGGCATGCTCTTCTTGGATCTGATCCAGGAAGGCAACCTCGGACTCATCCGAGCGGTCGAGAAGTTCGACTACACCAAGGGCTACAAGTTTTCGACGTACGCCACGTGGTGGATTCGGCAAGCGATCACGCGTGCGATGGCTGACCAGGCCCGGACCATCCGCATCCCGGTGCACATGGTGGAGGTCATCAACAAGCTCGCCCGCGTGCAGCGGCAGATGCTGCAGGACCTTGGCCGCGAGCCCACGCCGGAGGAACTGGCTCGCGAGCTGGACATGACCCCTGAGAAGGTCGTCGAGGTGCAGAAGTACGGCCGTGAGCCGATCTCGCTGCACACGCCGCTGGGCGAGGATGGCGATTCTGAGTTCGGTGATCTGATCGAGGACTCTGAGGCGGTCGTTCCCGCGGATGCGGTGAGCTTCACCCTGCTGCAGGAGCAGCTGCACGACGTCCTCGACACTTTGAGTGAGCGTGAGGCCGGGGTGGTCTCCATGCGTTTCGGACTCACCGACGGGCAACCGAAGACCCTGGATGAGATCGGCAAGGTCTATGGCGTCACCCGCGAGCGGATCCGCCAGATCGAGTCCAAGACCATGAGCAAGCTGCGCCACCCATCCCGCTCTCAGGTCCTCCGGGACTATCTGGACTGAGTGCCTACCTCCTGGACTGAGTGCCTACCTCGCACTGGTCCTTGGCGTCTCCTTGCCCTAGGAAGCAGGGCTGATGTTCATCGTCAGCCTTGCCGTTTCCCAGGCCTTAAATGCGCTGAGGTGGTGGTGAGCAGAAGCCAGGATCGAGTAGATGCCCCCGCAGATTAGGAGCTGCCGCCTGGTGCCCCAGCCTTGCCGCGCGCCAGGGCGTACTCGAGGACGTTGTGATAACCCCAGCTTTCGACGAACTTGCCATCTTCGATCCGGTACAAGCTGATGCCGGACACCGTCCCCTCTTCACCCGTCGGTTCGATGTCACGGACATGCTTAGTCATTTGATGCTTTCCTTCATGCGTGGCGGTCGCCCGCCAGTGCACGAAGACAATATCCTCCTCGGCGGCGATATCCACGACCTCGGTCCGCAGGTCAGGCGTCGCCTGAGCAGCATCAGCCATTTGCTCTTTCATCCCCTGCACCCCAGGGTGCTCCGGATGCAGGGACGTATGATCATGGTAGTGATCAGCGAAGTACTGATGCATAACATCGAGGTTGCCCCGCAGAGCTTCCGCCTGTCCGCTCTCCCAATACCGCCGGACAAGCGCCTTGTTTTCTTCCACGGACATAGGACGCGCTCCCTTCTTGGGCAACAATGGTGAAATCTCGGGGTCACTTGCCAACGTATATCGACTCCCCCACGACGTATAGACGAAGCGAGACGTTCCGTACGGCGCATGTCGACGAGGTCCTACCATCGCCCATTGTGCGCATCTACATGGGCGAGCCACGAGCCCGGTCTGCTGGGGCCATCTGATCAACTCCGGCCATGACATCGCCTGCTGCCAGCTGCTGGACATCTCGACTCTCCCGACGGAGTGGACCGATAAAGAGAAGGTGTCGGCAATCATCGCCTGCGTCGACAAAGAGATAGCGGTCGCCGGGATGGCCGATGTAATCGGCTGTGCCGGTGACCTTGCTCCCGGCATCCAGGTACAGCCAGAATGGCAGAAGGCCGTTGCAGGCTCTCTCTGATCCATCGCGCCATCGCTTGACGCGGGGCGACCAGATCCGGGGTGAGCTCGATCTGAATGACGCGGGTCAAAATCTCTGAAGCGGTCGTGTTGTGGTGCCGAGGTTCCCGCCGGTCCTAGGGGCCCTCGAGACGCCCGTGGGAACCCGCGCTTACAGCTCGGCGGGCCTCACCGTGGCCGCCCACCGTGCGGCATGTCAATACAATCGCGAGCCTTCATGGCGCAAAGGGTTGACACCGGCGCAATCTGAAATGGCCTTGGCTCCGAACATCTCGATGACGGCAGTTATGGTGAACCGTCTCATTCCTACTTCTTGGGGGTTTGTCATGTCGCTGGTCCGCCGTTTCGCTCTCGGACTCGTCGCATCCGCCGGACTGTTGCTGGCGTCCGTTGTGCCTGCGTCCGCTGTGACAGGTGGTGTGCCGTTCACGGTTGAGCTCACTGGCGAGGCAGAGGTCACCGCCGCGGGTGTACCGAACCAAGGGGACCTGGACGGCAGCGGAACCGCAACCGTGACCATCAATCCAGGGACCGGCGAGGTGTGCTCAACGATCGAGGTCAGCGACGTCGACCCGATCGCCGCGGCGCACATTCACGAAGCACCATCGACCACGACTGGGCCGATCGTTGTACCACTTAGCACGTCCAGTGGGTGCACTGTGGTCAGCCGAGAACTGGCGCTAGACATCGTCCTGCATCCCGACTCGTATTACGTCAACGTTCACAACGCGTCCTACCCCGCGGGAGCGCTGCGAGGACAGCTCGACCGCTGACACTCACGCCCTCAACCTGGGTGCGATTTCACTGCCGCCTGCGAGATGAGCGTGTGGCCAGGCTGCCGTTCCCTCGGAGCGTCCGATCCGATCCACCCGACGTCGCGGTGACGCCGACGGCCTGCCCGGAGTTGGTCTGATCCCCGGCCAATGCGCCTCGAAGGCTCACGATCGGGAGAATCTGGGCCTCGGAGGCCGCCGTGTTCTCGTCTCACACGACTGGTCCAAAAGACGCTGGCCGAGCACAAGGACGATCCGGGTAAACGGTGGTTCGGGAAGCGCTGCTGTCCCGGTTCGTCGGCCCCTGAGGTGGAAGGCATGGCCGCCACTGTGACCGACTCAGATGGGCGCCCACGCCAGCTACAGCGCGGGTACTCCTGCGGGCGATCACCGAGCGTCAGAAGTGGCGCGCCCGATACGCAGCGGCCACGGGTGAGCAACCGGGAAGGGCGATAGTCTCGGTCCACGATTTGCAGCCATCGCGCTCAATGAGTGGCTCAAGACCCTCAGATGCATGGCGTTGGGTCGTCAAGAGTCCGGGATTATCCGGACTGAGCCGGACTGTCGAGTTCGACGAGGCCGGGACGTACGACGGCCGGGTCAACGCGGCCACGTCCCAATAGCGGCGATGGGTATGTGGCCTCAGCTTGAGATGAGGCCAAGGCTGAATTGGCGGCGGTCACCAGTTCATCGATTCGCCCAGCGTGTGGTCCGTACATCTCAAATATCGTGTCGGAGTTACGGACCGAGTTCCTGACCCTGATGTCGTCGGAGAACAGTACAGTCCCTCCGTCGGCCGGATAATGTCCTGAGGGCCCCTTGAACGGAACGAAGCTGTAGCCGACCTGGTAGTTGTTCATCCAGGCCCGGAGGCACAGCTCGGTGTCACAGCAGATGCCTGGCTCGCCGACCTCGGAAAACGAGTACTCCCAGCCGCCAAGGTCCTCGTAGCTCCGCCTACGGATGAAGTAGGGTCCGATATTGACGTGATGGACGAACCGGAATTCGTCCCATCCCCAAAGGCGCTTGGCCTTTGCGGGATCAGGGTCGAAGCTCTCGAACCCCTGAAAGCCGCCCAGAATCGCCAGCCTGGGATGGTTGGAAAACGCTCTAAGCGCGGATTCCAGCCAGTCGGTTTCAGGAGGGATAACGTCATCGTCCTGGACCAGACAGACGATATCCGCACGGGCGAACCTGATCGCTCGATCAAGGATCCTGATCTCGTGTAGATCATTGGAGTGGATTAGGAAGTCGTTCGGCCGATCCAAATAGGACATCCATTTTTCACGGGAGCCGTCCAGCGAGCCGTCCTCACAGACGATCAGCTCGTGCTGGCCCATGCGTCTGAGGCCGTCGAAGAGCTGCTCGATGTTGGAGACCCGGTTGAAGGATTGGACGATGAAGGCAAGCCCAGGTCCATCTTGATATCTGATGGCTGTAGACCTGCGCCGTTTCTTATCGGCCTTGACGCGCTCAATCGTCTCCTGGTCGAGGGCCGTCATGATTTCCTTCCCGTCTGCATGTCATCACGATGTGCCAGGGGACCTGGTGCGCACGTACCTGCTAGCCGAGTTGGCACTTTCAGCCTCAGCTGCGGTCAGCAATGTACTGTCACGCCTCCTCGGTCTGGTATGCGGGCTGGGCGCTGCTGTCAGCGCGTTGGGATTGCCACCACGGCGAACTCGACCGGCATGCACAGCCGGCCCCCTGTGTTAGTGGGCTTGTCATAGCTGAGGTTGATCACCGGTGGCTTGCCGGCAACCTCATTTGTATACGCGCCGTTGGTGCCGACGAGCTCGTCACCCGCGAATCGTCGGTGTACTGCAGGCCGTGGAGTGGTGATTGGCCGTGATCCAGATGTCCGCGGTGTGACACGAATCAGCCCGGATGCAGCCGTACTTCAAGATTGTGTGGAGGTCCTTGGCAGGAGGTATCGATGTCGCAGCCGTCCAAGCAGCCGAACTCAGCCCTGGACCCAACACTCCAGCAGCCGAACCTCTCGCAAGACGAGACACCGACAATGCGGATCCCTCGGGTGAAGATGCCGGCACCGCAGTTATCCACAGAGAAGAAGGCCGACCCGGGAGCTGCCGACCCCTCAGCTGTCAAGGCCGAGAAGGCGAGCAGGCAGAGGGAGCTCGGCGAGAACAAGCCCGAGGGTGCCCAGGACTACCGGAAGCGAGTCGAGGAGGCTCAGCTGCCCGACAACGTCCGCAAGGCAGCGCTGCGCGAAGTCGGCAAGCTCGAACGGACCAGTGATCAGAGCCCCGAGTTCGGCTACATCCGCAGCTGGCTCGACACGGTCCTCGGCCTGCTGTGGAGCACTAAGACCACGGACTCGATCGACATTCAGCCGGCACAGGAGGTGGATCCAGCGACTGCCAACACCGAAAAGGCGGCCGAGAAAGTGGCAGACCCGGCAAGGGCGGACACCGAAAAGGGGCCTGGGAAGTACCTGGATCCGGCGGATACCGGCGCCCGGAAGGTGGCACAGGCGAAGGTTGAGCCTCCGGCTACCGGCACTGAGAAGGCCAACACGGCGCCTGCCGGGCCAAAAGATGACGACACGGTAGAGATACCCACAGTCCGTGCGGTGCCGAGTGGAGGTCGGCCTCCACAAAAGCTCTCGAAGCAGCAGGCCAAGCTACAGTCGGCGGCCACCAGCCCGCAGAAGACGGTCCAGACAGAGGCGGAGCCGACAGCCACGGACCCCCACAAGATGGCCAGCAAGCAGATCGAGCCGGCCATCAAGCAGGTCGAGCCGGCAGCCACCCCCCGCCACAAGACGGCCCAGACCAAGGCTGACCCGGTGGCCGCGGACACCGAAAAGTTGACTGGGAAGAACCACGATCCGGCGGCTGCCGTCACCCAGAAGGCGGCCCAGACGAAGGCAGAGCCAGCGGCTGTCCGCGCCGAAAAGGTCGACACAGCGCTTGCCGGCCCAGAAGATGACGACACGGTAGAGATACCGGCAGTCCGTGCGGTGCCCAGTGGAGGTCGGCCTCCAGAAATGCTCTCGAATCAGCAGGGCAAGCTAGAGCGGCCAGCTACCGACCCCCACCAAACAGCCCAGGCCAAGGCAGCGTCCGCACCCAGCGACCCCCACAGAACAGCCAGCAAGCAGGTCGATCCAGCAGTCACCGACCCGCAGAAGGGCGACATCGCACCAGCGGCACTCAACGGAGACGGGCTGCACCCATCTCCCCAACTCCCCGAGCAGCAAGTCTTCGGACTTGTGCCGGTTGATAATCCTCCGGAGAAGAAACGCTTCCGATGGCTAGCCCTTGCCGCCACCCTCTTGGCGGCACTGCTTATCGGAGCGTTGTTGTTCGGCGCGAATAGGGGTGGCGGCGTGACCGCCCAATCGTCGGTCCCTACGCCGAGCGCGTCCGCACCAACGGTGAGCAGTCCAACGAGTGAGCCGTCCGATGAATCGCCCGCCACGGGGGGAGGCGAGCCAACCATTCAGTTGGAGGATTTGGCCGGTTCTGCCAGGGCCTTTGAGCCTGTTCCGATTCAGGGCGTGTACCGCGGTGGAGCGGATACTTTTGTGCGGGTGCAGCGCCGGGAGGAAGGTAGGTGGGTGTTCTTCCCGCTACCCACCCGGACTGACCCGTCGGGCCGGTTCACCGCCTATGTCGAGTTGGCGAAGGGTCGGCACCGGCTTCGGGTGGTGGACCCTCGCTCTGGAGTGACGTCGGAGCCGTTTGTGCTGGTGGTCAAAGGCTGACCGGCTCTGGAGACCAGCCGTGAGACTTGCGGACCATTTGCACTTGGCGGAGACCACGACGTTGTCCAGGTAGCTGTGTGCCGGGCTGCGTCGTAGATGCCGCCGCAGGTGATCAGTCGCAGCGCAGCATGGTCGACCCCTCATCGCGACAGCTTGCTGGAACAGCTCCCCCGTACAACATTGCGCGACCGTCTCTAGTGTTGCCCGAGCGCACTCAGCGCCCAGACGCCCACCGTCTGGCTTCAGGACCTGGAACGCAGGTAGTCCCACACCAACTTGCGCCAAGTGAAGCTCTCATCCAGCGGTAAGTGTCGACACGCGGCAGCTCGACGATCCTGGGATGGGACTATCCGTCGGAGTCGCGGTTAAGAACAATCAGTACTCCGGTGACAAGCCCAGCGACAACGGTTGAGCCCTCGGAGCCTCATTCCGGCCCATTCGATAGGAGCGTCCAGGATGAGCGTCACGATTGACGGTCCGGCCGACTTCCCAGCGCTGTGTCGTAGTGCAGATGGGGAGTCGGTCAGAGCGCAACGGTCCTATCTGAGGGCGCTCAGGGTGCGCCTCGGTGCTTTGCTCGTCGCGGCATTCGGCGGCGCCGTCACGCTGACTACCGCGGCAGACTTCCAGATTGGCGGCGGACTAGCGTTTCTCGCGTTCGCCTGCGCACTAGGCGCCGAGCTCTTCATGGCCATGACCAGTCCGCACACGGCCTGGTACGAAGGTCGGGCCGCGGCGGAGTCCGCCAAGACACTCGCCTGGCGATACATGGTTCGGGCCGAGCCCTTCGAGGTCGATATCCCTGATGTCGACGCGCAGTTCCTTGCGCAGACCCGGTCACTGCTGCAGGACCTTCAGTCGATCTCGTTGGGTCCCGGCGTCCCCGGCGAGCATCAGATCAGCGACAAGATGCGCCAAGTCCGCGCCCTTGACTTCGATGAGCGTCGGCAGATCTATCTCGACGACCGGATTGCCGACCAGCAACGCTGGTACTCACAAAAGGCCCGGTGGAACGACCGGCGAGCACGCGCATGGGTGCTGGTGAGCATCGTGCTGGAGGTGGCCGGCATGGTCGGCGGCGCGCTCAAGGCGTTCGGCTGGATCAACTTCGATCTGCTCGGTTTCCTTGCCGTGGCCGCTGGGAGTGTCACGGCCTGGATCGAGGCCAAGCAACACCGGAACCTGGCGACGGCATACGGCATCGCCAGCCAGGAACTCGCCTCAATCGCGACAGAGCTCACAACCATGAGGAGCGAGGAGCGTTGGACCGTCTTCGTCGGCCAGGCCGAAGAGGCGATTTCGCGCGAGCACACCCTCTGGCGGGCGTCACGAGGCCTCCGCGACGGCTGGGGGCCCTAATCCCCGTGAAGTGCGCTCTGAAGCGCTTTGTCGAGCCGCGCCACGCCTGTCTGGGTGCTCTCCGCTGCTTCCAACCATTGCCGGTGCTCGAGAGACAACTGGTCCTGGACAGCAGCGACGTACTCGATCAGCACCGATCGGGATCCCGCTGTGATGCCTGCCCGGACATCGTCTAGACGTTCTCGGAGGCCTTGCAGAGCCACCGCGCTGCGCTCATATCGCTCAGCGTTCCGGCGATCCTGGTTTATGGCCTCCCGCGAAGCGGCGAACCCTTGAAGTGCCGCGGCGAAAACCGCGAGCGAACCGAGCGCGGCCCATTCGGTCATCATTGCGCCGAGCACTCCGGCGGCACCTGACGCGATCGCAGCAACGACGACCGACCAAGCTGCAATATTGAGGGTCCGCTCAGCCGAGCTGCGGTGGTCCGATCTCCGGATCCGGTAGTAGGCGATCTGGAGGTCCAGCTGATAGCGGCGAAAGTATTCCAGCTTGAGCAAGTCGAGCTGGATGTCGATCGGGCTAGCGAACTCCTCGACAAGCCAGGTGAAGTACGACAAGCGCTTCGTTTCAGCTCGCGCGCGGGCCGTCAACCAGTTCTCCAGCAGCCGTCCCTCCTTCACCCGGAACAGGGCCATCGAGGCGATCGCACCTGTTCCGACACCGAGAAGAGCCAGCACGGCGAGTAGTGGCCTCGTCAATCCGCCTAGTCTGCCTTCCAGCAGAGCAACAGCCATCAGTACGGCGCTCACGGTCGCGGTCACCAAGACCGTCCAGTTAGCCCTTGTCAGCCAACGCTTGAACGCGACCCCCGCGGCAACGGCTTCGGCGTCCGCGTCTGCGTACTGCCGCGCCAACTCCATGGGTGCGCTGTGGGTAAGCAGCGCGGCAAGCTTTGGCGCGGAGGCGCGCAGCCTCTCGGCGTGCTCCACGGGCGACAGCAGATAATCGTCGGACCTTCCCGTCCCGATGACTGCTGCTGCGTCGAACATGGGTCGTCACCTCGCCATCTCCATAGAATCGGCGTACGACAGCGGCTCCTCTTCATAAGGATGCCGGAATGGAGCCTCGCGGGTACACCGTTCTGCTGCTGACAGGGAGCCCCGCCGCCGGCCGTCGGAGGGCGTCAGCTAGGGGTACATGACAAATCCGCAGTGGCGGTTCGTCCGATGCAGATGTCGGCGCCAAGACGACTCGACCCCTCGCATCGGGACGATGGAGGGGCCGAACTGTCGATAGCTATTGAAGCGCTACTGGATGCGCTCGGATTCGTCGTGAATCTTCAGCGCCACCTGCTTGAGCTTGTCCGCGTGCTCGCGGCTGTGGTGGGCGCAGAACAAGAGCTCGAAACCATTGGCCATGATGACGCGGACGTAGGCCTGGGCCCCGCACCGATCACACCGATCGGCGGCGTTCAACGCGGCGCCTTCGATGACTGATGTGCTCAAGGTAGGCCTCGCTTTCGGATCGAATGATCTTCATCTGTGATGAGGCTACGTCGCTGTTGCTTCGTACCCTCGGTTCCCAGTCAACATCCACTCTGGCTTGAATTGTTCCCTCTGCGGGTCTCGACGCCGTGTCTCTTATGTAACGAATGAGGGCCGGATCGAGCCTGCAGCCGAGTCTTTTCCTACTCTTCGCTGCGCGACACCATCTGGATGCGGTCTCGACCGTCCCGGATGCGGGGCACACCGGAGGTACTCTCAGCCCGTGCCAACTGCCAATCCTGTAACGGAAACACGCGATTACGAGGCACACCACCTACTGGTCCTGGAAGGGTTGGAAGCGGTCCGCAAGCGGCCGGCCATGTACATCGGCTCGACCGATACCCGCGGCCTGATGCACTGCTTGTGGGAGATCATCGACAACGCCGTCGACGAGGCTCTCGGCGGATTCGGTAAGGAGATTTCCGTCACACTGCGGGCCGATGGCGGCATCTCGGTGGCCGACCGTGGCCGCGGCATCCCGGTTGACGTCGAACCGCGTACCGGACTTTCCGGGGTCGAGGTCGTGTTCACCAAGCTGCACGCGGGCGGCAAATTCGGCAACGGCAGCTACAACGCGACCGGCGGCCTCCACGGCGTGGGCTCGTCCGTCGTGAACGCGCTCGCCAGCCGGCTGGACGTCGAGGTGGATCGCAACGGCGCCACCTGGGCGATGTCGTTCCGGCGGGGTACGCCAGGGAACTTCGACGGGCCGGGGCCGAACGCCAGGTTCACCGCAGGCGGCGGCCTCCGCAAAGTGGGCAGGACGGCCAAGGGCATTACCGGTACTCGCGTGACCTATTGGCCCGATCGGCAGATCTTCCTCAAGGACGCGGCCTTGTCGCTGGCGGAGCTTGAGGAGCGCGCCCGGCAGACCAGCTTCCTGGTGCCCGGGCTGGCACTCCACATCACCGACGCCCGCACGGCGGAGGTGAGCGAGCAGCGCTTCCGCCACGACGGCGGGATCTCGGAATTCTGTGAGTTTCTCGCGGCCGGCGAAGCCATCACCGACGTCATCCGGCTACGCGGCCAGGACCGGTTCACCGAGACGGTGCCAATGCTGGACGCCGACGGCCATATGGAGCCCAGGGACGTCGAGCGCGACCTCGACATCGACATCGCCGTCCGCTGGGGCACCGGCTATGAGTCGACCACCCGCTCCTACGTCAACATCATTGCCACGCCGAAAGGCGGCACACACGTGGCGGGGTTCGAGCGCGCACTGACACGCACGTTCACCGACGTGTTGCAGGGCACTCGGTTGCTGAAAGCGGGGGAGGAGATCGTCAAGGACGACGTCCTCGAGGGGATGACAGCGGTGATTACCGTACGGCTGGCCGAGCCGCAGTTCGAAGGCCAGACCAAAGAGGTGCTCGGCACGCCGGCCGTCGCCGGGTTGGTGACGAAGGCCGTACGCCGGGAACTGACGGCGTTCCTGACATCGACGAAGGGCACGACCCGCGCACAGGCGCGGCAGGTGCTGGAGAAGGTGGTCGGAGCGTCTCGGGCGCGGGTCGCGGCGCGGCAGCATCGTGACGCCCAGCGCCGCAAGAATGCGCTCGAATCGTCCTCGCTGCCGGCCAAGCTGGTGGACTGCCGCAGCACCGATGTCGACCGTTGCGAGCTGTTCATTGTCGAGGGGGACTCGGCGTTGGGTACGGCGAAGCTGGCACGCAACTCCGAGTTCCAGGCTCTACTGCCGATCCGGGGAAAGATTCTCAACGTCCAGAAGGCCTCCATCGGCGACATGCTGAAGAACGCCGAGTGCGCGTCGATCATCCAAGTAGTGGGCGCGGGTTCGGGCCGGAGCTTCGATATCGATACAGCCCGGTACGGCAAGATCATCTTCATGGCGGATGCCGACTCCGACGGCGCGCACATCCGCTGCCTACTCGCCACCCTCTTCTTCCGCTATATGCGGCCGCTTGTCGACGCCGGCCGGGTGTTCACCGCCGTACCGCCGCTGCACCGATTCGAGCTGACCAATGCGCGAAAGGGCCAGGAGAAGTTCATCTACACCTACTCCGACGCCGAATACCAGCGGAAGGCCGCCGAGTTGACGAAGCGCGGGCTCACCTTCAAGGAGCCGCAGCGCTACAAAGGCCTTGGGGAGATGGATGCTGACCAGCTGGCGGAGACCACCATGAGTCCGCGGCACCGAACCCTGCGCAGAATGACCGTCGATGATGGGCTGATCGCCGAAACCACCTTCGAAATGCTGATGGGCAACGACGTCGGCCCTCGCAAGGACTTCATCATCGATGGCGCGTACCAGCTCGACGCAGCTGCTATCGACGCGTGAACTGTTAGAGCCCGGCAGATCGCGTGTCCGTTGCTTCCTCGCTTCGTGAGCGTTTGCCGAGCTGAGATGGCTCGCGACCCGCTTCAATGCCCGAAGGCGGGTCGCCCCCCACATCTCGGGCTTCCTTGGCATCGGCGCAACAATCAGCCCTAGCGTCATAAAGGGGCCCGTTCACCTGCCAGAATGCGGCTGACGCCGAGATAGCTCAGGCTAAATCCAGCGTTCCAGCAGGCCGGTGTCCACGTCGTAGTAGAAGCCACCGACGATGGCCCGATCGGCGATCAGCGGATGGTTGCGCAGTTTTTCGACGTCGCGGTGCAGCGTACGGCGCTGGTCGGCGGAGGCGCCGAAGCGGACCCACGAGGCGTCGGCACCACTCGACTGGCGGATGCGCTCGATCAGCACCTCGTCGTCGGCGGCCGCCATGGCGCAGCGGCTGTGCGGGATCACCATGATGCGCTCGACGTGGAGTAGGTGGACGCCAGCGATGCATCCGGCCATGGCGGACGTTGTTACCCGGCCACCGGGTGTTCGGATGATCTTGGCGTCCCCGAAGGTGAGGCCCACCATCTGCAATGGCACGATCCGGGAGTCCATGCAGGTCACCATGAGAACTCCGGCGTGGGCGACACCATCGAAGCCTTGCTGATCGAAATGCTTAGCGAATTCGCGGTTGTTGGCGAGTAGATCGTCGAAATCCCCGGCAGCGGGTCGAGCTGCCTCTTGCGCGGTCATCGTGTCCTCCAGGTCGGTCTAGCCGGCGGCCGCAGAACCGACGGCAGCGATCGGTTGGCTGGCAGGAGTGCCCGAGCCGTCGCGCCGCCCCTCAGCGTCAGGCAGCGGTATCGGGCTGCCACTCGCCGCGGCAGCCACCGCTGGTGCGGGTCCCGCCCAGGCGAGCAGCACCACGTCTTCGCCCTTGAGGAATCGATGGCAGCGTACGCCCCCGGTCCCTCGACCTTTGCCTGGATACTCCCCGAAGGGAGTGACCTTGACTGATCCGGCATCGGTGCCGGGCAGTGCGCGGGACGTGCCAGACACGGTCACGAGGACAGATCCGCTTGCCGGAACGGCTCCGAAGAACACCACTCGGGCGCCAATCCCCAATTTGATGCCGGCCATCCCGCCGCCAGAGCGTCCCTGGGGACGTACCGAGACCGCCGGGAAACGCAGTAGCTGCGCGTCATTGGTCACAAAGACCAGCTCGCTGTCGACCGAGCGAAGCTCGACGGCACCCACGATCTTGTCCCCAGGCTCGAGCCGCATCACCTCCCACGAATCGCGGCCGAGGACCTCGGGATTGACGCGCTTGACGACGCCGCCCGCGGTGCCCAGGGCCAGTCCCAGCGAGTCGTGAGACAAGCTGGTGAGGCAGAGCACGCGCTCGCCGGTGTCCAGGGTGATGAGCTCGCTGACGTGGGTGCCGCCCTGCAGGTTGGGGGCGTGGGCCGTGGCCGGAACGGTCGGCAGATCGAGAACGCTGATCTTGAACAACCGTCCGGCGCTGGTCACCAGGCCACATTCGCCCCGAGCGGTGGCAATGATTTTGGAAGTCAGGACGTCGTGGTTGGCCCGCGGCCCACTGGCGGGCAGCGGATCGGCATGGTCGGTTCGGGCGAGAAGGCCCGCGGAGGAGAGGAGGATCCAACAGGGTTCATCCGTGACCTCCAACGGCGGGGCCGCGGCAGTCGCCGCGACGCCGCTGGCAGCGAGCAGGATCGTGCGTCGTGGTGTCCCATGCTGCTGGGCGACCTCTGCCAGCTCGTTGCCGACCAGCGCTCGGAGCTGGTCGGGATTGTCCAAGATCGCGGTCAGCTCGGCGATGGCAACCTGGAGCCGGTCCCGTTCCGCTTCCAGCTCGAGCGTGCTGAACCTCGTCAGCCGGCGTAGCGGCATGTCCAGGATGTAGTTCGCTTGAATCTCCGAGAGGTCGAAGGCCGCGATCAGCCGCTCCCGTGCCTGTGCGACTTCGTCGGATGAGCGGATGATGGCGATGACGTCGTCGATGTCCAGGATCGCTATCAGGAGACCTTCCACCAGGTGGAGCCGGTCCGCGGCGCGATTTCGAGCGAACCCTGTCCGTCGCCGGGTCACGTCGTAGCGATGTTCGAGGTAGACGGTCAACAGATCTCGCAGGTTCAGCGTTCTTGGCTGCCCGTCGACCAGCGCAACCGCATTGATCGCGAAGCTGTCCTCCATCTTGGTCACCTTGTACAGCTGTTCCAGCAACGCCTCGGGATTGAATCCATTCTTCACTTCAATCACCAGGCGAGTGCCATTCGCACGGTCTGACAGGTCCTTGACATCTGCGATGCCTTGGATGCGGCGAGCGTTGACGCCGGCCTTGATTTGCTCAATAACCCGCTCGGGCCCCACCAGATACGGCAACTCGGTGATCACAATCCCCTTGCGCCGCGGATGGACCTGCTCTATCCGGGCTGTGGCCCGGATCCGGAACGACCCTCGACCGGCGGTGTAAGCGTCGCGAATGCCGTCCAGCCCGATGATCTTGCCACCGGTCGGCAGGTCGGGACCCGGAATGAAGCGCATCAGCTCTTCCACTCCGGCGTCGGGGTGGGAGATCAGGTGTCGCAACGCCTGAATCACCTCGACGAGATTGTGCGGCGGACAGTTGGTTGCCATGCCCACGGCGATGCCGCTGGCTCCATTGACCAGCAGGTTGGGGAAAGCTGCAGGCAGGACGACCGGCTCTACGTCCTTGCCGTCGTAGTTCGGCTTGAAGTCGACCGTGTCCTGGTCGAGGCCTGCCGTCATGGCAAGCGCGGCAGCGGCCATCCGGCATTCGGTGTAACGCATGGCTGCGGGGCCGTCATCGGGTGAACCGAAGTTGCCGTGACCGTCGATCAGCGTCAGCCGCATGGTCCACGGCTGCGCGGTCCGGACCAGCGCGTCGTAGATCGCTCCATCGCCGTGTGGGTGGTACTTGCCCATGACTTCGCCCACCACTCGAGCACACTTCACGTGCCCCCGGTCAGGACGGACGCCCATCTCGTCCATGGAGTAGAGGATCCGGCGTTGGACCGGTTTCAGGCCGTCACGCGCATCGGGCAGGGCTCGTGAGTAGATGACGGAATACGCGTATTCCAGGAAGCTGGTCTGCATCTCCGAGGAGACATCGATGTCGAGGATGCGTTCGGTGAAATCGTCGTCGGGCGGTGCCGGGGGCGTGCGGGCCATACGGCTGAAACTCCTCAATCAGTGGGCAATGCCGATTCTGCCCGCTGCCTCGGTCCGAGACATGACCGGCGCGCCCGACCACGACCACCTGAGACGGCAGGTCAGTACGAGGACTTTGCGAGCGCTATCAATTCGGCTTCCGCGTTCCCCGGCTTGGAGCGGCCGAGGACGTCTTTGAGCTGTTGCAGTCTTTGTCGCTCAATCCCGAGCAGCACCCCGTACGTGAAGCCGTTCTGACCTTCGTGGATCCCAACCCTGGCGCCCATTTCGCGTACGAACTCACTCGCCACGTGGCTGTCCTGGTGATCGCCGAGCACATCCTGCAGCTTCTTCCGCCGGGCAACCATCTTGTCCGCCTTTGACCCCAGGATCGGCTGCGCCAGCTCGGCGACATAGCGGTGTCGCTTGCCGGCCTTGCGAGCGCGGTGCAGCAGCTCATCGGTATGTTGGTCGCCGCTTCGGCATGCCTCAGCGGCATCCTCCACGCGCTTGTCGAGCTTCTTGCCCGCCCGTGCCACATAGTCCGCGATCTCGCTCGGTGCTACCTCCGCTGCATCCGTGAACGGTGGCGCGCTCTGCCAGCGGTGAAGTTCGATCACCAGCGCCCGGTACCGGGCCGAGTCCATGGCGGCAATCACCTCGTCGAAGTGCACTTTCCGCTGGGCGGCGATCTCAGTGGTGATCGTGTTGGCCACCGGCCCCAGCACGAGCTCCACCGGCAGCTCGGTGAGGCGAGCCGACATCCGCTCGGCCAGAATGTCAAGATCACGAACGGCGCCAAGCAGGCCGGCCCACCAGACCAGCTCGGGTTCCAGCCCTTCCACGCGGGTCGGGTCGAACAGCTCGGCACAGGTGCGCAGCGTGCTTCGGAGGCGTCGGACGGCAACCCGAGTGGTGTGGACGACTGGCTCACCCGCACGCAGCTGCGGCTCCGCCTCGATCAGCACCCGGCATTGTTCGGCCAGGTAGGTCGCGACCAGGTCGCGGAGAAGTTCGGGTTGGTCGTTCATGATCACCTTCACACTGGACGTGGCGTCGCACACTCTGGCAGCGGTTCCGCCATGGTGGGCGGCACGCAGAGGTTATCGCGCCTCTGGTGCATGCTGGCCGCCCATCCGGACGTCAGGTGCCCCTAGCCGGGCGGAGTCGGCGGAGAGATCATCCGGCTGGTCCTGCGATTCACGCTCGGCGGCAACGCGGAGGCGATAGTGCTCGATCTCGCGCGAAATGTCGGCTGGACCCCAGCCCAAGACCGGAGCTACCAAGGCGGCGACGTGGGCCGCGGCCTCCACCCCGCGATCCCAGGTCTCGATCGAGATCCGCGTTCGTCGGGCCAAGATGTCGTCCAGATGCAGAGCGCCTTCATGGGACGCTGCGTACACGGCTTCGACTCGGAGGTAGTCATCCGCACCGTCGATCGGCGACCCGAGCGCAGGATCCTTCTTGATCAACTCCAGCAGCTCAAGCAGCAGCGAGCCGTAGCGGTTGAGCAGGCGCTCCACCTGCTGAACCGGCAAAGCTGACTCCGCCGCCAGCAGCGCGCGGGCGTTCCAGAGCGGGCCGTAGCCGTCGGCTCCGAGCAGCGGTACGTCTTCGGTGCAGCAGGCTGGCACATGGCCACCGAGGCCACGTACAGCGGCGTCAACGGCATCGCGCGCCATGGTCCGGTAGGTGGTGTACTTTCCGCCGGCGACAGTGATGATTCCGGGCGCTGGGCGCGCGACTGCGTGTTCTCGGGAAAGCTTGGAGGTCGGGTCGGATTCACCCGAGAGCAGCGGACGCAATCCGGCGTAGACACCGACCACGTCGTCGCGGGTCAGGGGATCGGCGAGTAGAGCGTTCACGTGCCCGAGCAGATAGTCGATGTCCGCTGCGCTGGCCGCGGGATGGGCCAGATCAAGCTGCCAGTCAGTGTCGGTCGTCCCGATGATCCAGTGCCGTTGGCCCCAGGGAATGAGAAAGAGCAGACTCTTCTCGGTTCGAGTGATGACGCCGGCGGCGGAGTTGATCCGGCTCCGTGGCACGACGAGATGGATTCCCTTCGATGCGCGGATGCGAAACTGGCTCCGACCACCGAGCATCTCCTGCAGTTCGTCGATCCAGACACCGGTCGCGTTGATCGTCTGCCGGGCACGGACGTCAAACTCGTCGCCTGACTCCAGATCCCGTACGCGCACACCGGTGACCCGCTCGCCATCTCTAAGAAATGCGACCACCCTCGTACTGCTGGCACACAGCGCTCCGTAGTGCGCCGCGGTGCGAGACAGCAGCAAGGTGTGCCGGGCGTCGTCGACCTGGCCCTCGTAGAAGCTGATCGCACCTCGGATCGCATCTCGGCGGGCGGAGGGGAAGATCTCAAGGGTCTTGGTGCGGCTGAGATGACGCAGGTGGTGAGGTACTCCCCGTCCCGCGCCCATCACGTCGTAGACGCCGATCCCTAGACCGGCATAGCCGCGGTCAACCGCCGGACGCCGCAGTGGATAAAGGAAGCGGACGGGTTTCGCCAGATGAGGTGCGAGCTTGTCCAGGGCTAGTGCCCTTTCCTTCAGGGCTTCGAACACCAGCGAGAAGCCCAGCTGTTCGAGATACCGCAGACCTCCGTGAAAAAGCTTGGTCGATCTGCTCGACGTGCCGGCGGCGAAGTCGCGGGCTTCCACCAGCCCGACCCGCAACCCGCGTGTCACTGCATCCAAAGCGCATCCTGCACCGGTAACTCCGGCCCCGATGATGAGAACGTCCAGCTCCGTATGCCGAAGTCCCTCCAGCGCCGCGGCCCGCGCCTGCGGGCTCAGTGGGGCGGTCATCGAGCGCATCGTTGGCTTCCGGTCGCCGCGAGCACCAGGCTCATGTGGCGGGCACCCAATCCAGGGTGCGTTGAACCGCTCGTTGCCATCCTGCGTATCCGGCGTCTCGTTCCGCCGCAGTCCACTGCGGGCTCCACCGATGATCCTCCTGCCAGTTGTGCCGCAGCTCGGCGACGTCGTTCCAGAAGCCGATCGCAAGACCGGCGGCATAAGCAGCACCGAGCGCGGTCGTTTCGTGAACCACCGGCTTGCTGACGTCGACGCCCAGCACGTCGGCTTGCAGTTGCATGCATAACGAGTTCGCGGTGACCCCGCCGTCAACCTTCAACACGGAAAGGTTGACCTGCGAGTCCTTCTCCATGGCCTCAACCACGTCGCGGGTCTGGTAGCAGATGGCCTCCAGCGTGGCTCGCGCCAGATGTGCTCCAGTGTGGAAACGGGAGAGCCCGACAATGGCTCCCCGGGCGTCGGCCCGCCAATAGGGCGCGAAGAGTCCGGAAAAGGCGGGTACGAAATACGCGCCGCCGGTGTCGTCGACCTGGCTGGCCAAGGCTTCGATCTCCTCTACCCCGCGAATGATCTTCAGCTGGTCTCGCAGCCATTGAACGGCCGATCCGGTGACGGCGATCGAGCCCTCCAGCGCGTACACCGGGCCCGAGCCGGCGAATTGGTAGCACACCGTGGTGAGCAAACCGTTCGCTGATCGCACCAGGGTGTCGCCGGTGTTGAGGAGCAGGAAGTTGCCGGTCCCATAAGTGTTCTTCGCCTCGCCCTCAGCAAGGCAGACCTGGCCGACCATCGCTGCCTGCTGGTCGCCCAGTACGCCGGTGATCGAGAGTTCCGCGCCTAGCGGGCTATCAGACGTGGTCTGTCCGAAGCCATCCTCGGTCGCCGACGGCTTGATGGTGGGCAGCATCTGCCGAGGAATGCCGAAGAAGGAGAGCAACTCGTCGTCCCAGTCGAGAGTCTCCAGGTCCATCAGCATGGTGCGGCTGGCGTTGGTCACGTCAGTGAGATGCATCCCACCAGCCACGCCCCCCGTGAGGTTCCAGAGCAGCCAGCTGTCGGTCGTGCCGAAGATCGCGTTGCCCGCTTCCGCATCGGCGCGCAGGCCCTCGACGTTGTCGAGCAGCCACTGGACCTTTGCGGCAGAGAAGTATGTCGCTGGCGGCAGCCCGGCGCGCTCCCTGATCACGTCACCGCGTCCATCGCGATCGAGGGCGGCCGCGATGGGGGCCGTGCGGGTGTCCTGCCAGACAATGGCATTGGCGTATGGCCGACCGGTCCGACGGTCCCAGACAACCGCGGTTTCACGCTGATTGGTGATGCCCAGTCCGGCAAGGTCGGTGACCTTGAGAGCGCCCGAGCCTAAGACGGCCGAGACCACGTCCTGGGTGCGTTCCCAAATCTCGACCGGATCGTGCTCCACCCAGCCGGACTGCGGCAGAATCTGCCGGTGCTCCAGCTGGTGCCGGGCGACCTCGGCACCAGAATGATCGAAGATCATGCACCGAGTGCTGGTCGTGCCTTGATCGACTGCGGCGATGAAGTCAGGCACCGACCTAGCCAACCACACATCGTCTGCGTCACGGACTTATTGGTCGTAGTCGCCCAGTCGTAACTTGCGCTGCGTAGGGTGAGTTGGGTGCCAGCTGAGACGGTCGTTCATCCTCCTGGCTACCCGGTGGAATGGGAGGCGGATGTCGTCCTGACCGACGGCGGCGTTGCCCACCTGCGGCCGATCCGGCCCTCTGATGCCGACATGCTCGTCGAGTTCTACGAGCGCGTGTCGCCAGAGTCGAAGTACCTGCGTTTCTTTGCTCCGTATCCGAAGTTGAGCCAGCGCGACGTCGCCCGTTTCACTCAAGTCGACTACGTCGACCGGGTCGCGTTGATCGTGACCGTTGCTGATCAGATGATCGCCGTCGGCCGGTACGACCGGCTCGACGACAACGAGGCGGAAGTCGCGTTCCTGGTGGAGGACGCGCACCAGGGGCGGGGGATCGCGCAGTTGCTGCTCGAGCATCTTGCCGAGGCGGCTCGGGAGCGCGGGATCAACCGCTTCGTCGCCGAGGTCCTGCCCCAAAATCGGCGAATGGCTCAGATTTTCGCCGAAGCTGGATACCGGGTCTCGAAAGGGATCCAGGACGGCGTCCTTGCCGTGGAGTTCCCCATCCTGCCCACGAACACCTCGGTCGGCGTTATGGAGCGCCGTGAACATCGTGCCGAGAGCGCGTCGGTGCACCGGCTGCTGACACCTCATCGAGTGGTGGTCTACGGCCCGCAAGCCGTCGTCCAGCGCATCGTCAATTCGGTGCTCGGTGGCGGCTTCCGCGGGGAATTGATCGGCATCAGCTCAGACGGATCAGAAATCCGCGGAGTTCAGACTGCCCAGACAATTGCCGAAGTCAACGGCCAGATCGATCTCGCGCTCGTCCTGGTAGGAAGCGAGCAACTCGGTGACGTCGTGATCGAGGCGGCGCACAAAGGGGCGCACGGCCTCGTTCTGCTTACTGGCAGCCAGGTCCAGGCTAGGGACAGGCTGACGCTGGTCAACCTGGCTCGCGCGTACGGTATCCGAGCACTCGGACCCGATGCGCTGGGGCTGATCAACACCCATGTCGAGACCAGCTTGAACGCCACTCCCGGTCCCATGCCGCGCAGCGGTGGCGTCGGCCTGTTCTGTCAGTCGGCCGCCGTCGGCATCGCGCAGCTGAACAACGCGGTGGAGCAGCAGATCGGCTTGTCCTCGTTCGTCAGCACCGGCGACTATGCCGACGTCACGGCCAACGACGTGATCCAGTACTGGGAGGATGACGAAGACACCCGAGTCTGCCTGCTGTCCATGGACTCGATCGGCAACCCGCGCAAGTTCTCGCGACTTGCGCGCCGCCTGGCGCGACGGAAACCTGTGGTCGTCTTCGCCCCCGGCAGCATCAGCTGGGGTTCTCACGTCGGCGATCGGGGTGGGTTGGCCCACTCTCCTGATGTCGCGGTGGACGCCCTGTTCAGGCAGGCCGGGGTGATGGTGGTACACCAGCGGTCTGCCATGTTCGACGTCGCCAAGATCGCCGCCAGGCAGCCGCTCCCCAGTGGCCCTCGAGTGGGCCTGGTGACCAACTCCAGTGGGCTGGCGCAGCAGATGCTCGCCACCGTCCGCGGCGTTGGTCTGGTGAGCGACACCGAGCCGGTCCTGCTGCCGCCTGACGTGATGGCACCGGATGTCGCCCGAGCTGTGCGCCAGGTCATCGCCGGAGACTCTGATTCGGTCGTTTGCGCGATCGTGCGGGTCTTCGATGGCGGCACCGATGCGGTCCGCGACGTCCTGGCCGAGATTGCGGCGACGGCAATCAAGCCTGTGATCGGGGCTTTCCTCGGCTTCCGTGCGGCACCAGAGGTCGAGTGGGAACCGGACACCTGGGGAGATCTCCCAAGCTTCGACGGGCCGGCCAGTGCAATCCATGCCTTAAACGCGGTCAGTGCCTACGCGCATTGGCGGCAGCGCGATCCGGGTGCGGTACCTATGCTCGACAACGACACGGATCGGGCGAGGCGCCTGGTGAATGGCGTCTTGACCCGGCAGCGGGACGGCCGTGAACTGACCGATGCCGAGACCAGCGAACTGCTCAGCGCCTACGGAATCGACCTTGTACCCCGATACCGGGTGGACAGCCTCGACCATGCCGTCGAGATGGCGGAGCGACTCGGCTGGAACGTCGTGCTGAAAGCCACCGCCGATGCCGTACGTGGGCGCCCGGATCTGGCCAGCGTCCGGCGCAACCTCGACCGACCGGACGAGATGGCTGAGGCGTGGAACGACCTGACCGTGTTGGTCCGGGGGCTTGGATTCGACGATGAGCAAGGCCCATCCGTGGCCGAACCGGTGGTACAGGCAATGGCGCCGCCAGGTGTCGCTTTGGTCATCACCAGCCGAGAAGACGCCGCGTTCGGCCCCATCATCTCGTTGGGCTTGGACGGCATTCCCAGCGAGCTGCTGGGTGACACGGTCTACCGCGTGCCGCCACTCACCACAGTCGACGCAGCAGCCATGGTGCGGGATCTTCGTGCCGCCCCGACACTCTTCGGCCAGAATGGCCGTCCTGGAGTGGACATCGAAGCTATCGAGAATCTCCTGCATCGGGTCGCGCAGCTCGCTGACGACCTGCCGCAGGTGGCATCCCTCACCCTGAAGCCGTGCGTCGCGGCGCGTCAGGGAGTCCCCGTCCTTGGTGCCCGTGCCTTCATCGCTCCCACGGCCGACCGCCGCGACCCCTTGACGAGAACGCTGTAACGCGCCAGGCGCTGCTGCAAAGGGAGAGGAAGACGGGAAGCTCGAGGGCGCCGGAGAGTCCGACCAGCACAATAAGATGCCTTCATGAGGCTGGGATCGACGAGGCGCGAGTTGCGGGCGGAGATCGACGCGTGCGGGTACTTCCCGGAGCTGGTCGAGGACACGATCATGGAGTCCGTCGGCGACGAGGAGCTTGTGGACTTCGTCGTCCATCACGAGCCCACCTTTGACCGGGACGAGATTCACCGGCATGTCACGATCCTGGCGCTCACTCCCAGCCGGCTGATCGTCGGGCACACCGACGACCACCCGGCCGAACCTCCGATGGAGGGTACGTTCGCGGCAGCCTCGACTGAGTCGGTACTGCTGTCAACGATCAACTCAGTCGTGCTAACGCGGGTGGTCGCCCGGCCCGCGGAATATCGGGTGGGATCGGCCGACGTCACCGAGACCTGGTTGTCAGTCGGTTGGGGTGCCGTCCGTCGGGTAGACCTCGAACCGGCGAGCTGCAGCGATCCTCAATGCGAGGCCGACCACGGCTACACCGGCACGCTGGTCGGTGATGACCTGACCGTACGAATGAGCGCCGCGGCCGACGGCCGCGATCGGGTGGCCCGCTTGGTCTCCTTCGCCACGGCTTTGCAGCGCGCGGCTGCGGTATGACACAACCAGCGGTGTCGGAGCCCGCATCGGCTCTGGCACCGATGGTCCTCCCGTCCTACGGTTCCTCGACGCTGGCCGACCTGATGCCAGCCATCGGCGCGCATCTGGGATTGCCGGACTGCGCTGATCGGCTCGGTTTGCCGTCAAGCGACCGCTACGTGGTGGCCATGGTCGATGGTTTGGGTTGGCATTTGGTGCGCGGTGCGATTCGGCAGGTGCCCTATCTCGGGTCGTTGCTCGGCGACGCACGCCCGGTGACGGCGGGCGTGCCCAGCACCACGGCGACCAGCCTGGGAAGCCTAGGCACCGGGCTGCCGCCGGGTCTGCACGGCTTGGTTGGCTACACCTCCCGGGTACCGGAGACCGGCGAGATCTTGAACGCTCTCACCTGGGAGTCGACGGTGCCGCCCCAGGTTTACCAGCCCAAGCCCACGCTCTTCGAGCGAGCTGCGGCAGCCGGCGTCGGTGTGAGTTCTGTGGCCCTGCAACGTTTCTCGGCAACCGGACTAACGGTAGCCGCGCTACGAGGTGCAACCTTCGTAGGATTCCGAGAGGAAGCAGACGAAGATCAGCGCATCGCGCTCATAGCCGCGGCTGCCCGACGAGGCAACCGAAGCTTGGTCTATGCCTACGAGCGCGAACTCGATCACTGTGGCCATGTCGATGGTTGCCAGTCACCGGCCTGGCGTGACCACTTGGTGCGCATCGACCGGATGTGTGAACGGCTTCGCGCCGCTCTGCCCGACGACGTACGGTTGATCATCACGGGAGACCACGGCATGGTCGATGTGCCCCACGATCACCAGGTCATCGCCGAGGACCACCCGGGCCTGATGGCGGGGGTTTCCGCGCTGGCGGGGGAGAGCCGCTTCCGCCAGGTCTACGTCGATTCTGACGATCCGAGGCGGGTCGCGGCTCGGTGGCGCGACGAGCTGGGCGATCGAGCCTGGATACGGACCAGGGACGAAGCGATCGAGGAGGGGTGGTTTGGGCCGGTCGATGACGCGCTGCGCGAACGCTGGGGGCACGTCCTGGTCGCCCTGCGCGACGACCACGCGGTGATGACCCAGCAATTCCCGCGAGAACTGACCCTGATCGGGATGCACGGGTCGTTGACTCCGGCCGAGATGACGGTTCCGGTTTTCTACGACTGATGCGGGTTCGGCTGTGGTGCCTCAACCGCGCCTGGGACCGCCGAACATGATCTCATCCCAGCTCGGGACGGATGCCCGCTTCTTCTTGACCGGCTTGTCCACCAAATCTTCAGCGTGTGACTCCTTGGCCAGCGCCTCCTCGACAAACTCCTTGGCCTCGTCGGTCCGGTCCTCGATGCCGGTCGGCGGATCAGGTTTGCCCGGTTCGTCGGTGCCCCGAAGATGATGATGGTGGACGGCAGGCGAGTGAAGCACATCGGTTGGTTCGACGCCGACGCCGGTGACGGGATGCCGGTTTGTATGTTGCGGCACTTCGGCGCCGTAATCATCGGTCCGCAGTTCCGGCTCGGGCGGCCCAGGCTCGCCGGTTCGCACCCCGGCCACAGGCTCGATGTCGTCGGCGTTGTCGGTCTCGTCGAGCAGGCTGGGTTCTACCGGATAGTTCACCACGATCGCCGGCTCCCAGCCCAGATTGGACGTGTCCGGAACTGCGATGGCGTCGGTGAGCCCGGTACTTTGCGCCGGCTGCGCTGCCTCGGTCACTGCTTCCTCGGGCTGCTCGCCGTACGCCATGACGGCCGGCCCATCGTCCTCGTCCAGCCCGTCGTCCGGATGTAGATCATGGACCGCCGCGAGATGCGGCTCAATCGGCACCCGCGGTTCGCGGATGGCACGGACCAAAGCGAGATCGTCGCTCAGGTCCAAGGTGGGCTCGGTGTCCTCCACCTCAGCTGACGACTCAGCCGTCACCGGGCGGCGTCGACCCGGTGACGGCCGCTGGTGGGCCGACTGCTCGCCGAGCAACCAGCGAGCTTCGTCGTCCTCGGCTATCGAAAATCGTCCCGAGGCATCGAAGGTGAAGGTGGCGTGCCGGCTCCCTTCGCCCGAGCGATAGTCGGCCGTGACCGTCCAGCGTCCGTCCGAAAGCCGGTAGGAGTCCCAGGCCACGGTCTCAAGATCAACCCCGCGAGCCCCGAGTCGCTCGGTGACAGCCAGTCGCAGGCTGCGATGACCGGAGGTTTCTCCTCGGCGGCGGACTGACGACGCCATCGCCAGGCGCGCCATGTGCTCGCGTTCGGCCAGCACGGGAGCTGCGAAGCGTTCCACCCGATCCAACGGTATACCCGCCACCTTGGCCACGTCCTCGAGGGTGCTGCCGGCCCGGATCCGCGTTTGGATGTCTCGAGGGCTTAATGAGCTTTCCATCTCGATCTCCAGTTGTCCGAGTCGCGGCCGGTCACCCCGCAATGCTGCGCGCAACCGCTCGTCCACCGCCACTGCCAGTTCTTCACCGCTCTCGGTGGCCACGATCAGGGACTTGCCGTCCTGGCTCAGTCCCACCAGTCGCGCGATGCGCATCGGTCGGGGCGGCTCCTCGTGTGGTGATCCTTTTTCCCAACCTACCTGCCCAGACGGCGCGGTAGCGGTAGGCGCACAGGGCGACGCCGACCTCTCATCCGACGATCTTCGCCGCGTAGTGTCGGTGCATGACACAGCCACGACACCCGAGCCCGGCCACACTCGGCCAGCTTCGAGCCGCTGGATATGCCGCACGTAGCGTCAAAACGGAACTGCAGTCGAACGTTCTGGCTCGCCTACGCGCGGGCCAAACGGCCTTTCCCGGGATCGTCGGGTTCGACGACACGGTGCTGCCGGAGCTGGAAGCGGCCTTGCTGGCCGGGCACGACCTGGTATTGCTCGGCGAGCGCGGCCAGGGCAAGACCCGGGTCATGCGTACGATCGCCGGCTTGCTTGACGAGTGGATTCCGGAGGTTGCTGGCTGTGAGATCCATGACGAACCCATGGCGCCGGTCTGCGTGCGCTGCCGAGCACTTGCCGCGGAGGCCGGCGATGATCTGCCGATCAGCTGGCGCCACCGTGACGACCGCTACACCGAAAAGCTAGCCACGCCCGACACCTCGGTCGGTGACCTGATTGGGGACGTCGATCCGGTCAAAGTCGCCCAGGGGCGAACGCTCGGCGATCCGGAGACGGTGCACTATGGGCTGGTGCCGCGAGCCAATCGGGGCGTCTTCGGGCTGAACGAGTTACCCGACCTCGCCGAGCGGATCCAGGTGGCCCTGTTCAACGTGCTTGAGGAACGCGATATCCAGGTGCGCGGGTACTCGATCCGGCTACCGCTCGACGTGTTCTTGATCGCTACCGCGAATCCCGAGGATTACACCAACCGCGGCCGCATCATTACCCCGCTGAAGGACCGATTCGGGGCGGAGATCCGGACGCACTACCTCACCGAGCTGCCCGACGAACTTGCGCTGCTGCGTCAAGAAGCGCATCTTACGGCCGAGGTCGGTGACCACCTGCTGGAGGTTCTCGCACGATTCACCAGCAACCTGCGCGAGTCCGCGTCGGTCGACCAACGCTCGGGCGTGTCGGCTCGGTTCACCATCGCTGCGGCGGAGTCCGTCGCAGCCTCCGCGTTGCGTCGGTCAGCCCGCACCGGTGACCCGGAGCCGGTTGCGCGGATCTGCGATGTCGCGCCGGTCCTGCCCACGCTGCTCGGGAAGGTGGAGTTCGAGATGGGGGAGGAGGGCCGGGAGCGGGCCGTTCTTGATCATCTACTTCGCTTGGCCACGGCTGCTACCTACAAGGATCGGCTTGCAGGTCTGGATCTGTCCGGCTTCACGGCGGTGTTCTCCGAAGGAGCCGTCGTGGAAACCGGGGAGCTGGTGGCCGCTGCAGATGTGCTCGGCCAGCTCGGCAGCGTCCCCGGCTTGTTCAAGGTGTTGAGCCGGCTGGGCTATGACGACGGGGCGAGTCGGGGCCAAGTAGCGGCGGCCGCCGAGTTCACCCTCGAGGGCCTGCATCTCACCCGGCGGCTCGACAAGGAGACCGTCGACGGTCGTACGGTCTACGGGGCGTCGTGATCATGACTCGAGTTGATCATGGCTGCTGACCTCCCCCGAGACGATCGGGAACGGCGTGACCCGCACGGCCGTTTCCGGTACGGTCCATGGGCCGGTGGCCCAGACCCGCTCGCCGCGCCGTACGACGTTCGGGCTGCGATCGACCGGATCGGTGAGGATGTGCTGTCGGCGGGCTCGGTGCGCGATGCGTTGCGCGAGCTACTCCGCAGCGGCATCGACAATCGAGGCGGCTTGGACCGGCTCCTGGAGCGAATCCGCCGGATGCGGGCCCAGGCGCGGCGCCGAGGCGATCTGGGCGGCACCCTCGATCAGGTGCGGGCCGCGCTCGATCAGGCTTTGTCCGCCGAACGGGAGGCGCTCGCAACGGCCGCCGACGATCAGGCCCGACTGGCCGAGATGGAGCTCGCCACGCTGCCCGACGATGTGGCCGGGGCGGTACGAGCACTGTCCGATTACGACTGGCGATCCGACGAAGCCCGCGCCATCTACCAATCTATCCAGGAGATGCTCCGGCGAGAGGTGCTCGACGCACAGTTCGCAGGTATGAAGTCGGCCCTGGAATCGCCTGACGGGCAGGCGATGCAGCGGGTCAAAGACATGCTCGCCGACCTCAACTCGCTGCTCGCCGCTCATGCCCGCCAGGAAGATACGACCGACCAATTCGCCGACTTCATGGCCAAGCACGGCGAATTCTTTCCCGAACAACCCGAGAATGTTGAGGAGTTGATCGACGCGCTGGCCCGCCGGCAGGCGGCCGCCCAGCGGATGCTGTCCTCGCTCACTCCGGAGCAGCGTCAGCAGCTCGGCCAGCTGATGAGCCAGGCGATGTCCGATGCGGACCTGGCGTCCGAAATGGCGCAGCTCGCCGACAACCTCCGTGCCCTGCGACCCGGGCTGGATCGCTCCACGCCCGCGCGGATGCGTCCCGACGGTGAGCCACTCGGCTACAGCGGCGCTGTCGAGGCAGTGGCGGAACTCGCGGATCTGGAGGCCTTGGAGGCGCAGCTATCGCAGACTGACGCCGGTGGCAGCTTGGACGATGTCGACGTCGACATGCTGGAACGGCGGCTCGGGTCGGAAGCGGCCCGCGACTTGCAGGCCCTACGCGATCTCGAACGCGAATTGGAACAGCAGGGCTACCTGACCAGGGGTGACGACGGTCTACGTCTGACTCCCCGGGCGGTCCGCCGGTTGGGTCAGACGGCTCTTCGGCGGGTGTTCGCACAGCTGGCCGCCAACGGGCAGGGTGATCACGATGATCACCGCACCGGCGCCGCGGACGAGCCGACCGGGCTGAGCCGGTCCTGGGTCTTCGGCGACGAACTCCCGATCGACGCGCCTCGAACGGTGGGCAACGCGCTGCGCCGCAGCGGGCTGACGACGCACCCTGAGCCTGTGGAACGCCTGACCGCTGCTTCGACAAGCTCGGCCAGAACCCCCGGTGGGATGACGTCCTCAGCTCACGTCCGCGACAGTTCGAGGGGCTCAGCCTTCGCTTCCGGTGGGGTTTCCGCGTCAGCCCGCGTTTACCTCCAGGTCGAGGATTTCGAGGTCACCGAGACGGAGCGGCGGACGAGCGCCGCGGTGGCGCTCTGCGTCGATCTGTCGTTCTCGATGGTCCAGGATGGGCGCTGGGGACCCATGAAGCAGACTGCGCTGGCGCTCCACCACCTGATGGAGACGCGTTTCCGTCACGATGCCCTGCAGGTGATCGGTTTTCACCGGACCGCCCGCCAGCTTTCCGCCGTGCAACTGGCGGAGGCGGAGCCGGAATGGATCCAAGGCACGAATCTGCAACATGCGCTGCTGCTCGCGAACCGGCACCTGCGTCGCCATCCCGACGCCGAACCGGTCGTGCTCATCGTCACCGACGGAGAGCCGACCGCCCATCTGATCGGCGGAAACCAGCCTTTCTTCCACTGGCCGACCGCTCCGGAGACCGTACGGGCGACCATCGCGCAGGTCGACGAGCTAGTCCGCTACGGCGCCACCATCAACACGTTCATTCTTGGCGAGGATCCGGGCTTGGCTCGCTTTGTCGACGCCTTGGCTCGGCGAGCCGGCGGCCGGGTCTTCACGCCCGACATCGGGCGGCTGGGGGAGTACGTCGTAGCCGACTACCTGAAGGCCCGGCGCGGCAGGCGCGCTTAGACCCTGCACGCGGCCATCAGCGGTCCGGGCTGAAACGGCCATAATCACTCGGGGCTCGTCGCTACTGGTTGGCCTCCAGCAGGGTCAGCAGGTACCTGCTATAGCCGGACTTCGCGAGCGCCGTCGCACGCTGGCGAAACTCGTCGTCGCTGAGGAAGCCCTGCCGCCAGGCTGCTTCCTCGGGAGCGCCAACCTTCAGACCTTGGCGCGCTTCGATGGTGCGGACGAAGTTGCTGGCGTCGTTGAGCGAGTCAAAAGTCCCTGTGTCGAGCCATGCCGTGCCTCGGGGTAAGACGCCGACGAGGAGCCTTCCTCGATCGAGGTAGTGCCGATTCACGTCGGTGATCTCGTATTCGCCTCGCGCGGATGGCTGCAGGCTCCGGGCGATCTCGATCACCTCGTTGTCGTAGAAGTACAGGCCCGGAACGGCGTAGCTCGATTTGGGTTGAGCCGGCTTCTCCTCCAGAGAGATCGCCTGGCCCGCGGAATCGAACTCGACAACCCCGTAAGCACTCGGTTCAGCGACCCAGTAGGCGAAGACTGCTCCGCCGTCAACGTCGGCAAAGTTGTGTAGCTGCGTACCGAGCCCCTGGCCATAGAAGATGTTGTCGCCGAGAACAAGCGCCACCTTCTCGGCACCGATGAACTGGGCGCCGATCACGAACGCCTGCGCCAGCCCACGGGGCTCCGGCTGTGCTGCGTAGCAGATCGAGATGCCGAACTGCGAACCGTCGCCGAGCAATCGCCGGAAGGCGGACGCGTCTTGTGGGGTCGTGATCACCAGCACCTCGTTGATGCCGGAGAAGATCAACGTGGACAGCGGGTAATAGATCATCGGTTTGTCGTAGACGGGGACCAGCTGCTTGCTGATGCCCAGCGTGACCGGATGGAGCCGCGTGCCTGAGCCGCCGGCCAGGATGATGCCTCGCACGAGGCCTTAGTATGACCGGTCGTGGCCACATACCTGGTGACCGGCGGTGCTGGCTTCATCGGCGCCAACTTCGTGCACTACGTCCTCAGGCACACCGACGCCACCGTCACCGTGCTCGACAAGCTCACGTACGCGGGGAACCGGGCGTCGTTGAGCGGTCTGCCGGCGGATCGGTTCACTTTCGTGCTGGGCGATATCTGCGACTCGGATCTGGTTGATCGGCTGGTCGCCGATCATGACACGGTCATCCACTTCGCGGCCGAGTCGCACAACGACAATTCGTTGCGCGACCCTTTGCCCTTTATCGCGACCAACCTGGTCGGCACGTACACGCTGCTGGAGGCGGTCCGCAAGCACGAGACTCGCTACCACCACATCTCCACCGACGAGGTATATGGCGACCTGGAACTCGACGATCCGCGGCGGTTTACCGAGACCAGCCCCTACAACCCGTCGAGCCCGTATTCATCGACGAAGGGCGGATCCGACCTGCTGGTTCGGGCCTGGGTGCGATCCTTCGGTGTGCAAGCCACCATCAGTAATTGCTCCAACAACTACGGCCCGTACCAGCATGTCGAGAAGTTCATTCCTCGCCAGATCACCAACGTCCTCGACGGCGGCCGCCCGAAGCTCTACGGGGCCGGACTCAACGTCCGGGACTGGATTCACACTGATGATCACAGCTCCGCGGTGCTGTTGATCTTGAATCAGGGACGGGTCGGCGAGACCTACCTGATCGGCGCGGATGGCGAGCGGAACAACCTCCAGGTGGTCGAGACGATCTTGGAGCTGCTCGGCCGCCCCCGCGACGCGTACGATCTGGTGACTGATCGGGTGGGCCATGATCTGCGCTACGCGATCGATTCGACGAAGCTTCGCAATGAATTGGGCTGGCGGCCGGCCTATGCCGACTTCGAGGACGGGCTGGCGCAGACCATCGACTGGTACCGGCGCAACGTCGCGTGGTGGCGGCCGCAGAAAGCGGCAACCGAAGCGGCTTACGCCCGCCAGAGCCAGTAGTCACGATGAGCGACCTTTCCATCGCAGCCACGCCCATCCCGGGCCTGCTGGTGATCTCGCTTGACGTTCGCGGTGACAACCGCGGCTGGTTCAAGGAGAATTGGCAGCGTCGCAAAATGGTCGATTTGGGGCTGCCGGACTTTGCACCGGTGCAGAACAATGTGTCGTTCAACACGTCTGCGGGCGCTACTCGAGGGATCCATGCCGAGCCGTGGGACAAGCTGGTATCACTGGCGGCGGGCCGGATTTTCGGTGCCTGGGTCGATCTGCGGCCCGGCGACGGGTTCGGTCGGAGCTTCACCCTGGAGATGGGCCCGGAGACGGGGGTCTTTGTACCGCGCGGAGTGGGCAACGCGTTTCAGACATTGGTGGATGGCACCGCCTATTCCTATCTGGTCAATGACCATTGGAGCGCGGCAGCCCGAGACTCGTACACCTTCGTCAACCTGGCGGACGACGACCTGGCGATCAGGTGGCCCATTCCACTCGCGCAGGCGGAGCTATCACCATCAGATAGAGCTCATCCACGGTTGTCAGCGGTATTGCCGATGGCGCCGCGGAAGCAACTGATCCTCGGCGCCAACGGACAGCTCGGTCGAGCTCTGGTTGCCGCCTTTCCGGATGCCGACGCCGCCACCCGGGAGCAGCTCGATCTGAGTACCCGTGACGCTGTCGCGGAATTCGACTTCAGCCCTTACGAAACCATCATCAACGCCGCCGCCTACACCAAGGTCGACGCGGCCGAGACTGACTCCGGCAGGCGCTCCGCTTGGGCCGTGAACGTGCATTCCGTGGCCGCGCTGGCGGCCTCCGCACGTGAACATCGCTGCACCCTCGTGCACGTCTCGTCCGATTACGTCTTCGACGGTTCGGTGGAGATCCACGACGAGGCAGAGTCGTTCTCCCCGCTTGGGGTTTACGGGCAGACCAAGGCAGCCGGCGATGCCCTCGTCGGCTCGCTGCCGGCGCACTTTGTCGTTCGCAGCAGCTGGGTGATCGGCGACGGCGCGAACTTCGTCCGGACCATGGCGTCCCTGGCCGACCGGGGGGTGCAGCCCAGCGTCGTCCATGATCAACATGGCAGACTGACGTTCACCACCGAGCTCACACGCGCGATCACGCACCTCCTCAAGGCCGGCGCACCGTACGGCACCTACAACGTGAGTAACGCCGGCCGGTCGATGACCTGGGCCGATATCGCACGCCGAGTATTCGTCGCCCGTAGCCGGCCCGCGTCAGCGATCACCAACGTGACAACCGACCAATACGCGTCGGGCAAGAACCTGGCCCCGCGGCCGCGTCACAGCCTGCTCAACCTGGACAAGATCACCGCCACCGGTTTTGAGTCGGCGGACGCGGAGGCCGAGCTCGACCGCTACCTCGGCCAACTCTGAGGACGGGAGGGAAAGCGCTCCGGATTGGACGCGGCCGATGCACGGTGTGGCGGCTATCGCTTGAGATCTCCTTCCTTTCCCGTGAACGGTTGGCGCATCTGAGCTCGCGCGACTGGAGAATGACCAGCGTGGAAGACCGCTTATCGTCCGATCCGGGGCAACTCGACCCTTACGACGCCATCCTGCTCGTCTCCTTCGGCGGACCCGAGGCTCCGGAGGATGTGCTGCCTTTCCTCGAGAACGTCACCCGGGGGCGTGGGATCCCCCCAGAACGGCTCGCGGAGGTCGGCGAGCACTACTACCGCCTCGGCGGCCGGAGCCCGATCAACGATCAGTGCCGCTGGCTGCTCGCCGCGCTCCGTGAGGAACTGGACGCTCGTGGCATAGCCGCACCGCTCTATTGGGGCAATCGCAACTGGACCCCGTTCCTCCGCGATGCCTTCACCGAGCTCGCCTCCGCCGGCCACCGGCGGGTCCTGGTCGTGTCGACCAGCGCGTATCCCTCGTACTCTTCATGTCGCCAGTACCGGGAGAATCTCTACGACGCGGCTCGCGGGCTTGACGTGGAAGTGGACCGGATCCGGCACTACGCGACCCATCCGGGATTCGTCACGGCGTCCGTCGATGCCACGGTCAAGGCGCTCGATGAGCTGGGTGACGACGCGCAGGATCCTCGCCTGCTCTTCGTCACTCACTCCATTCCGGCCTCCATGGCTTCCGCGGCTGGGCCGCAACCGCGCAGCCCGCAGGGCGCGTACATCGATTGGCATATGGCCGTCGCCGCCGAGGTGACTCGGCAGGTGGCGGAGCGTCGGGGACGGCCGTACAACTACGAGCTGGTCTATTGCTCGAGGTCGGGTCCGCCACAGCAGCAATGGCTGGAACCGGATGTCAACGACAGACTTGCGATGCTCGCCGGGACCGGAACGTCCAGCGTGGTGCTGGTGCCGATCGGCTTCGTCTCCGACCACATGGAGGTGATCTTCGACTTGGATACCGAGGCGGCCCACACTGCTTTCGACCGTGGTGTGCGGCTCGCGCGAGCAACGACGGCCGGCACGCATCCCGCCTTCGTCTCCGCGCTGGTCGACCTCCTCCTGGAGCGAGCCGCGGCGAAAAGGGACGAGACCACGGTCCCCTCAGTGATCCCCGGGGGCGAACCAGGCTGGTTCGCCTGCCAGCTTGACTGCTGCCTCAATCCTTCCGATCCCGACCGGCCAACCATGTGCTCAGCCGCCCCGGCGAAGGTCTCGCAGCGGCCGAATTGATGGTCAGGCTGTGCGCGATTCACCGCTGCCTCGACCCGTTTGATGAGGTGCAGCAGCGCCGGTCAATTCCGAACACTCAGCAGGGAATTTCGAGCGCCGGACAGCGTTATAGCGGGCGCAGCGGACCTCGACTGGCGATTCACGCCAGTTGTGATATGCATGCGCTCGGGTTCGACAGAACACAAGGGCCCAGACCCCGGGAAGGGAAAGATGGCGACCGATTACGACGCCCCACGCAAGACCGACGAAGAACTTCACGAAGACAGCATCGAAGAGCTCAAGACCCGCCGTAACGATAAGAACTCCGGGAAAGTTGACGAAGACGAAGCCGAGGCCGCCGAAGCGTTCGAGTTGCCAGGAGCCGACCTCAGCCACGAGGAGCTGACCGTCCGGGTGCTACCCCGGCAATCGGACGAATTCACCTGCGCCGGCTGCTTCCTGGTGCGGCACCGCAGCCAGATCGCTGAAGAACGCCCGAACGGAGATGCTTACTGTTACGACTGCGCAGGATGACCGTTCGCGGAAGCTGAAACACATCCACAGATCGGCGGAGATCCACCACTGGTGATGGATCCGCACGAATCAGCCGATGGTAATCCTGAGCTTGCTCCGCCGCTCCGGCGCTTCAGTGCCCATCTCGTCGGACCAGCGCCTAGCCGCGAATCGCTGGGTCACAATCTGCGCGGCCCTCACCCCGATCGCACTGGCCAGTGCCCAACCCAATGCTTCGCGCAGGGGGGTCCGCGGGTCTGTCGGGGAAGGTGGCTTATTGCCGGTCACCGTCTTCCACGCCACGGTGACGAGCTTCTCGGCAGCGAAGGTCATGACCGCGCCTAGCACGCCGGCGTAGAGCTTCCAGACCAGCTTCTGCGAGGGTCCCATGGCTGTGATCTCTCCTGTAGGTTCCGGCGGGCGTCCCAGATGTGCTGGCCATCCTAGTGGTCACCCTCCTGCGGCTAGGTTGGCGTCGTGATCTACCGGGAGCGGTTGACGGTGCCGGTGGCATGGTGGCTTCTTGGAGCGCTTTTTGCGTTTTCTGTGCTGGTCGCTGTCGGTTGGTACCGGGGCCCCGTCTGGGGTGTAGCCACCGGCCTGGCGGCAATGACCGTGGCTGGCGGGATCTTCGCGGCGGCATCGGTGACGATCACGATGGATTCGGGCGAGCTTACCGTCGGTCGGGCGCGAATCGACCTTGACTACCTCGCGGGCGCGATACCGCTAGATAAGGCGGCGGCCAGCCACCGGGCCGGACCAGGCGCCGATGCGCGCGCGTATCTCGTCGTCCGGCCCTACATCGCTGGCGCGGTGGAGATCACACTCAACGATCCGGACGATCCGGTGCCGTACTGGCTGGTGTCCTCGCGACACCCTCGGCAGCTCGCGTCAGCGCTTTCAGCGGCGATCTCGGCGAGGGGCAGTCTCCACTAGGCTGTTCGAGTGGACCAGGTGGAGGTGCAGTTGCGGCGACTCGACCCCAGCCTGGAGCCACCGAGCTACGCGCAGCCTGGTGACGCGGGCGCCGATCTTCGATCCACCGAGGATTTCGTGCTGGAGCCGGGCGAGCGCCGTGTCGTGGGTACGGGCCTGGCCATCGCCCTGCCGGAGGGTTACGCCGCCTTTGTGCATCCGCGGTCGGGTCTGGCCGCACAATTCGGAATTGGCATCGTGAACGCGCCAGGTACCATCGACGCCGGCTATAGAGGCGAGGTGAAGGTCTGCCTGATCAATCACGACGCCTCGCGGCCGGTGCGATTCTCCCGCGGTGACCGCATTGCCCAGCTGGTCATCCAGCCAGTAACCCGCGCTGCGTTCGCCGTCGTCGAGCGGCTGCCGGAATCAATCCGCGGCACGGGAGGTTACGGTTCGACCGGTGGCGTGCTGGTCACGGCCCATCACGCACAGGAGCAGCAAGAAGCATGAGTCCGGCCGCGGTGATCACGTTGAGGTGGTCATGATCTTCCGACGAGGCAGGAATCGCGACGACCGCGAAGCGCAAGCCGACACAACTCAAGACGAGGTCAGCAACGCCCCGCAGGAAGGCAACTCCTCGACAGCCCAAGGAGCGGCAGCCTCAGACCCTCGTCCGAGCGAGGAGACGGTTGAGCATCCAGCTTCCGGAGAGGCCACCCGCGGGTCATCTCAAGCCGCTGCCGATCTCGATCTCGCGGCCCTGGACAGCAAGGACTGGCGCACCGAGGGGCCGTTCGACATCGACGAGGTCGACCTGGAGGCCGACACAGAGGACGATCCGCCACGGATCGACTTGGGCAGCATGGTGCTCACCGGCTTTCCCGGGGCGGAGCTTCGTCTACAGGTCGCCGAGGAAACTCAGCAGATCGTCTCAGCCATGCTGGTCACCGGGGACTCCGCGCTGGAGCTGGGGACATATGCAGCACCACGAAGCGGTGGCCTGTGGGCGGAGCTGCGCGACGAGATGATCGAGTCAGCCACTGAGGCCGGAGGTTCGGCTGCCTTGGTAGAAGGCCCGTTCGGAGTGGAGCTGCGCCGCCTGCTACCCGTCTCGACTCCGGACGGCGAGCAGGGCTACCAGCCCTCGCGGATGTGGGTGGTCGAGGGTCCTCGCTGGCTACTGCGGGGGATCGTCTACGGCCAGGCTGCTCTTGAGGACGGAATCGACTCTCCGGTCGCGGAACTGCTCACCGCGTTCCGGCACGTGGTCGTCCGCCGTGGTGACGAGCCGATGGCGCCAGGTGAGTTATTGCCGCTGCACCTGCCGACGGGACTGACGTCCTCGGACGCTGGATCTTGATTGATGGCGGTGGGATGCTTGGACTCGGAGTGAGGTCAGATGGCTAAAGAGAACATGTTCCAGCGGGCCCTGCGCCGCTTGGCGTCCTCGAACGCTGAACTGGAGTCCGAAGAGCTCCAACAAAACGTGCGAGAGACGGGCGCCGTACCGATTCGCACCTGCGAGGACCGTCAGCAGGTCGAACTGACCGGGCAAGTGTCCACGGTGACAATTCATCCGCGTGGGGGGCATCCGGCGCTCGAAGTCGAACTTCGGGACGGATCGGGTGCGGTCACCCTGGTCTGGCTGGGTCGACGGCAGATCCCCGGCATCGACCCGGGACGCTCGCTGAAGGTCTCCGGCCGGATCAGCTGCCACGAGGGCCGGCGGTTGATCTACAACCCGCGGTATGAGCTGCTGGCTGCGCCGGCACCTTCGTGAGCGACCACCCCTCGTCAACATCGGACCCTCCCGTCCGTGACGGCATGACCAGAGCGGACCCCGGTTCCTTCACCTACGTCGAAGAGTTCGTTCGCTACCAGCTGTCGGCGTCCCTCGGCGGCGCTCGAGGGATGATCGAATCGACGCTGCCGTTCATAGCCTTCACGATTGCCTGGCTGATCGGGCGCGAGCTGTATCCGGCCCTGATCGCTGCGGTGGGTACCGCATTGATTGCCGCAGTCGTTCGGCTGATGCAGCGTCAGTCGCTGCGATTCGTGGCCGCAGCGATCGTCCCGACCGCCATCGCCGCGTTTGTGGCTACCCGAACTGGCCGCGCTGAAGATGTCTTCTTGCCCGGCATTCTCTACAACGGCGCCCTCGCGCTGTTATCGCTCTTCACCATCGCGATTCGGTGGCCCTTGGTCGGGTTCATCCTTGGTGCGGCGATCGGTGAGCCGACGGGGTGGGCTAAGGATCGGGGCTTGGTCAGAATGACCACCAAACTGACAGCCGTGCTCGCTGTCCCCTACATCACAAGGTTCGTCGTCCAGCTGCCGCTGTTCCTCGCCGGGCAGGTGGTGCTGCTCGGAGTGGCCAAGGTGGTTCTTGGTTGGCCCCTACTGCTCGCGGCGTTGTTCGTGATCGGCTTGCTGCTGTCCAAGGGCAGAACCCCTATCGAGGACTCGGGGCTGGCGCACCAAGCCGACGACCCAGCGCCTGCCTAAGCCGTCCATCAGTATCGGGCGGGTACCCGAGGCGCGGCCACCTTCGCCACCGCGAGCGATGGGTCCCGAGGGGCCAGCATCTGTGCCAGCTCCCGTTCGGTGTCTTGGGCCGACACGAACAGCAACTCGTCGGCGGCTTCCAGGGAGCCGTCGTTGTCCGGGGGGCGGGCGTGACCGTCACGTATGACGGCGACCAGAACAACGTCACCGGGCCAGTCCAGATCACCGATCCGCGCACCCACGCAGGGGCTGTCCCCGGGCAGGGTCATTTCCACGAGGCTGGTTTCGCCCTCGTGGAAGGTGAGAAGTCGAACCAGGTCGCCGACGGTGACGGCTTCCTCGACCAGGGCGCACATCAGCCGGGGCGTCGATACCGCGACGTCGACCCCCCATACCTCGTTGAACATCCACTCGTTCTTGGGATGGTTAACCCGCGCGACTGTGCGCGGCACGCCGAACTCAGTCTTGCAGAGCAATGAGACGACGAGGTTCGCCTTGTCGTCGCCCGTGGCGGCGATTGCCACATCGCAGGTATCGATGCCGGCTTCCTCGAGGGAGGAGAGTTCACATGCGTCGGCCAGTAACCACTCGGCCGCCGGCAGCGACTCGGCCTTGATCGCGTGCGGATCCCGGTCAATGAGCAAGATGTCGTGCCCGTTCTCCACCAGCTCAGCGGCTATCGAGCGGCCCACGTTGCCCGCCCCGGCGATGGCCACACGCATCGCTCACCCTCCCTTCGGAGGTTGGCCCAGCGTGGTCTCGACATCGGCGAGCTGCGCGTCGGCGATGGCCGCGTACAGGAGGTCGCCGTCCTGGAACAGAGTGCTGGATTTGGGGACGATCCCGGCGCCCAGCCGGAAGACGAACGGCACCCGAGCACCGGTCGCGGTTTCGATCTGCTCGACTGTGCGACCGACCCAGGAGCGGTCGACGTGGACCTCCATCAGCCGGACCGATCCTGACGGATCACGCCACTGAGGTTCTGAGCCGGCGGGCAGCAACCGACGCAGCATCTGGTCGGATGTCCAGCGGACCGTTGCCACCGTAGGGATGCCCAACCGTTCGTACACCTCTGCGCGGCCAGGGTCGTAAATCCTGGCTACCACGTTGTCAACAGAGAAAGTTTCGCGCACCACTCGGGCAGACAAGATGTTGGAGTTGTCGCCGCTGGAGACCGCAGCGAAGCCGTCGGCATCGGTGATGCCAGCCTCCATCAGCACTTCGCGATCGAAACCGACGCCCCTGACCGTCTTGCCAGCGAAGTCTGGTCCCAAGCGGCGAAAGGCATCCGGCACCAGGTCGATTACGGCGACTGTGTGTCCTCGTTTCTCCAGACTTCGAGCCAGGCTGGATCCCACCCGACCGCAGCCCATGATCACGATGTGCACAGCAGCGAGTCTAGTGTCGCGGCCGCGGGAGCGGCTCTGCCCTGGTAATAGCATGGCGATTCGTGGTGAATCTCTCCGATGCGGGCAAGCGGCTGCTGCTCGGCCGCAAGCTTCGGAGCACTCAACTCGGCGAGACGCTGCTGCCGAAACGCATCGCGCTCCCGGTCTTCGCCTCTGACGCGCTGTCCTCCGTCGCGTACGCACCGGACGAGATCTTCTTGACGTTGTCGCTGGCCGGGCTCGCCGCCTACGCGTTCTCGTGGAAGATTGCCATCCTCGTCGCGGTCGTGATGTTGGTCGTCGTCGCCTCCTACCGGCAGAACGTACACGCCTATCCCTCTGGCGGCGGCGACTACGAAGTGGCCACGGTTAACCTGGGGCCGAACGCGGGTCTCACCGTCGCTGCCGCGCTGCTGGTCGATTACGTGCTGACCGTGGCGGTGTCCATCTCCTCAGGCGTCCAGAACGCCAAGTCGGTGCCGATCCTGCATTTTCTGGACGGCCACGAGGCCACTGCTGCCTCGATTGCCGTGATCGTTCTGATGGCACTCAACCTGCGTGGAGTACGAGAATCCGGGGCATTGTTCGCCGTGCCGACGTACTGCTTCATGTTCGGCGTTTTGATCATGGTGGCCTACGGGCTGTTCCGGATCCTGGTGATGGGTGAGCCGCTGATCGCGGAGTCGGCACAGTACGGTATCGAGCCCGACCCGCAGTATGCCGCGTTCACGGGATTGGCGATGGTGGCGTTGCTGGCGCGTACGTTCTCCTCCGGATGCGCGGCCCTCACTGGCGTGGAGGCGATCTCCAACGGCGTACCGGCCTTCCGCAAGCCGAAGAGCAAGAACGCGGCGACCACGCTGCTGCTGCTCGGCAGTGTCGCCGTGACGATGCTGATCGGTGTCGTCGTGCTCGCCCACCTGACGCATGTCCGGCTGATTGACCACGGACACTCCTTCTACACCTTGAACGGCGAACGCGTCGATGTGATCGAGAAGACCGGCATCGCCCAGATCGCCGATGTCGTCTTCGACGGCTTTCGGCCCGGTTTCTACTTCGTCATCGCGGCGACCTTTGTGATCTTGTTTCTCGCCGCCAACACCGCGTTCAACGGCTTCCCGGTGCTGGGCTCCATCCTCGCCCGGGACGGCTTCCTGCCTCGCCAGTTGCACACGCGGGGCGACCGGCTGGCGTACAGCAACGGCATCGTGGTGCTGGCGGCGCTGGCCATTGTGTTGATCGTGGCTTTCGGGGCGGACGTGACCTCGCTGATCCAGCTCTACGTGGTGGGGGTGTTCGTGTCGTTCACCGTCAGCCAGACCGGCATGCTGCGGCACTGGACTCGTCACCTGCAGACCGAGACCAAACCGGCGCTGCGGAGCAGGATGAAGCGCTCGCGGGTGATCAACGCGATCGGTCTCACCATGACCGGCACCGTTCTGATCATCGTGCTGCTGTCGAAGTTCCTGCAGGGCGCCTACATCGCGATCATCGCCATGGCGGTGCTGTTCGTGATGATGAAAGCCATCCGGCGGCACTACCGCCGGGTGGCCGAGGAAACCGCTCTGGTCGAGGGCGAGGACCGGACGTTGCCGAGTCGGGTTCGGGCGGTGGTTCTGGTGAGCAAGGTGCACAAGCCGACGCTGCGAGCATTGGCCTTCGCGAAGGCGGCTCGGCCAAGCGCGCTCGAGGCGCTGACCGTCGACGTCGACCCGGCGGAGACCGAACGATTGGTGCAGGCCTGGGAGGCCGCGGATATCGATGTCCCGCTGAAGGTGGTGGCCTCCCCTTACCGGGAGGTGACCAACCCGATCATCGATTACGTGAGGAACATCCGCACCGAGAGCCCGCGCGACGTCGTCACCGTCTACATCCCAGAGTATGTAGTCGGACGCTGGTGGGAGCAGATCCTGCACAATCAGAGCGCGCTCCGTTTGAAGGGCCGACTTCTGTTCACCCCTGGGGTCATGGTGACCTCTGTGCCGTACCTCCTGAAGTCCTCAAGCAAGGCGGAGCAGCGGCTCGAGCGGGAGACGGCCAGTGAGAACGCCCGTCGCTACCTGCGTAGCGGCTAGACCTTACGCCGCGCCAGACAGAGTCACCGGCGGCTGCCCAGCCAAAGGATTCAAGTGCGTACAGGGATTGCCTAGCCACATCGAACCCCGCGCGGGTGCCGGGAACGCTGGCGCGGGCGGGCGCTAGGGTGCGAGATTAGAGGCCGCCAGTTCGGCAATCCCCATGATATCTTGACGTCAAGATAAATGGTTGACATCGACGGGAGTGCTCATGAGCGTCAACAGCTTCGATGCCAAACAAGCGCTGCGTGTTGGCTCGGACACGTACCAGATATTCCGGCTGGACGCTGTGGCGGGATCCGACGAGCTGCCGTACAGCCTGAAGATCTTGCTCGAGAATCTCCTGCGTACCGAGGACGGCGCGAACATCACCGCCGACCACATTCGCACGCTCGGATCGTGGGATCCGACGGCAGACCCGAGCGAGGAGATCCAGTTCACGCCGGCCCGGGTCATCATGCAGGACTTCA
>DASQUD010000249.1:0-5791 GCA_035641455.1 Propionibacteriaceae bacterium | reverse complement strand
CGGAAGTCAAGGTGGAGCACTCGCAGTTTCGCCATGCGGCCCCGGGCGTGGCCCGGCTCGTCCACCAGTGACCGTCGCCAGCCACGGTCAGTCGGGCCAGCTCAAGCCTGGACGACACCGGCGTCCACCATCAACGTTCGTAACGCGTAGGTCACATCGGGCCACAACCGGGGCCCCACGCGAGGTCGTCAGCGGTACTTAGCGGTTTCCAGCGGAATGCGCAGCACTTGGATCGGCCCATCGGTGGCCGGGCGCATGTGTTCTCAAGCTGAGGATGCGGTTCGATCCCGTCGTCCGCTCCACTCATTGGCCGGCCACTGTCCGGACTAGCAGGGCCGCCTCATCGACGTCGTCACCGAGCCCGCGAGCCGGCTCCCAGGTCCGCCGGCGACCGCGTCAGGGTGTCCAGCCTCACCCGCCGTCATGCCGCCGAGCCAGATCGCACCGGCGAGGATCGGCAGCGGGATCACCCAGAGCGGACAGCGCCCGGGCCACCGACCGGGTATTGGGGATCCGGTCGCGCAGCGGTCAGCCAGAGGTCGCCGTACGCCCCTGTGAACCCCTCCCAGTCAAGCGCCTCGCATGTTCCTCGAACCCGCTTTGCGTTGGCCATCGTCCGCCGGGACCTGAACGAGCTGATCGGATCAGTCGAGCTCCAGATCACCAGCCGGGAGGATGGTTGCGGCGTGCTCGGCTACGTCCTCGGCCGCCGTAGCTGGGGGCAGGGCTACGCCACCGAAGCGGCCGCCGGAATGCTGCGATACGGCTTCGACGAGCTGAGGCTGCGCTCCATCTCGGCTACATGCGACCCGGACAACGCCGCATCCGCCGCCGTTCTCAAGAAGATCGGCATGCATCAGGTGGGCCATCTGCACCACCACGTGTACACCCGCGGTGAGTGGCGCGACCGACTCCAGTTCGCCTGCCCATCAAGATAGTTGCCGTGAACGTCGACGTCACGATCGAGCGGCTGACGCGCTGGGCAGAGGCTCGGGACGACGTGCGCGCCCTGATTCTCACCAGCACGCGAGCCATCCCGCACGCGCGCTTGGACGCCTACTCGGACTACGACGTGATCGCCATCGTTCGTGACGTCCGGCCGATGGTGGAGGACACCCGATGGCAGGCCGACTTCGGTGAGGTGCTTATCGCCTACTGGGACCCGGTCGCGACGAACCCAGCGACGGGCGCGGAATCGGTCAGCAGCGTCACCCAGTACACAAACGGCCTCAAGATCGACTTCACGCTGTGGTCAGCGCAGCAGTTCACCGACGCCACCTCACGGGCCGAGCCCTACGCCGAGCTGGACGCCGGCCACCAGGTCCTGCTCGACAAGGACGGTCTCACCGTGGACCTGTCGGCTCCCACCTACACGGCATATGTGCCCCACCGGCCCGATGACGTGACGTATCAACGGCTCATCACCGACTTCCTCATCGGGGTTCCGTACGTGGCCAAGAGCCTGCTGCGCGACGAGCTGCTGCCGGCCAAGTGGGTGCTCGACTTCGACATGCGCTTCAACTACCTGCTGCCGATGCTGGAATGGCGAATCCAGTGCGACCACGACTGGTCGCTGACAACGGGCGTACTCGGGCGCGGCCTGAAGAAGCGTGTCTCGGCCGACACCTGGCGAGAATTGGAGTCCACGTTCGCGGGTCCGGGTGTCGAGGCGAACTGGGAGGCGTTGTTCGCGATGGTCGAAGTTGGCGAGTTCCTCGGCTACCGCTATCGCGGGACCCTTGTGTCCCGCGTCACCGACCATGCGCGTCGCATGCGCCAAGGCCACTTCGACGGCGGACCGCTCGCTACGGATGGGGCGGTCTGAGGCTCATCGCACCTGAGAGAACCACGACGTGAGATCCTTCGGCTTCTTGACGATGTGGCAGGTGGCGGTCGGAGCGTACTCGGCGATCGCCCGGAGCAGGACTGGCCGGCTGCGGCGACGCCAGGTCAACACCCACCGCCAGAAGTCGGCTTCCTCACGGGAGCGTCTATGCGCTCGCCAGACGCATCGAAGCAGGCCGTAGTCCAGGATCAGGACGGTATCCGCCCGACGCAGCCGTGGGGCGAGCACATCGTAGGGACCGAGATCGCCGTCCATCACCCAGGCCGGTCGAGCAGCAAGGGCGTTGGTGACTCGTGCCCACTCCTCCCCGGACAACGGACTCAGGTCCGATGACCAGAAATGCTTGTCGAGTTCGATCACCGGTAGACCTGTGATCTGACCGAGCTGCACAGCAGCGGTCGACTTTCCAGCGCCACCGCGGCCGAGAACCACAACCCGCTGCACGCTCGCGATGATGCCACCAGGCAACAGACGGCACACCGGTGCTGGACCTCTCGAGCGGTCGGTCGAGCTATCTCAGTGCGTGCTGCCAGGCTTCGAGGTGGCGCATCACCGACAGAGCCACGGGCAGCTCGGCTGCTGCCTCGTGGGCATGGCGCACAGCGTCAGCCTCGCCCAGTCTGAGGATCCATCCGCCTATCGACCAGGCGGGTTGGCGGCCTATCGCCAACGGGAGTGAGGCTCGTTCTGCCGCCGACAACGGTACCTCGGCTGCCTGGTCGTACGTCCGGACCAGGTCACGCAGCAGGTCAACGTCATCCGAGGTTGGGAGATGGCGGCCAGGCTCGAGGAGGTGGAACCAGAACGGAAGCGCGAGATCGTCTACTCGTGCATGTTCGGCCATGAAGCCGAAGTCCAGCACCGCAGCAACCCGGTCTTCACGGATCAGCACGTTGTTGTCCCAGAAGTCGCCATGGACAATCTGGACCAGCCGATCCCCCTGGTACTCCTGTTCTGCTCTAGCAACCTCGTCTATGTGGAGTGTGACAGCGTCGGCGAACCAACCAAGGTCTCTGTCCGCCCACTGCCGGATTCGTTCAGCGCCGCGCCTGGTGGCCTCCGCCGCCTCGCCGGCGCCGATGTGATTCGCCCATCGAGCTTGCTGCGCGTCCCCGGGCAGCTCTGCTGACCGAAGCACGTCGTGAACGCGAGCCAGCTGGGTGAAGCCGAGACGCATCAGCTCGGGGGTATTCATCGTGGCCGTCGATGGCACATACCGTTCCAGCTCGACCAGGTGGCCGCAGCCGAGGTGTTGGACGGTGGCACCTGTGCGGTCGGCAAGCGGAACCACGGTCGGGACTCCCGCAACAGCCAACACCCTGCGGGCTGCCTGTTCCCCGCACAACCGATTCCAAGACGTCGACCTTCGATGAACCCGGGCGACGAAGCTCCCGCGTGTGGCGGTCGCCACCAACAGGTTGGTCGACCGACTGCCTCCGAGGTCGCGCCAGCCCTTCACTCGGCCCAGGTCGAACAGCTTCGCGATCTCCGCGACAAGCAGAGGGCCGCCCACAACGCGCGCGTCGAGGCCGACCTCATCCACACCCCGACCGTAGGTCCTGCCATCCAGAGGAAGATCTCTGCAGTGCGGCGGCGCGGCGCCGCTGACCGACCGACACCGGCGGCCACATGGCCGAGCGAGGCCGCCTGCGGTTGCTGTCGTGCCTCGGGGAGGTACTGCCCTTGCCGTTAAGGGCAGATGGCGCCGGCGAGGCGTCGGCATCGTTGCGGGTCCTCGGTCAGCTGATGGCTCAGACCCCAGAGCCAGTAGTCCATCGTCCGGAAGATCACCCACTGCTTCGCTCGGGCGTGGTCGAGGTCTGCGGCGATCGTCGCAGCGCGGAAATGGCGTCGGATTTCTGCGTCGTCGACCATTTCATCGAGCCGGCTCCACAGGATCCGCGCCAGGTCGTACTCGATGTCGCCACGCAACAGCAGCGGGTCGACACACAGCCATCGCTCCCGGCTCCCTCGTAGCACCTGGTCGAAGTGGAGGTCAGCGTTGACCGCGAGTTCGGAATCGGTGCGACTCAGCCGGTCCGCTGCGTCCTCAGCCAGCGTCAGCAGCACCTCTGGGAACGGCCGGGCTAGCCGCTCCCAATCGTTGCGAAGCTGTCGTCCCCGGTCCGCACAGACCGCTCCGGTCGAGGTCGTTGCAGCGGGGGCAGGCACAGCGAGCCGCCGCATCATGCGGGCCACTATGGGCACCGCCTCGGCGAGAGGAAGCGCGTCCGCCGACCGTTCCGCGTCCAGTCGCTCGAGCAGGAGGACTCCCTTCTCCACGTCCGCGTCCAGCACCAGCACGGTCCCCCGCCCAGCCCAGAACTCCAGCGCAGCCAGTTCGGCGCGGATCCGATCGTCAGCCGGGGTCAGCTTCAGCACGAGCGGCTGAGAATTCCGTCGCACCGGCACGACCAGCGCATTCGATCCGTGTCGAACGACACCATCGACTGACAGATGCCACGCCTTCAGCTGCTCCGCCACCAAGCGAGGGAGAGCATCGACCCATCCATGACCCTCAGACCACCATCGGGGCATGAGCCGGAAGCTGAGCGGGACGTCGATCATCAGCCCAGGCTAGGAACAGAACGAGTCGCCCGGCGCGGGACGGACGTCCCAGACTCGCGAGCCACCCAACTCATGCTTCGAACCGTTACGACGGTTGGGCCGATCGTGCTTGACCTTGACCCTTGGGGAAGCCGCAGTCTCGTCTGTGCCGGTTGCGTGACCGGTACGAGGAGGATGTCGACGTGGGGCTGCTCACGATCGGGGCGTTCGCGAGGGCGGCGGGACTGTCCCCGAAGGCGCTACGTCTGTACGACGAGCTGGGCGTGTTGCCACCGGCCGCGGTGGATCCCGAGTCGGGGTACCGGCTCTACGACCCGGCCCAGCTGGAACGTGCCCAGCTGATCGCCCGGCTGCGTCGCATCGGTATGCCGCTGGCCGACATCCGCGCTGTGTGTGGCCTCGAGCCCGCCGAGGCGATCAGCGCGTTCTGGCAGCAGGTCACCGCCGACACGGCGGCGCGCGGACGCGTCGCCGCCTTCCTCGTCGACCATCTCTCCGAAAGGGCCACCACCATGCCAGAAACGAACCTCGGTCTCACCCTGCGGGTCGCCGCTCGCTGCGACATCGGCGCGGTACGGCGCAGTAACGAGGACGCGGCCTACGCGAGTGAGCGGCTGTTGGCCGTCGTCGACGGCGGACAAGGACCGGGCGGTGCCGAGGCCAGCGCCGCCGCCATCGACGCCCTCAAGCCGTTGGAGCGGTCCGCCGCCTCCGCCGACGAGCTGCTCAGCATGCTGGCCCAGGCGATCGCCGATGCTGATCGCACGGTGCGCAAGCTCGCCGAAGACGGTCACCAACCGATCACCACCCTGACGGCGATGCTGTGGTCCGGCTCCCAGGCCGCACTGGTGCACATCGGCGACAGTCGGGCGTATCTGCTGCGCGGCGGCGCGCTGAGCCAGCTGACCCAAGACCACAGCTACGTCCAGTCGCTGGTGGATCAGGGCAAGCTCACGCCCGACGAGGCCGCCTCCCATCCAGAGCGGGCGCTGCTGGTGCGCGCCATCGGCGCCGGCGCCGGACAGGTCGAGGCGGATCTGGCGCTCCGCACCGCCCTGGTCGGCGATCGCTACCTGCTCTGCACCGACGGACTGTCCGCCGTCGTCAACCGCGGTGCGCTGCACGCGGCACTGAGTGAAGCAGCCGGGCCGGAACAGGTTGCCCGGCAGCTGATCGATCTCGCCTACCAGCACGGGGCACCCGACAACATCGCCTGCGTCGTCGCCGACGCCGTCGCCAGCTAATGGCGTGTCGGCCAAGTCTCTTACCGTTTCACGACGCCCAGGCACGCACCTCGCGGCGTTCTCCTCGGTCGCGTTGCGACTCGGCAGCCCTCCCTCGTCGGCCTTGCGATGCACGCACCTGAACGCCGCCAAA
>DASQUD010000248.1:0-30357 GCA_035641455.1 Propionibacteriaceae bacterium | reverse complement strand
ATTCGGTGGAGGGTGCATGCCGAGCGCAGAGGGCGTAGGAAGGATCATCGCCCGCAATATCGGGCCGGTCGCGGCACGGGTAGCGCCACAAGCGGCGGGCGGCGCGTTCCGCCGGGTCCTCGAGATCGCCATCGATGGTCGAGGGGCACTGCCCAGCGCCAAGACCGCTGCCGGCCGCCACCTGCAGCGCCATGGTGGGTCGGTCGATGACGCGATCGAGTCGCTCATCGACACCCATATCCGGCTGGCCTCGGCTCAAGGCTTCGTCACGAACGTCGGCGGTGTAGCCGCCTTGCCAGTAGCGATTCCTGCCAATATGGCCGGCGTGGCGATCGTCCAGATCAGGATGATTGCTGCCATCGCCCACCTGCGCGGTTACGACCTGGCCGACAATCGCGTCCGTACAGCGCTGGTCATGTGCCTCATGGGTGGCGAGGAGATTGCCAGGCACATTGCCTTGGGCAAGTTCCCGACCTCCCCCATGGCGGTGGCCACCGCACCCGTCTTCGACCCGGCGCTCGATCGCGTGGTCGCGGAGAAGGTGGTCTCCGATCTGGCTGGCCGGCTCAGCGGCAAGAGCATGGCATTGCTATTCACGAAGCGGATCCCGCTGGTCGGCGGCGGAATCGCGGCTGCGGTCGACGCCATCGCGACGCATCAGATCGGCCAGTACGCCAAAACCGAGCTGGCGACCCGCCGGTCGTTGCAGGTCCGCTAAGCCGCTTCGAGTCATTCGTCGGCTGGCGGTTCGCCACCCCGCTTGCGACATAGGCGAACCTGACTTAAGTTAGGTAATCCTCACCAACTGAGGTAGCCGCTCAGCCTTCCGCAGCACGCCGGGGATCGAGGAGAGATGTTCGCGAACTTCCTGATTGGCCTGCGCGAAGGCTTGGAGGCTGCGCTCATCGTCAGCATCCTCGTCGCCTACCTGGTGAAGTCCGGCCGGTCGCAATTCCTGCCCCGCATCTGGTTGGGAGTCGCGATCGCCGTGGCGGTCTCCCTGGCTTTTGGCGCAATCCTGACCTTCGGCCCGCGTGGTCTTACCTTTGCAGCCCAGGAACTGATCGGCGGGATCTTGTCGATCATTGCGGTCATCTTCGTCACCTGGATGATCTTCTGGATGGCGAGGGCGGCACGGTCGATGTCGGGCCACTTGCGGTCCCAGATCGATCGGGCGTCAGACGAGCGCCCCTGGTCTCTAGTCGTTGTCGCAATGCTGGCGGTCGGACGAGAAGGTCTGGAGACCGCCCTTTTCTTGTGGGCCGCAACTCAGGCTGCGACCCGTGGTACGGCCACCGGCGTCAGCCCGCTGCTGGGCGCTGCGTTGGGTATCTTGGTGGCCGTCGGCCTCGGCTACGGGATCTACCGTGGCGCACTCAAGATCAACTTGACCCGCTTCTTCACCTGGACAGGTGCCTTTTTGATCTTGGTAGCCGCTGGCGTCCTGGCGTACGGTGTGCACGACCTGCAGGAGGCCGGCGTCCTTCCTGGTCTGAACAACCTGGCGTTCGACGTCTCCGCCGCCGTTCCGCCCACCTCCTGGTACGGCACCGTGCTGAAGGGCGTGTTCAACTTCTCCCCAGCGACCACCGTGCTCGAGGCCGTCGTCTGGCTGGCGTACGCGATTCCCACCATGACGCTGTTCCTGCTCCGGGTCCGGCAGCGGCCGTCGGCGCAATCGCCAGCGCCGACGAAGGTCGCTGCAAGCTCCGCAGGAGGCCGTTCGTGAGAAGCGCTCTGCTGCCGGCCAGCAAGTTGGCCGGCGCGGCGGCCTGCGTCTTGGGCCTGCCTCTGCTGGCGGCCTGCACGGAGAATCCCACTCAGGCCATCGATCAATCCGACGGCGGGCCGATCGCCGTCCGGGCAACCGATACGACGTGTGAGGTGGCGAGGCAAACCGCTCCCTCGGGTCGGCTGCAATTCACCGTCACCAACGGCGGCAGCAAGATCAATGAGTTCTATCTGCTGGCCGAGGACGGGCTGCGGATCGTTGGCGAGGTCGAGAACATCGGCCCGGGACTCTCTCGTGACCTGGTCCTCACCGCCGGACCGGGCACGTACATCACGGCCTGCAAGCCGGGCATGGCGGGCGACGGCATCCGCAGTCCCTTCACCGTCGAAGAGTCCGGTGCGGACACCAGCGTGACCAGCGACGACGAGGCAGCACAGCAGGCCACGGCCAGCTACGCCGCCTACGTCGACGACCAGACCGATCAGCTGGTCACGAAGACGGAGCAGTTCGTCGCGGCGTACAAGAGCGGCCGGGACGACGAGGCTCGGCAGCTGTACCCAAGGGCTCGGGTGCATTGGGAGCGCATCGAGACGGTTGCCGAGTCCTTCGGTGACCTGGATCCCAAAATTGATCTCCGCGAGGCCGACTTGGAGCCCGGCCAGAAGTGGACGGGTTGGCATCGTCTGGAGAAAGACCTGTGGCCGGCCCGCGCCAAGGGCTACGAGCCGTTGACCGATGCACAGCGCGCGACATACGCGGACGACCTGATGCGCAACACCACCATCCTCCAGGAAAGGGTTGAGGACCTCACTTACACCATTGACCAGATCGCCAACGGCTCCCGCGGGCTGCTGGACGAGGTGGCGACGGGCAAGGTGACCGGCGAAGAGGAGTACTGGTCGCGCACTGACCTGTGGGACTTCCAGGCCAACGTCGACGGGGCGCGGGTCGGCTTCGATGGCTTGCGGCCGCTGCTGCAGAAGAAGAATCCAGCGCTTGATTCGGAGATCCAGACCAGGTTCTCCGATCTCCAGACCCTGTTGGACCAATATCGCGTGGGCGACGGCTTCGTCACCTACGACAAGTTGAGCAAGGCAGAGGTCAAGGAGTTGTCAGACGCCGTCAACGCCCTGGCTGAGCCCATCTCCAAGCTCGCCGCAGCGGTGATCTGAGGTCGGTCACATGTCCCTCCAAGATCTGCACGATCGCCCGACCGAGCCGGCCGAGCCACGGCAGGAGTCCGAGCTGCCGGGTGAGCCCGCCGAGTCGTCGGTGCCCGCTGAGCCGGGTGCAGCGACCACGCGCCGAGTCGGAGGCTTTTCGCGACGTGGCCTTCTCGGGGCGGCGGGGGCCGGATTGGCCGGGGTCGCCGCCGGAGCGATGGGTGCCCGGGTTCTCGATTCGGCGGACAATAGCCCTGCGGACGCGACCATACTGGGCCCTAAGACCTACCCGTTCTACGGGACGCACCAGGCGGGCATCGTCACTCCCGTTCAAGACCGGTTGCACTTCGCCGTATTCGACGTCACAACCGATTCCCGACAGGACCTGATTCAGCTCCTGAAGGACTGGACGCTGGCCGCTGCCCGGATGAGCCAGGGACTTGGTGCCGGCGAATTGGGCCCGACGTCTGGGCCGTACGGCGCACCGCCCGACGACACCGGCGAGGCGATCGGACTGCCGCCATCGGGGCTGACTCTCACCTTCGGTTTCGGGCCGTCACTGTTCCGCAAGGCCGGCAAGGACCGGTTCGGCATCTCGGATCGGCAGCCGACCGCCTTGGAGCGCCTGCCGCATTTCCCCGGTGACAACCTCGACCCCGACAAGTCTGATGGGGACCTCTGTATCCAGGCCTGCTCCGACGACCCGCAGGTGGCGGTACACGCCGTTCGCAACCTGGCTCGAATAGCCTTCGGGCGAGCGGCCATCCGCTGGTCGCAGCTGGGCTTCGGCCGTACGTCCTCGACCTCGACGTCGCAGGCCACACCGCGGAACCTGTTCGGCTTCAAGGACGGGACGATGAACCTCAAGGCCGAGGAACCCGCCACGATCGACGAGCACGTCTGGGTGCCGTCCGGAGCGGACACCAAGGCCGGCTGGCTTGCCGGCGGCTCGTACCTGGTGGCCCGACGGATCAACATGACCATCGAGATCTGGGACCGGCAACCGCTGCGCGAGCAGGAGCGGGTGATCGGCCGGACCAAAGCCGAGGGTGCGCCGCTGTCGGGCGGCCACGAATTCGACCAGCCGGACTTCGCGATGAAGGGTCGAGGCGACGAGCCGCTGGTCGCCACCGACGCTCACGTACGGATGGTGCACTCGGACAACAACGGCGGGGTCAAGATGCTGCGCCGAGGCTACAACTTCGTGGACGGCAGCAACGGGCTCGGCCGGATGGACGCCGGACTCTTCTTCCTGGCCTTTGTGCGTGACCCGCGCACGCACTTCATACCGATGCAAACCAGAATCGGACGCGGCGACGCCATGAGCGAGTATCTGCAGCACACGGGTTCGGCGCTGTTCGCCGTCCCCCCGGGTGTGGCGCAGGGCCAGTTCGTCGGACAGGCTCTCTTCGCCTGACTCCAGCCACAGCCGCTACAGAACCTGGCAGCCGCTACCGGAGATTCGCGCGCGCCTACGAGATTCGGTAGCGGCTCGCTAGATCCGAGTGCCCGCGTGGCATGAGCCGGCTACTCGGTCCTGGACGATTCCCTCTTCGGCATCACCGTCGGCCGGGGCCGTTTCCGCTCGACGCCGAAACCGTGCGGGACACGTCGCAGACCCTTGCCCACCCAAGGTGCGAAATAACGAACCGCCCAATCGATGTCACCGGTGATCTGCTCCCGTGCCCCCCGGGGCCGCGTCGGCTCGGACGGAAGCGCATCCGCCCACGACTCGTCGAAACCGTCGAGCCCGAGCCGCCAGGCCAAAGCCGCGGCCATCAGCTGGTGGCCCAGCGCGTTCCCGTGCAACCGGTCCTCGAACCACAGGCGCCGGTCCGCCGCGATCGGATAGGACTGGAAGTCCATGACCAGCACGCCGAAGCAAGCGGCGATTTCGCGAATCATGTCGTTCAAGACAAAGACTCGGCCGCGGAACTGTCGGCCCAACGGGTTGATCTTGGTGGGATCGACCATGGTGAAGGTCAGCACCGTGATGCCGCGTTCCCGCGCCTCGCTGAACATCGCGACCAGATCCAACCGCATTGCGGCGAAGTCGCAGCGGACGGAGAGCGCGTCGTTGACGCCGCCGAAGATGGTCATCAGATCCGGCTCGAGCGCAAGAGCGGCGTCGAACTGCGTCGTCCGGATCTCATGCAACCGCATACCTCGAATGGCCAGGTTGGCGTACTCCAGCGGTGACTCTTGGGCGTCAGCAATGTGTTCGGCGAGCCGATCCGCCCAGCCGCGGTAGCTGCCCTGGCCGTCGGGGTCCTCGAGCCCTTCTGTGCTCGAATCACCGATCGCCACGTATCGGTCGAACTCCTTCACGCTCCCATACTGCCTCCTGGTCAAGATCATTCCTGGCAGTGTGGCGCAACAAGCCGCGTGTGGTTCGCAACCAACAACGCCATCGGCAACGAACTATCCTCACGAGGAGGAGCACCGATGCCCACGCGTACCGATGAGGTCAACTTCGCGACGTTCGTCGCGGCGCGGCGTCCGATGCTGCAGGGCATCGCCTTTCTGATGTACGGCAACCTCGGCCTAGCACGAACCATCGTCGACGTGACAATGGCCAGACTTTATGACGATTGGCCGGTCGAGGACGATCCGCTGGACATCACCCTTCGCCGGGTGCTCGATGCCCATCCGAGCCAGGTCGATGTTCCTTGGGACCGTCCGATTCGAGTGGAGCTGGTGGATGCAGCAACGCCCGGGACCGCGTCACCGATGGGCATCGTGGCCGACCTGGCGGCGCTCGACCGTGACGAGCGTCGGGTGCTGATCCTGCAACACTCCGCTCAGGTGCCGCTGCCGCGCATCCCGCCGCTGGTCGACAGGACTCTTGGTGAAGTACAGCAGCTCGCGAGATCCGCACGGCACAAGCTGGTCGCCGCCGACGGGGATCGAGCACGCGATGACGTGCTGGCAGCGCAGCTGGCTGAAGTCATCCCGTACGACCTTCGGGAGGGTTTCTCTGCCGACGTCGATATCGCCCACGGCAAGCAACTCATCCGGCAGCGCATGTTCCGCAGACTGGCAGTGGCGATTGCTGCCGTTCTGGTTCTCGTGGGTGTGGTGATCTGGGCGCCACGAGAGCCACTGAACGTGAGCACCGCTCCGCCGCCGACACCCATCCCGGTCCAACCACGACCGATGCCGCCGTGCCCGATGTCTGACAACGGCTGCCAGGTCGACGTGCTGGGCACGTGGCGTGCACAAATGGCCGACGTCGTGACGTCATACCTGGACCCCGAGAAAAGCTACTTCGACGGGGTCGGACACGGCAGCGAGCCCATCTATGAGACACCCAGCTTCTGGGACGGCCGCGGCGGTGCTCTCGGGTTCGACCTGTTCTCACGCGGGCCGGGCGCGACGCTGGTCTACGTCCAAGTCGCCAGTGACCGCAGACTCGCCATCCGATGCGGCGATTTGACGGGCCAGCGGTGCATCTCTCAGCGCTTTTTGGATGGCAATCGTTTCTCGCTCACCGAGACGACCTACGCCGCCGAGGGGCTGGAGGTGCAATTCGCACCGAATGGCACCGAGGTGGTGACGGTCGTGGCACGGAATAGCACGAGAGGTCGCGCTCTGGGTATCACACGCGGCGACTTGATCAAGGTCGTTCAGGATTCCCGCCTGCGGCTGCCGCACGGTTAGGAACACGCTGCTACCAAGGCCCGAAGGCCGCTGACCGCTAACCGCAATAATGGAGTATCCACGGACACCCTGGTGTGCTGTTCTGACGCTGTGCCGCCGAAGTGAGGAGCCATGAATGACGCACCGCAGTCCGCTGGTCACCCTTGCTGGCTTGCTGGTCGCCTTTGCTCTCTTCTTCGGGATCAACCTCGCGAGCAGCGCACCCCGCCAAGCCACCGGCCCCGGGTATTCGTCGGCTTCTCCGTCGCCGAGCTCCGCGGACCAAAGCACCAGCCCATCGGCCACCGAACAGGCGTCGGCGACTGCCAGTCCTCGTAAAACGGCAACAGCCGAACCAGAAGGTGATCAGTTCCCTGACAAGGTGGTCTACGCCGGACGCACAGATGATGACAGTGCGGCGATTGCCGTTGCCGTGCTCGGGGACAAGGCGGCGGCATACGTGTGCGACGGCCGCAACGTTGAGTCCTGGATGCGGGGGACTGCACGAGGCGGTGAGCTGAAGCTTCGCGCCAAGAACGGCGACACCTTGGAAGCGAAGTTGGACGAATCGAAGATCGCCGGCGAGATCGAAGTCGGCGACGAGAAGCTTGACTTCACCATCGGTGAGGCGAAGCGGCCGGCCGGGCTCTATCGGGCCCGCGGATCCAACTACACCATCGGCTGGATCGTGCTGTTGGACGGGTCTCAGGTGGGCATCGAAACCAGCGAAGACGGCATGTCGAGCGCAGCGCCGAAGCTCGACCCCGAGCAGCCTGATGTCGAGGTGAACGGCGAGAACGTGACCGCCAAGCCGGTCGAGGGCGACGAGAACATCTAGACCAGCGGTTCCAGCAAGGCTCGAGCCGGCAGCGACTCGAGCCAGGAAGGCCAGAGCATGAGCGCGATACCGGCCGCGGGCACGGAGGGAAGTCCCGCCAGCGTCCCTGACACACCGTCGCGAATCGGCCCGCTGATCGTCGCCTTCGCCGTCGGCTCCGCCGTAGCGATCGGCTTCGGCGTGTATGGCCGGCTGCACAACCCCACGGGTCAGGCCATCAACCTGGCGGGATTCTCCAGCGGAATCGCGGCCAAGGCGTGGCTGAGCACGGCGGCCTTCGTGTTCGGGCTGGTGCAGATCTTCACGGCGATGATCTTGTACGGCCGGATCAAGATTTCCGGAGGGTGGGTGGCTCCGGTGCACCGCTGGTCCGGACGGGTCGCCGTCGCATTGACTGTGCCGGTGGCCGTGCACTGCTTGTACGCCCTGGGTTTTCAGGGCTACAGCGGTCGGGTCCTCGTGCATTCGATCCTCGGCTGCTTCTTCTTCGGCGCCTTCGTGTCGAAGATGCTGATCTTGACCCGAGAAGACTCGCCGGGCTGGGCGCTGCCCGCGCTCGGTGGAGCAGTGTTCAGCGGCTTGACCGCCCTATGGATGACCGCAGCCCTGTGGTTCTTCAGCACCAACGGCCTGACGACGTGAGCTATCTGGAGGAAGAGTGAACTCTGCATTCACCGATGGGGCCGGAGAGCTGTCCCGCCGACGCTTGATCAGAAACACAGGTTTGTCCGCGCTGGCGATCGGTGGGCTGTCAGCCTGTACTAATTACGGTGCCCAGCCCGCCGCACCCGCGACATCGGCCGGTTCCGGCGGCGCCTCGGACCCGGCGAGCGGAGCAGGCGGCTCCGCCATCGCCAAAGCCGACATTCCGGTGGGCGGTGGCAAGATCTTCGCGGATCTGCAGGCTGTGGTTACTCAGCCAGCGTCCGGTGAGTTCAAGGCGTTCACATCGGTGTGCACGCACCAGGGGTGCACGGTCGCGGAAGTGGTTCAGACGATCAACTGCACCTGCCACGGCAGCAAATTTTCGATCACTGATGGTTCGGTGGTCAGCGGTCCCGCCACGGCGCCACTCGCCGCCAAGAATGTGGCCGCGAACGGCGACAATCTGACCGTCAGCTAGAGGACGCGGCTGAACGCCGGCGGGGTTGTCTCAGGAGTGGTGCTGCTGAGCTTCGGCCACCTTCGCCTCTGCTCTGGTGCGATGGACCACTCCGTCAGGGTGCTCGGGCGGGGCGTACAGAGAGTAGAGCCGAAGCGGCGTATCACCGGTATTGATCACGTTGTGCCAGGTCCCGCCGGGCACGATCACTGCCCAGTCGTCGGCCAACTGGTACGTCTCTTCGATCTTGTCCTGACTGGGACCGAGCGTCACCGTCGCGCTGCCATCCTCCACTCGGAGGAACTGGTCGCGATGATCATGTATCTCGAGACCGATCTCCTCTCCCGGTTGCAGACTCATCACCGTGAGCTGAAGGTTCGAGCCGGTGAACAGGACCGTACGAAAGGTGGAGTTGGCGAGGGTGATCGCCTCGATGTTCCCGGTCCAACCAGTCACAGCCGTCCGCCGTTTCGCTCGTCGCGGAATTGCAGCCAGTCTCGCACGAGACCAAGATCGAATCCGGTACGCCCGTCTGTGCTGACGGTGATCAGCCGTTCCCCTAGCTCGAACAGAGGGTCGCCAACACTGTCGGGGCCCTCTCTGGACGCGGTGGACCGTTCGATCTCACCGGGGTCGCGGCCTAGCTCGGCACACCAGTCGTCCAGCACCCGGTTCTTGTGGGCCAAGGTGTCGACGTCGCCGAAGCCGTGCCAAATGGTTGCGTGCTCTGCGACCAGGCGGAGGGTCTTCTGCTCGCCCCCACCGCCGATCAGGATGGGGACCTCCCTGGTTGGCGGCGGATTCAGCTTGCCGAGCCGGGCCTTGATCCGCGGCAGAGCCTCACCGAGCGCCGCGATCCGGCTGCCCGCGGTGCCGAATTCGTAGCCGTACTCGTCGTAGTCCTTCTCAAACCACCCGGCTCCGATTCCGAGAATCAGCCGGCCATCGCTGATGTGGTCGATCGTTCGCGCCATGTCGGCGAGGAGCTCAGGGTTGCGATAGGAGTTGCAGGTCACCAGGGCGCTCAGCTCCACGCGATGGGTCTGCTCCGCCCAGGCAGCCAGCATGGTCCAGCACTCGAAGTGCTTGCCCTGCGGATCGCCAGTGAGCGGGAAGAAATGGTCCCAGGTGAAGATCACGTCCACGCCCGCATCTTCAGCTGCGTCGACCGCACGCCTCAAGTCGGCATAGTCCGCGTGCTGGGGCTGCAGCTGGACGCCGATCCGCAACGGGCGGTTGCCGTACGGCATGTGGGTCATGTGGTACTCCTCTCGTTGCTGGCACTGCGGCGAAGCGTAGACCGGTGCCGACATACTTCGACATATGGACCGCCTCCGCGTCGCTATCGCCGCTCCAGTACCGCAAGACGTGCCCGAGTTGCTCCGCGGGCGGGAACCACGGATCGAGCTGCGCTACGACCCCGAGGTCCTGCCGCCGATGCGGCACCCGGCCGACTTCGACGGCGACCCCTCGTTCACCAGGACCGAAGAGCAGCAGCGGCGGTACGAGGAATTGCTGGACGGGGCGGATGCCTTGTATGGCATCCCGGACGTGGACGCGGCGGCCTTGCGCCGTGTGGTCGACGCCAATCCGAATCTCCGTTGGGTGCACACGATGGCCGCTGGCGGAGGTGCCAGCGTGAAGGCTGCCGAGCTGACCGACGAGAAGCTGAACACGATCACCTTCACGTCATCGGCCGGAGTGCACGCGGGGCCCTTGGCCGAATTCGCGATCTTCGGGCTGCTGGCGGGAGCGAAAAACCTGCCGCGACTGAAGGCGCAACAATCGGCGCGCGAGTGGAGCGACCGCTGGCTGATGGGCCAGCTGGGTGAGCAAACCGTGCTCGTTGTCGGGCTGGGCGGCATCGGCCGCCGGGTCGTGGAGCTGCTGGCTCCCTTCGGGGGAACGATCCTCGGTACGAGTCGACGAGGAGTCACCGTGGACGGGGTCGATGAGGTGATCCACCCCGATGATCTTGTGGACGTGGCCGGCCGGGTCCATGCCGCGATCAGCACGCTGCCCGGCACTGATGCGACGGCTGGCCTGCTGGGCGATCACTTCTTCCGGGCGTTGAAGCAGGGCGCCACGGTGGTCAACGTGGGGCGCGGCACGGTGATCGACGAGCCAGCGCTAATTGACGCGCTGCGTACCGGCACGGTCGGCTTTGCTGCGCTGGACGTCTTCGCCACCGAACCGCTGCCGAGTGACAGCCCACTGTGGTCGATGCCCAACGTGCTGATCAGCCCCCATACTGCGGCACTCAGCAAGCACGAGGACCGGCGGATCGCCGAGCTCTTCTGCGACAACGCCACCCGAATGCTCGACGGACAGCCGTTGCGCAACGTCATCAATACCGAAGAGTTCTACTGACTGACTCAGTGGGGTCACTTCTTCGGCGACATCCCGCCTGACTGACCCCGCTAGACCGACCGCGGGATCGGCCGACGTACAGCCTTGGGTGGCCGATCAGCGGGATCTGGGTGGCCGATCAGCGGGATCGGCACCGATTGGCGGCTGGCGTGCAACGATGCGGCTATGCAGGCAGACGCGGGGACGGTTGCCAAGTACGTGGCCGCTGGGCTGGCTCTGGTCGCCATGCTCGCTCTCGCGCCGTTCTTCGTCGCATCCGGGCTGATGGCCCCCGGCTGGGCGGTCGGCGTCTTCATCGCGATATGGCTCGCGTTGTTCGTGCTCGGCTGCATCTGGATTAGGCGCAAGCCGTTGTGGGTGGTGCCGCTGCCGTTCCTTGCCGCCGGAATCTGGTTCGCCGGCATGAGCGCCGGTGGAGCGTGGCTCGGCTGGACGCCATGATCCGAGCGGTAGACCGAGCGCAATATCGGCGCGTGAACAAAACGCAGCCGGCCGCCGCGCCAGCATTCCCCATGCTGTACGCGGCGGCGGCGACTGGCAGCGAATCAATCCCATGAGCATTCGATTGGCGACGCCTCCCCCACGCGGCCGTCGCCCGCCAACTCAGACCCTTACCGGAACGGCGTCGACGGTCGTCTCCTCGCTCGTCGCGTCCGCCGGCGCCCGATGGGTCCAGAAACGCCGCGAGACCACCAGCAGTACGAGCACGACCAGGCACCAGACGGTGGCGTAGACGTAGTTGAGCCGGATCAAGTCGGCACCGGAGGACCACAGCTGATTCGTTTCCACGGCGCCCTCGGTGCCGTGCGCGAGCAGCGTCAGCAGCGAGCTACCGCCCGCATGGTTGAACAACCAGGCGTACCAGAACGTGACCGCCATGGTGGTGACAATGCCGATCGGATGGGCCTGGAACTCCGGCATAACGAAAAGCGGAAGATGCCAACCGGCGACCGCGATGGCCATGATTGCGGTCGCGGCCAATCGCGAGCGGCCCCGCTGCAGCTCGGGCTGAGCCCAGCCGCGGAAGCTCGGTTCCTCCATCAGCGGTCCGCCGGTCGGGTTGATCATGTGCATTCCGATCGCCAGCGGCAGTCCATACCAGGGGCTCAGCAGGCTCAGCGACGGCGCTGGTGCGCCGAGTGCCACATTGCCGACGATCGAGGTGCCGTGAACCAGGAGCGGCACTCCGAGGGCGAGCGCGTACCAGACCCAGCTCACCCGCCAACGGATCAGGCGGGAACCCAGCTGGCGGAGACCGGCCAGTCCCTCGGTCAGCGAAACGATGACGATGGCCGCTATCAAGGCGCCGGGCGCAGCAAAACTGTTCCAGGGAATGCCTCCCCACGCCAGCGCATAAGCGAGAACGAAAAAGCAGAGCACTCGATGGCGCTTCACGAATTTCATCTCGGACCCTCTCTCGGTAGATGTGATTGGTTATCCCTCACTTTTCCGGCATCCGGTCGCGACCACGAGTGGGCGTACTCGTCAATCAATAGGGCGGTTTTCTGGTCTGTCCCTTGGCGGCGAACACGCGAATACTGGACCTATTGGGCAGGTGCGGCGCGTGGAGGGAGGTCGCCAAATCACGAACCTTGTCACGCCGTCTCCCACCAGCGCCGAGCCTGCAGCCCCTGACTCGACGAGAGCTCCGCGGGCGTGGATGCTCTGGGCAATCGCCGTCGCGAGCACCGCTGTCGTCGTTGGCTCACTCATTCTCGCCCTGGCCAGCGAGCAGCTGGACTTGCCCGGTCTGCGCGCGTTCCTGATCGGGTGGATCGTCATCCCGTATGTGGTGAGCGGGATGCTGGCCTGGTGGCGGCGGCCGGCCAGCCGGCTAGGGCCGCTCATGGTTGCGACGGGCTTCGGAATGGCGATCACCCCACTGCAGTGGTCTGATCAACCGCTGGTGTACAGCGTGGGGCATCTCTTCGACATGCTGCCGGCCGCACTGTTCCTCCATGTCTTCCTGGCGTTTCCGACCGGCCAGCTCACAGCCAGGGCGGAGCAGGTCGTCGTTGTCGCGTGTTACGTCACCACGTTGGGCCTTCAGCTCGTGAAGGTGATGTTGGGCGCGAATCCGGACAGCGTCTTTGTCGTCGTTGATCGACCGGAGATCGGCAACGTGGTCGAGCAGGTCCAACTTGTCTTGGTCTGCGTCTTCCTGTTGGCAGGGGCGGTCCTGCTCTACCTACGCCAGCGACGCGCCGGGCGGTCCCACCGTCGGCCGGCCGCACTGGTAGTCGACGCTTTCGGGTTGGCCCTGGTGATGTTGGCGATCTTGTACGCTGCCGGACTTGGCGCGTGGGCCGCCGCGGAGACGATCCGCCTGGTGACCTTCGCGTCCCTCGGACTTGCACCTATTGCCTTCTTGTTCGCCCTACTCGATGCGCGGCTCGCGCGTGGCGAGGTGGCGAACCTGCTGGTGGAGCTGCGGCGCAACCCGACAGTGGATCCACAGGAACCGCTGGCACGCGTGCTTCGCGACCCGTCGCTGCGGCTGGCGTACTGGTTGCCGAAGTCTCGAAGCTGGGCTGATCAGAACGGCCAACCGATGGCTTTGCCCGAGGCTGACGAACGGCGCACCGTACGGGTGATCCGTCGGGACAACGAGCCGATGGCGGCCATGGTGTTCGATCGAGCGCTCGAGGACGAGCACGAGCTTCTCGATGCCATCGCTGCGGCGGCGGGCATTGCCCTGGAGAACGGCCAGCTACGCGCTGAGCTAGGAGCCAGGCTGCAAGAGCTCAAGGGTTCTCGGATCCGGGTGCTCGAGGCGGGGCGGCAGGAACGGCAGCGGTTGGAACGGAACCTTCACGATGGAGCCCAGCAGCGGCTCGTTGCCCTCTCCCTAGAACTCAGTCTGCTCGGACAGAGCGTGGCCGCCGATCCTGAGCTCAAGGGCCGGCTGGCTCGGGCCAGGACCGAGGTGTCGGCTTCCCTGGAGGAGCTGAGGGATGTGGCCAGAGGCATCTATCCAGCGGTCCTCTCGAGTCATGGGCTGGGTATTGCGCTGGAATCGCTGGCGGCTCGAGCACCTGTCCCGGTGCGCTTGACCGTCGAGCTCGACGAACGACTGCCCGAGCCGACGGAGGTGGCGGCCTACTACGTGGTGAGCGAGGCGCTGACCAACATCGGCAAGCACGCCCAGGCGATATCCGCCAGCGTTCGGGTTAGTCGCAACAGCGGAGGCATCGTGCTCGACATCAGCGATGACGGTGTCGGAGGCGCCGATCCGGCGAACGGTTCGGGCCTGCGCGGGCTCGCTGATCGGGTAGAAGCGCTCGGCGGCGAGCTGCGCATCGCGATACCAGCAGAGGGCCGTGGGACGGTCATCCACGCGGAGCTTCCGTGTCCGTAGCACCATTTACGGTGGCGATCGCGGAGGACAGTGTCTTGCTTCGCGAGGGCCTGACCGGCATCCTGCGCGGCGCCGGACTCGACGTCGTGGCCGCGTACGACAATGCGGACGACCTCCTGATGCGGGTACGCAGCCTGCCCCCGGACATCGTGATCGTGGACATCCGTTTGCCACCGACCCACACTGACGAAGGAATGCTCGCGGCCCTGCACATCCGGGAGCGCCATGCTGGCGTCGCCGTACTGGTGCTGTCGCAATACGTCGAGCTGGGGTTGGCCATGCAGCTGCTCGCGGAGTCGGCCGAAGGGGTCGGCTATCTGCTGAAAGATCGGATCAGCGACGTCTCCGACTTCGTGGAGTCCGTACGGCGGGTAGCCCGGGGCGGGTCGGCGATCGATCCGACGATCGTGTCCACTCTGTTGCGGCGTCGGCGGAGCGACGATCCACTGGCTCGTCTGACGCCGCGGGAGCGTGACGTGCTCGAGTTGATGGCGTCGGGCACATCCAATCAGGGAATCGCCGACCGGCTGGTGATCACCCTGCGCGCCGCGGAGAAGTATGTGTCGAGCGTCTTCGACAAGCTGGGCATTCCATCCACGCGACAGGAGTCGCGCCGAGTTTTGGCCGTCCTTCTCTACCTGCGGGCGTGACCAGACAATTACCCGGTTCAGCTGGGCAGCCACGGCGGCAATCTGACCGGCCAACGGAGCAGCGCTCCGGAGGCGGAAGCAACGTGCGCCCCGGCTATACGCCGTATGGTGGAAGAAAATCAGGGCCGACAGGAGCGGCATGGGTCAGCTCGTCCAGGATCGCGTTGAGCAGGGCCGTGAGGCGTACCGCCGGCATGCGTGGCACGAGGCCTTTGAGTCGCTAAGCATCGCTGACTCCGAAGCTGCACTTTCTCCGCATGACCTCGGGTTGCTAGCGGAATCGGCCTGGTTCGCCGGAGACCCCGACGCAGCAATTGAGGCGCGCGAGCGGGCACACAAGGCATTCCTCGGGCAAGGCGACCCTTGCCAGGCTGCCGGAATGGCCCTCCAGCTTGCCGTTGATCACTTCGAGCGGCTGGAAACCGCGATTGCCAACGGATGGCTGGGCCGGGCGAGAAGGCTGCTCGACCAGACCCCCAGCGAATGTGCCGCGCACGGCTGGCAAGCGGTTTCACTCGCGTACATCGCGCTCCGCGCCACCGGCGACCGAGCCGAGGCGCTGAGACAGGCGAGGTTGGCACAGGACATCGGCGGGCGGCTCGGCAATGCAGCGCTTCAAGCGATGGGACTCCAGCAGCAGGGCTATGCCTTGGTCGGGATGGGTCGCATCGATGACGGTATGGCCCTGATTGACGAGTCGACGGTCGCGGCGGTCAGTGGAGAGCTTGACCCGTTGACGACCGGCAGAATCTACTGCAGCACGATCAGCGTCTGCCGTGATCTGAGCGACTGGCGGCGGGCGGTCGAGTGGACGGACGAGGCGGAGCGGTGGTGCAACCGCGAGAACATCTCCGGCTTTCCTGGAATCTGCCGCGTGCACCGTGCCGAGATCATGCATTTCCGCGGCTCCTGGGCCGACGCCGAGCGCGAGGCGAGGCGCGCGTGCGATGAGCTCGGCAGGTACGACGTTGCCCTGGTGGGCGAGGCCCGATACGAGATCGGTGAGGTCCGGCTTCGGGTGGGTGATCTTCCTGGAGCCCTCGACGCGTTCCGGCAGGCCCATCAGCTTGGCCGGGAGCCGGAGCCCGGAATGTCACTGCTCCGGTTAGGTAAGGGGGACGCCGAAGGCGCGTACACGTCGATCAAGAGGGCCCTTGTCGCCGAAACCCACGCCTTCACCCAAGCGCGTCTGCTCCCGGCGGCGATCGAGATCGGGCTCGCCGCCCGAGATCTCGACACGGTCGGCAAGCAGGTCGCGGCACTTGAGCAGATCGCCGACTCGTTTCGCACGACAGCCTTGATCGCCACCGCCGATTACGCCCACGGTCAGCTGCTGCTTGCTCAGGGGGATGCGACGACGGCCTTGGCAAGACTGCGCCACGCTGCCGAACTCTGGCACGGGCTGGGCGCACCTTATGAAGTCGCCAGAGCACGCACTGCACTCGGCGAAGCGTTTCGTGCCGACGGCGACGAGGAAGCAGCCCGCCTGGAGCTCGACTCCGCGAAAGCGGCCTTCGAACGCCTCGGCGCACTACCGGACGCAAGCCACGTCGGCAGTCTGCTCGGCGAAGATCAGGGCACCGCAGCCCGGGCCGGCGAGCGGATGAGGAGAACGTTCGTCTTCACCGACATCGTGGGGTCCACTCCGCTGGTCGAAGCGCTGGGTGACCAGGCCTGGGAAGAGCTGATCCGTTGGCATGACCAAACCCTCCGGACGATCTTCAACCGTTACGGCGGGATGGAGGTGAAACAAACCGGTGACGGGTTCTTCGTCGTGTTCGACGATCCCGCGGCGGCGCTCGAAGCGGCGGTGGCCGTCCAGCGGTCACTCGCAGACCAACGCCGGGATCACGGTTTCGCCCCTCGAGTCCGGATCGGCTTACATGAAGCCGAAGCATCAACACGCGCCATGGACTACTCGGGACGAGGGGTCCACGAGGCCGCGCGCATCGGTAGCCTCGCCGGCGGCGGACAGATTCTCGCCAGCACGACGACCGTTCAACATGCCGCTACGCGGTTCCCGGTCTCGGCTCCGCGGTCGGTCACTCTGAAGGGCGTATCCCAGCCCGTCGAGGTTGTCACAGTCGAGTGGATGTGACCTCGATCCTGCACGTCTGAGCTGCTCCTTCCACGCGTGACTGGCGACGACTTGGGTGCGGATCCTTTGGCACCAAAATGGTCAGTAGTCGAAGGGGTGTGTCGCGCCGCATACTGAAAGCACCATGCTGCTGTCGATGTGGCTGGGAGGCGTGTGTGAGCATGGCACAAGTGGTCACGGCCCGCTTGTTTGTGATCTTGGTATGCCTGGGTCTCGGCGCTGCTGCCGGCTGCGGCGCTCCCCAGTACACGTACGTGAAGAACACGACCCACCGGACATACTTCAAGGTCCCGGCGTCCTGGCGGGTGATTGACGAAAAGGCTCTCAAGCAGATGAGCGGGTCCACCCCCGCCCCGGAGAGTGAGGGCGGATGGACGGTCGCTTACGACGCGGCACAAGATCCCTCGCCTGCGCATCTTGTGGGCAGCAACACCGCTGAGCCGATCGTCTATGCCAGCGTGCAGCCCGTGCCGAAGGAAGCGCGCGAGCAAGTCTCACTCGACAGCCTCCGCGACCTGCTGCTGCCGGTGACCCCGGCGGCTCGCGCAACCTCGTCTGCCTCTGGAACCAGCTTCAGTGGTTTCAGCTTGGTCAGCGACACAGAACTCACCGCACCGCCAGGATTCCGAGGAGTCCACGAGGTCTTCCAGTACCGGGTGCAGGGCGGACCGCCGCAAACGTTCGACCAGACTGTGTACGTCAACAAGGACGCGAGCAAGGTGTACGCGCTGCTCCTGCGATGTTCCAATGAGTGTTACCGGGAGAGGCGGGCGGAGATCGAAACTGTGACGGCGTCGTTCACCGTCAAGGAGGGTTAATGAGCATCAATACGCCGCCGGCGGGCGGCCCCGGCCAGCCGGCAGCCGTCGGCGGAAGCACAGCGGTTGACCCGGCCTGGGGTCCCCCCGAAGGTCTTCCCTCACCTGGCGAGCACGTGGCCGAGTCCGAGGGAAGGACCCGTAAACGGCTCGCCCCGTGGGACCGCATCAAGTTCCTGCTCTTGCTGGGAATCGTGTGGTGGCTCATGGTCTGGGCGGCCGTGGCGAGCAACCCCATCCTGCCGTTCGCGGACGCCGTCCGGATTCAGCTCCGCAGCAATTGGTGGCTGTTGGCGCTGATGGGCCTGGAGATCGTCCGACAGATTCATTTCTTGATCAGCGAGCACTGGTCCGCTTATCACAGGTTCTGGACGCAGAAGGTGTTCGGCGGTGCGGATCGCGCGGTCAAGCGCAGGTTCTCCGACTGGACGCGATTCCGTCTCGCCCGCATCTTGAAGATCCTGCTCTGGATTGCCTTCTACGCCGTCGTTGCCGGCAGGATCCTCAACACATCGCCAGCGGTGGCGATCTTCGAGGCGCCCGCGATCATATGGCGGCTGATGCCGTTCGTCCTGCAGCTGGCCTTTGCCTTCTTCTTCATCGCATTCCAGTTCATCGGCCTGTTCTGGCTGTTGTCGCGTGGCGGCATCGACGTCTACTACCCCGACGACATCAAGACGCGGTTTTCCGACGTCTGGGGACAAGACCACGTTCTTACCCGAGTAAAGGAGAACATTCTCTTTCTGGAGCATCCGGAGGACATTGAAAAGAAGGGCGGGTACGTACCCGGCGGGTTGTTGCTTTGGGGGCCTCCGGGAACCGGCAAGACGTTGATGGCTGAGGCGGTCGCGGGCGAGACCGGAAAGCCGTACGTCTTCGTCGACCCCGGCGCGTTCATCAACATGTTCTTCGGCATCGGCATTCTCAAGGTGAAGTCACTGTTCCGCAAGCTGCGCAAGCTGGCGCTGCGCTACGGCGGAGTGATTGTGTTCTTCGACGAGGCGGACTCATTGGGCAACCGCGGGGCGCTCGCGCAGGGTGGCCCGGGCGGCCCACCCGGACGCATCTCCCCCGCGCCGTTCCGAGCCGCAGGTTGCCACGGGTTCTCCTACCTTTCGGCGGATACGCAACTGCTCTTGGCGCGGAACGCGATGGGCCACGCGGAGGTCGTCGAGGAGGAGGCGCCACGGGGCCTTCGCAATCGATTTGTCATGGGGGGCGGCATGGGCGGTGGTGGCATGGGAACCCTGCAGGCACTGCTGACAGAGCTCTCTGGTCTGAAGAAGCCGCGCGGGCTGATCAACCGGTACGTCCGCCGGGCATTGGGGATGCGCCCGAAGCCGCCGCCGAAGTACCGCATCCTCGTCATGATGGCAACCAACATGCCGGAGGCTCTGGACGAGGCGCTGCTTCGGCCGGGCCGCATTGACCGGATCTACAAGGTCGGATACCCCAGCAAGGCGGGACGGATCCGCACCTACGAGGGCTACTTCAACAAGGTCAAGCATCAGCTCACGCCGGAGCACCTTGACAAGCTGGCAACCATCACGCCGTACGCGACCGGCGCCACCATCAAGGATCTGGTCAACGAGTCGCTCATCACCGCGATCCGGGACGGTCGTGATCTCATCGCGTGGAACGACGTCATGAAGGCCAAGCAACTTCGAGAGCTCGGGCCCCCTGAGGACGTGGAGTACATCGAGCGGGAGCGGCACGCGGTAGCGGTGCACGAGGCCTGCCACGCGATCGCGGCGTATCGAACCCGCCGGCACATGGAGATCGATGTCGCCACGATCGAGAAGGGCAGCGACTACCTCGGAATGGTTGCGAGTATCCCGCCTGAAGATCAATTCACGCGATGGCGCACCGAGTACGAGTCCGACATCCTCGTATCGCTTGCGTCCCTGGCCGGAGAGCGGATGTTCTTCAGCGGCGACAGCTCATCGGGCGTCTCCGGGGACCTCGAGTCGGCGACGTCTGTCGCGTCGCTGATGGAGGGCTTCTGGGGCATGGGCTCGACCGTTTCGTCGTACTCCACTGCCAAAAAGATGGAAGTCGGCGCTCCTGGCGGGCATACCGGAAAGAAGGGAGAGGACCCCGAGGCGATCATGCGCCGAGCCCTCGCCGACCGCATCGAGGACAAGCTCGCGGACATGCTGGACCGCGTGGAGTCGCTGTTGAAGGAGAACCGTCGCCAGGTGCTCGCGCTCGCGCACGCCTTGGAGACTCATCGGACGCTGACCGGCGAGGACGTCGAAGCCGTGCTGGAGGGTCGCGCAGGGCCGGCAGTGGATGGCAGGCCATACGCCGATCCTCGCTTTGCTCACCAGCTGGAGGAGTATCACCGAGCTGCTGCCGATGCGCATCAGGGGCATGGCCGCGTTCTGCTGGCCATGCCCGAGGCGACACCGCCTGTCCCCTCGGGTCAGGTTGCCGCTCGGCCACTGGACGCCGCTCACTGATCGCGTCCGCCGGGATACTGAGCGACGATCGTTGCCGGTGCTTTCGGCGCTCGAACCGGCACAGGAGCGGAGCACGATGCTGACGCGACCAGGATGATGACGGGAAGCCCGTAGCCGATCGCTCGATCAGGCCCGGCTTGGCGCGGTGACTTGGGCGATGAGTGCGCGAGGGGGGATTTGAACCGGCGCCACCCACGCTCGTCATGCCTGAATTTGGCCAATTTGAGCGTGAAGTGAGCTCCCGTTGACTCCCGTCTCATCCAGGCGAAGGTCCCGAGCCGAAGTGTCGGCCGTCCGGCCGAGAGGCGCTGGTCGAGTTCAGCTGCAGCACGCCGCCCCGACAGTCCTAACTGGGTTTGCATCGCTCGAGAAGTCTCCTGGCGTCGTGTCACTCGGTCGCAGCCGAGACGGATCGGGCTCCTCCCCGGGAGCAAGCGCCAGAGTTGACGGTCCGCAGTGCAAAGTAGCCACGGTCCAGTCCCATCGGCTGGTACACCTTCGTGGCGAAGACGATGTCGTCCCGGCGCCCGCTGCGCTGCAGCCATCGGCCAATGGTCTCCTCGGCGATGCCGAACCCCCCGGCGCCCCGACAGATCCGTCGTGGTTTGTCAGTTGCGATTGATGTGATGATGTGGCTTGACTGCATCGCTCGGCGGTCGGGGCCGCGGATCCCGCTACGCGGCGAGTATGTCGTCGACTCAGTACCGCTCCTTTGACACATAGGAGGCCTCATCGCGGGCGTTTGAGCCGTGTGGTCGTCTGACCGACGCAGTACGAGAAAGTACAGGCCTCGACGGCTGGAGTCGTCTAGGGCTGAACGCTGCCCCGGCTGATCTGGGCTGGGGACGGTTGTTATCGGACGCGGAAGAAAGATCGGCGCCGCACGGCTGCACGAACGCGTCCAATCCGCAGCCGCTCCAGTGTCGATGTTCTGGATGAGACCTCTTGACGGTCTCCCGTGAAGAGAACGGGCGAGGACGAGACTATGCCAGGGAACCAGCCGACGGCCGATGGTCCGGTCGCGGCCGAAGGCTCCGGCCGCAGTGCTCAGGTGCACCGTCTGGTTGAGCTGCTGCATCTCAGCGCCCGGGGCCGGGAGACTGCGTTCGCCGAGCTCTACGACCTCACTTCTGCTCGGATCCACGGTGTTGTGCTGCGGGTCGTCCGTTCACCCGAGCAGGCGGCCGAAGTCGCCCAGGAGGTCTATCTCGACATCTGGCTGCACGCGGCGCACTACTCACCGACCCGCGGAAACCCGCTGGCCTGGATGACCACGATCGCTCACCGCCGTGCGGTGGATCGGGTCCGTTCCCTGGTCAGCACGCAGGCCCGCGAGGAACGATATGGGCACTCCTCGGTCGAACGCGACACCGACCACGTCTGGGAGAACGTCAAGCAGGACTTCGAGACCCACCGGGTGCGCAAGGCGCTACAGGCCCTGACCGCCGCCCAGCGAGAGGCGATCGACCTGGCGTACTTCGGCGGCTACACCCAGCGGGAGGTGGCAGGGTTGCTGCGGGTACCGATCGGAACGGTGAAGACCCGGATCCGGGACGGACTGATCAAGCTACGCGACGGGCTGGGAATCGATGATGAGTGAGGTGCACGGAGCAGTCGGCTCCTACGTCGTCGACGCTCTCGACCCGGAGGAGCGGGCCGACTTCGAGTCCCACCTGGCCACCTGCGAGTACTGCCGGACCGAGGTCGACAAGCTCTCCGAAGCGGTCAGCAAGCTGGCTGCACTGGAGATCATCCCGCCACCCACCTCCGTGCGGGACAACGTCCTGGCCAGCATCCGTCGGGTTCGACCCCTGCCCGCACCAGGCGACCACGAGCGGACACGGGTCCGCGTCGACGAGCTGCAGGTCCAGCGGTTACGACGCCGCAATCGGGTCCTCACCGTCCTGGTCGCTGCGGTCACGCTGGCGGCCGTAAGCCTCGGCGGGTGGACGTACACGGCGCTCCAGGCGCAGCAAGCGAGCCAGACCGCGGCCAACCAGCTTCAGACCGAGCTGCTGGCTGCGCCCGACGCCCGCGTCTACCCCGTCGAGCTGAAGGCCGGCGGACGGGCGTCCTTCGTCGTCGCACGCAGCCTGAACCGGGCCGCCTTCGTCGGGAACCTTCCGGCGCTTTCGCCCGATCGCCGCTACCAGCTGTGGACGATCAGCGCGGGTGGACAGCCTCGTCCGGACCTGCTGCTCAGCGGCGGGACGGGCCAAGCCCAGGAGCTACGGACGCCGATTGCCGACGCCGCGGGTCTGGCCATCAGCATCGAACCGAGCACCGGAGCGACCACGCCGTCGGCGGTGCAGGGCCAGGTTAAGCTCTAGCTTTTCTCGTTCGAGGCGAGCATTGACGCCGCGCCTGTCGCTCCGGAATCTGCCTTCGTCGAATACTCGAGGCGGCCTTCGGCGTGCGAAAAGCCAGTGGCGTATCGCGATTACGCAAAGCCGAACAGCATAAACAAACCCCGGTCACGGCCGGCTACGAATTTCTGTTGTCAGTGCACAACGGAAAGGACGCCGAACATGTCGGGTCTCAAGGTGGATGCCATCAGAATTCGTGACCACGTGCAGCGACTGGGTGAGCGCCATCCGCCCATCGATCTGGCGTCCGCCGACTACAGCCTCAACAACGGGCTGGCCGTTCGGTCCCGCTTCGGGGAGGTTCTTGAATACATGGCCCGGGTGGAGATAGAGGTCGAGCGCAACGTGCTCGAGCTCGCCGTCCTCCTGCCGGGAGTCAGCGAGACCGACCGACGATTTTATGCCGAGGTGTGGGGTCCTCAGGAGGCCCGCCACGGCATCCTCTTGGACACCCTGGGTCAACGGCTCGGCCTCCCGCCGGCGACGCCCGACCTGGGACCCGTTCCGGTCCGGGTCCGGGTACTTGGCGCCGTCGCCCACCTCCCGTTCGTCCACGAGGTCATCCGCCTCCTCTACTACCTGACCGGCGCAGCGACCGAGAAGGCGGCGATGATCGCCTACCAGTCGATGAGCGACGGGCTCAAGGAGATGGGCGAGACCGCCGTCCAGCGCACGATCGTGGACGCGATCAAGGTCCAAGAACCGGGTCACTTCGCGTTCTACCGGCTTAGTGCCCTGGAGATGGTGCAGGCCGGAGCGCTGGCTTCCTGGCAGCTGTACCTCGCGCGCGTCCTCCGTTCTCGAAGGTTCAGCCTCGTCGGCGCGAAAACCGAGGAGCAACGAACCGACTACGGCGGCGTCATCGTCAACCTGGGCCTGGACGCCGAGATCGAGCGCAGCGTCCGCGACATCGTCCGCGTAGAAACCCAGTTGCTATGGGCGCACAGGAACGGACTCAACGTGCCCTCATACGCACTCAAAGCTTTTCGCGAAGCTGCAGACCAATATCGAGGTCGTACCCAGCTGCAGGCCGCATGAGAATTGACCCGTTGCATGCCAGGAGACGCATCGATACCTGTTCGGGAAGTACAAACTCGCCATTACGTCAAGAACTGGGTAACTCGTGATTATCCGGCCCGCATTTGGGAGCTGCCGACGCCGACTGCATCGCATTACCTCTCATTATCCGGTCGGTCGGGTGAGCTGGATGGAGTCGAGGGCCTGGGCGGGTGTTGCCTGCAGCTGGGACAGGCGCCGTTGGAGGCGGGGAGGCATCCGTGTGATGAGGCGTAGCAGCTGCGGCGTCAGCCTGGCCTGGATGGCTGTCCGCGGGATGAGGGTGGCCATGGTGGACGGTCCGACGCTGCGGGCCTTGGCGGCCAGCTCACTCATCCGGTCTTCGTAGGCCCGCAGCCCTGCCTGGTAGTCCTGGCTCGCCTGTGCGAGTTCTTGAGCCAAGACGTAGGCGCCGACCATGGCGATGCTGGTACCGCCGCCCACAGCCGGGCCTGGGGAGTAGCCGGCGTCCCCGACGAGGGCGACCCGACCCTTAGTCCAGCTGTCCATCACAATCTGGCTGATGGAGTCAAAGTAGAAGTCCTCCGCGGCGTCCACCTCGGCGAGCAGCCGGGGAACCTGCCAGCCATCGCCTCCGTACACCTGGTGCAGGACGTGCTTCTGTCCATCGACGTCGCGGTGATCGAACGGGATCTCTGCACCGCGGCGAAACAGGAATCCTCCTCGGGCTGTGCCGGTTCCGTGAACCGGGTAGATGGCCGCGAGGCGTCCCGGGGCGTTCCACACCGCCATCCGGCCGTCGAGCCCTAGGTAGTTGGGCAGCACGACGCCCGCCAGGTAGCCGCCAAGGAACCGGCGGAACCGGCCTTCGGGCCCGAAGACCAGCCGGCGGACGGTCGAGTGGAGGCCGTCGGCTCCGATCACAAGGTCGAACCGATCGGCGGCGGCGCGTTCAAACGTCACGGCGACGCCGTCCGGCTCCGGGGTGATCGTGCGGATGGAGTCCTCAAACACGTACTGCGCGTCACGGCAGGTCGCCGCATAGAGGATGGCGGCCAGCTCGCCCCGCATCACCTCCACGTGGCGCCCCGAGATCCCCGCAACCAGGCGGCGCATCTCGATGTCGACGCCTCGACCGTCGTGCCGTTGGAAGGAGACCACCTCGGTCCGAGTACGCGCTTCGATCACCGCCGGCAGCACGCCCATCCATTCGGCCACGTCCATCGCCGGGCCGAACAGGTCCACCGCATGGCCACTGGTCCGCAGCCGAGCTAGCGGCATCCGCTCAACCACCGTCACCGCGAACCCGTGTCGACCCAGCCAATAGGCCGTTGTCGGGCCAGCGATGCTTGCGCCCGAGATGAGGATGCGTAACGGCTGCCTCGGCATGTCCACTTACGTTAGCCACGGTCCCGCCGTGAGTGGTGCGTGAGCCAACCCACAGCCCATAGAGCCGCCGGATCACCGGCTCCTCAAGCTTCGATGAGGGGACTTGGTGTATCAGGCAGCGTCGACGCCTCCACCTCACCAGCCGGTGTCAACAGGTGGTTAACCAGCAGGGCCGACGCTCCACAGCCGACCAGGATCCAAGAGGCACCGCGTCCGTTCAGGAGGGCGAGGCTGGCATAGGTGATGACGGCGAAGGCGAGCCAGATGCGCTCGGTCTCGGCTTTTGAGAGAGGCCGGAAATGTCGGCGGCCAAGGCGGCGCCGACCCCCGCGAGAGCGAGCAAGGCCAAGGCGTCGTCAGGGGACAAGGACCTCCGACCGTCACGCTGAAGCACACCTACGGCGCGCGAGATGCCAATCGCCAGCAACGGCGAGCAGCTGATCAGCCAGGCAGCGAGGTTCGCATAGATGAAATATGAGAACGGCCGCGAGCTGGCGATCCCCTGGTAGTAGCGGATTCGCAGCTGAGCCAGTCCGGTCAACCAGTGGAAGCCAAACCCCCCATTGGACGGCCGCGACCGCGACGACTCCGGCCCCCACAGCGAGCCCCGGTGCAAGGCTGGCTCTCCACCCCCGCCGGCGCCGTCGGGACCATCGCCATGACCGTGTCAGAACGACTCGAGATGGCGGCCTCGGGACGACAGGCGAGCGGTCCCAGGGCAGGTCGGAGCGCACCTTCTGCCGAGGCAGGACTCAAGCTCCACCACCGACATGAAGACCCTGCGACCGCCGGAACTGTCAGGCGTCGATGTGTCCGAAGACGACTACGTTGTCCAGGTAGTGCTTGACGCGGTCGAAGGTGCCGCCGCAGGTGATTAGGCGGATCTCTGCTCGGTCGAAGTCGCCGCGGTAGACCGCTTCGGTGGGGAAGTCGTCCTTGGGGTAGAGCGACACTCGGTTGACTACGAAGGTCGTTCGCGTCTTGTCCTGTCGGGTGATGTGGATCTTGGCGCCCGGCTTGACGGCTCCCAGGTTGTAGAAGACGCCGGGGCCTTTGGCGCTGTCGACGTGGGCTCCGAGGACGGCCGGTCCGATCTGACCCGGGGTCGGGCCTCCGGTGTAGAAGCCGACCTCGTCGGCGCTGCCCGGGACATCGATCGTCCCGTTCTTCCCGACCTGGAGGTCGACGAAGTTCGACGACTTGACGTCGATGGACGGAATCTCCAGTGCCACCGGTGCTGAGGCCGGCAGGAACTTCCCGATCCGTGGTACTGACGACTTTTTCGCCGTAGACGTCTTGGTCGCCGATCGGGACGGGCCGTTCGTGGTTCGATCCGGGGCAGCCGACGCGATCGGCTCAGCCTTCTCGGTGGTCGTCGAGTTCGGCGCGGCCGCCACAGCCACCGGCTTTGGCGGTCCATCGCTCCCGCGGAAGCCTTGGATCAGCGCGAGAACGCCGGCCAGGAGCAGGGCGACGGTGACCGCCGCGGCAGCGAATGTGCCGCGGCGACCTCCGCGTCGAGGGTCGGTGTTCATCAGGCCTGGGTACGGGCCCGACGTGCCGCGACCGCACCGGTTCCGGCAGCGGCCAGGAGAGCGCCGCCACCGAGTGCGATCAGCGCCGTGTTCTGGCCGGCGGCGGCGCCGCCGCTACCGGTGGCCATGGCACCGTTCGGGGCCTTGGCCAGCACACCGCACAGTGCGGGGTCGGTGGCCTCGGTCGGCAGGTCGGGGTTCAGGTCGCTCTTCTCGTCGCCGCTGTACTTGCCGTCGTCGTTGTAGTCGACGCCGTGGATGACCACGGCCGACTCACCGGACAGGATGTCCTCGGCGACGTCCTCGGAGACCTTGATGCTGCCGCGCTCGTAGCTGATCTCGCCGCCCTTGGCGGTGTCGAAGCGCTCGACCGCCAGGCCGCTGTCGGGACTGGTGTCACCCGTCTTGGTCAGGGACACCACGATCTCGCCGTACGCGGGCACCCCTTCGCTGGTGTTGAGGTGACCGTTGTCGTCCGAGTCGTCGGCCAGCGTCGGGCACTCATGGCGAGCGTCGGAGCCGTAGTGGATGTGCGCGGCGTGCGGTTGATCGGCCAGCAGGCCCATCGCCGCCATTGTCACGGTGAGGGTGGTCCCGTTCACCTTGACCATCGCGGTGCCACTGCCGTCGACGCCGTTGCCCTCGATCGGGTTGAGGTTGGCGTTGACGCTGCCGCTGGCCGCCATGGCCGGCCCGGCGCCGAACGCTAGCAACGCCGCCGCTCCGCAAGCCACTCCGGCAAGCCTCTGCAATTTGTGCATCTTCTTCTCCTTGGAAGGGGGATCCGTCTTCGACTGCCCGGACAACCCGAGGCCGATCGAGATCCATCAACAAGGGATCGTTACTGGTCCGCTTGGGGATTGGAATGGGGAGCCTGTACGCGAACTGTCCCGTCCCCGTGCGGCCCGATGGCCGTGCTCCGACAACAGATCAACCCCAGTAACCGACGCGTAGCGGCCCGCAGCGAAGCGAGGAGAGGAGACACGGTGAGAGTCCCCGTGAGTGGTGGGGACTCTCACCGCACCCTGCTCCGCTCGGTCTTCAGCCGGCTCCAGGTCGATGCCGTGTGGGCCCAGACAATGGCGGTCAACATGCGGTCGCGACGCGTGCTGGAGCGTGGAGGCTTACTCGTGTCCGTACCGCGACCACCTAATGTTGGATGATCCGTTGCCCCGAACGGGAGCCGGTGAGGCGATCTACGAGCTCACTTGAGCGAACTGGCATCGACCGTCGATTGATCAGCCAGACCGGTAGGGAGAGCCGGCTGCCGGGAAGCCCTTTTAGGACACGCGCCGCTAGCCGACGAGCCGGCGTTGGCCGTCACCCTGACCGCCACGGCGCCGCATATATGTCTTCCTGTGTTCTGCGGCAGGAATCCGGCCTAGATTGTCCGGGTTTCTTCGCCGGCGATGGTGGTTATCCAGGCCAGGATGGACTGGTCGTCGGCGTGGCGGGCTGCTTGTCGCCAGACTTTGGCGTAGGTCGCGACCATGGCGTTGTCGGCGACCGACGCGGAACCGGTGAGACGAGTGACGAGTGCGTAGATCCAGGGGCTGGTGAGTTCATAGAGGCGGGCCAGCGCTGCTTCGTCGTGTTGAGCGCATCGGTGCAGCAGTTCACCGAGGACCTGGTTCTGATACGTCCTGTCTGTTGCAGGCGCGGGGTGTGGCGGTGGTTGGTCTGCCGGGACGGTGGGCTGGGTGAGGGTCATGTTCGAGGCTGTTTGCTCACGTTGCCGACGCGGCACGGTCGCTGCGGTCGTTGTCGGCTGAGGCGGCATCAGGGCTGATTGTTGGTTGGGATTGGAGCTGTGGAAATTTCCTACCATCGATAACGCGGCGCGCGACGAGCTGCAGTTGCTGACCTGTGTGTGAGGAGTAGCGCCGCAACGCGGTCAGGGCCTGGTCGGCGGTGATGTGATGGCGTTCCATCAACAGGCCCTGGGCTTGGCCCAGGATGGCGCGGGTCTGCAGGGCCCGCAGGAGTTGCTCGCGTTCGGCAGCGATGGCCACGGCGATGGATGCGTGCTCGGCGAAGGTTTGGGCCAGCTCCAGATCCGCGGATTCGAAGCGGGATGGTCTGCGTGAGTAGAGGGTCAACGCACCGGATGTGTCGCCGTCGGTGAGACTAAGGGACAGCACTGACCGGAAGCCGAGATCGGCGGCCAGCGGTGCCCAGAACCGCCACCGGCTGTCGAAGCGCAACTCGGGGACAATTACGGGCTGACGGCGGGCGATGGCTTGGAATCCAGGGCCTTGGCGAAGATCGACCTGGAGGATGTCAGCGCGGGCGGCGTCGCGGTGGTCCGCGGCGAACGGGATGATCTGCTGATCGCCGGAGCAGAGTAGGAAGCCGGCTGTGTCGCAACCGAACGTCTGCTCGCTCAGGGCCAGGATTCTCTCCACGGTGCCGGCGAGCATGGCGTGGGAGAACATGTCGTGCGCCATTGCTCCGAAGTCAGCCGGCTCGGCGTGAACTGGAGCGTCAGGGGGTGTAAGTGTGATCGTCATCTGAGTGTCGCCTGCCCCGATTACATGTGAACGCTAGGGATGCCAGTATAGGGTGAAACCTATGCACTTTGGCAATACTCTGCATAGGTTCGTGAGTGCAGTCATGATGTGCCGCGTCCTCGTTCCTGGCTTCGGGAAGATCGCGGGCGGGAGTTCGTGGCGGTGAACGACACGGACAGGGCCACCGCTGAGGACGCCCGTGAGACCCCAGTTGGGCTGACGATTGAGCAGGTCTCGCGGATGCTGGGCGTGCCGGTGCCGACCATCCGTTCCTGGGAGCGCCGACATCAGGTGCCGGTCGTGAACCGCACTCCCGGGGGGCACCGGCGTTACTCGAGCGAGCAACTGGACGCCCTGCGCCGGATGCGGGACCTGGTGGCCCAAGGCTTACGCCCAGTCGACGCCGCCGCCCGCGTCAAGGTCGAAGATGCCACCTCACCTGATTCGCTGATCGAGGCCCTCCTGCAGGCATCCCAACAGTTCAAGCCGGATGCCGTCGGGGAAATTCTCGACGCAGCGCAGCAGGCCTTGGGGTTAGGGCGCACCGTGGACGATGTCTTGCTGCCCGCCCTGCGGCAGATCGGCCAACGGTGGCAGTCGGGCGAGGCTGACGTGTCACACGAACACCTGGCCACCAACGCAGTCCGCGGCTGGCTGTCCAACATCAACCAGACCCGCCCGCCGAGGCAGTTCCGACCCATCGTCCTGTGCTGCGGACCTCGAGATGACCACACACTGGGTCTGGAGGCGCTTGGCGCGCTGCTCGCTGAACGTGGCTTCGACTGCCTCCTGCTCGGGGCACGGACACCGGCAGAGTCACTTGTTCGAGCAGTTCGCGACGCAGCCGCCGCCGCTGTCATCCTCGTCTGTCACCTCCCCGCGGGCCGGCAAGCTGCCGTTGACGCACTTTGCTCGGCGGAGCTGAACCAAACGAGCATCTATTACGCAGGTGGAGCGTTCGCCTCACACCAGGCGCGCCACGGTGTACCAGGACGTCACCTTGGCGACAACCTCACAAATGCGGCCGACTCCATCGCCCATGCCATTCGAAGCCCATCAATGTCGGCGGCACCTGAAACCTGACTGTAAGTCTGGGTCGTGGCTTGAACGCCCACCCGAAGGCCCGCAACAATCGGGACGGCGGAGCTGGTCGGTGCACCGCTATATAGGCGCATTCAGCACGAAGGCTTCGCGGCCGTCCTCCCGGATAGCTGGGCCGTTTCGAGCTTCATGGTCGGTCGTCTCGCGAACTCCTCGTCGATGCGCGCGATGGTCAGAAGGATTTCGGGGTATCGACCCGGTGATGACCG
>DASQUD010000247.1:0-3148 GCA_035641455.1 Propionibacteriaceae bacterium | reverse complement strand
GATTTTCGCAGCCCTCTCCCCGCGCACCGCGCACCTCACCGCCGGGATGGAACGGGCCGACTCGATCGCGGCGGACGCGCACAAGTGGCTCAACGTGCCCTACGAGAGCGGTTTCGCGCTCGTGCGCCAGCCCGAGCGGTTGGGGAGAGCGTTCGGCATGCCGGGCGCGGCCTACTTGCCCGGCCCGGACGACCCGCGCGGCGGCTACGGGTTGCTCGGCCCGGAGTCCTCCCGCAGGGCCCGGGCACTGCCGATCTGGGCCACTCTCGCGGCCTATGGCCGAGCCGGCTACCGCGCGCTGGTGGAGCGCCACTGTGACCTCGCCGCCCACCTGGCTGCGGGCGTGGATGCCGCGCCTGATATGGAGAGACTCGCCGAGGTGCCACTGAACGTCGTCTGCTTCCGCTACCGCCCGGCGGGACTGGCCGAACCGGTGCTGGACTCGGTCAACCGGCGACTCGGAGATGCACTGCTCGACGACGGACGGGTCTATGCCGGCACCACGGTGTACGACGGACACGTCGCGTTGCGGCCGGCCATCAGCAACTGGCGGACAACCGCAGCCGATCTCGACCTGCTCATGGACGTGGTGCGCGACCTGGGCCGGCGCGCGGCTGAGTCGGAGGACACTGAGGTCGACGACGAGGGAGTGATGAGATGAGCAACAACACGGGTGCGGCCGCGGGTGGCGGCGCGATCTACGGCCTCGGCATCTTCGGTGCGTTGGTGTACTACTGGCAACAGGCGGACACGTTCTGGGAGTACGTGCTCGCCGTACTCCAGGGCTTCGTGTGGCCGGCATTCCTTGTCTACGAGGGGTTCTCCGCTCTGGGCGCATGATCGTCCGGATCCACAACGGCGGACGGCCTGTGCAGGATGGGTCGGCCGGACGCGCGGACGGGACCTTCGTCCCTATGGACGCCGCCCTGACGAGGGTCGACTGGCGTGGTGGACGGATACGCGATGTCCTCGGCCGTCCGGGGTAACCCGGGGACGGCGAGTGTGTTGCTGTACTGGTTGCCGCTCGGTGCCGGCGGTCACTCGGTTCGCTGGAACGGCCGTGTCTTCGAGGCGTTCGTCGCGCATCATGAGCGTCGGGCCGTCCAGGACCTCTATCACTCCGCCCTTGAGATACACCTCGGTGCGGATCGCTTCGTCGTCGAGATGGGTCCGGCGTGGGGTACTGAGCCGGCCGACCGCGGTGTCGTGCGGGAGGGCCCGGTGGGACTTCGCTGGCTCGGTCGTTCGGCGTTCTTTCGGTACGAGGTCCGCCGTTGGCACCTGGGGGTGATCACCGACATGGCGGAGGCCGTCGCCAGCCCGCAACGAGTCAGCCAGGACGTCGTGCGGGCGCGGCGGCTGCTGGAACTGGTGCCGTGCGTACCGGCCGTGACGTGGGGGCGCGACGAGCTGCAGACGGGTGAGATGTGGAACTCGAACTCACTGATCGCCTGGTTGCTCGCCCGCACTGGACACGAGATGGGCCCCGTCGGTCCACCCCTGCACGGTCGAGCACCCGGGTGGCGCGCCGGGTTGGTCCTCGCAGCGCGCCAGATGGAGCCGGCGCCAGTGGCCGTCCACTCGTAAACGGTCTGAGGCTCAGACAACGCAGCGGAAGCCGATGTGGCTCGTGGATGCGGGAGCTCGCGCGTTCTCGCCGTGTGGCTGGGTCATGAGGTGGGCGAAGCGAATATGTCGGTCCAGTCGTCCCTCATGCTGACCACGGTCCAGTCTTGCTTCTTGGCCTCACTGAGCGCTGCCTCGGCCCCTGCGACATAGGCGAACTCGCGATCCGAGTCGTCATGGAGGATCAGCATGCGCAACGAGGTGGAGGTCTGCCGGTCGGAGAAGGCGAGCATGGGTAGGTCGCCGTTGGAGTTGCCGACAGCGAGGATGGGCCGCCGTCCGATCCTGCTCCAGATGCGGATCGGCTTCTCCGGGCCGTCGTCGAAGAAGTCCATCGCGGCCTTGTAGAGAAGGTCGGTCCGACCACCTTCGGCTTGGTACGTGAGTCCGAGCGCGCTGCCGATCACCCGCTCCGGCGGAACGCCGTACAGCTCTCCTGCGATCGGACGCATGAAGTCGCGGTCACCGCCGGATGCGATATAGCTGGTGAAGCCGTTGGCCTCCAGGTATCGCAGCAGTTCCACCATGGGCGCGAACGCACAGGCTCGATACGGCCGGCCGAGTGTCGGGTGGCTCGCCTCGGTGAAGAACGCCGCCACGCGTTCGTCGTACTCCTCGACGGTGACGGCGTCGAAGGCCTCGGTCACAGCTGCCATGAGCAGCTTCAGGTCGGAGTCGTCGCCGCCGTAGTGCTTGACCATGGCTGCGCCCAGCCAATGCAAGTCCTGCTCGTAAGCGGCCTTCCACGGCTGTCGCTGCTGCAGCGACGGGTCGTCGTGTGCCATCTCTGCGAGCTGCCGGATGGTGAAGTCGAGCTGGATCGGCATCGGCTTCTCGCACCACAACGTGCCGTCGTTGTCGAAGACGGCCACCCGGGCGGGGGGCTCGACGTAGTCGGGCCCCCCTTCCTCGGTGACCACTGCCACGAAGTCGACGACGGCCGACCTCGTGGCGCCGTCCGTCCACAAGCCGAGCTGGGAGTCCATCGATCCCTCCGTCAGTGCCCGGCCAGCCAGGCGTGCAGCTTGGCGACCGCATGGTCGATCGTGAACGAGGCCGGCTCCTGTCGCGGAGGGAACTCCTTGAAGGTCTCCAGGAACATCGTCGCGATGGCCCCTCCGTAGAAGACCATGTAGTCGCGGTCGAGGAACCAGTCCCAGTAGGTGTTCGACGTGATGTCGGCCCGCTCGAACGGGTCCGTCCGCAGGTTGAACAGCTTGGGCACCCGCAGCGGTATGAACGGCTCTGCCCACACCTGCAGCGTGCCTTGGGACCGCTGCTCCATGAACACGATCTTCCAGTTGTCGAACCGGATACCCAGCACGTCGCAGTCGTCGGAGAAGTAGATGAAACCCTGCCGGCGGCTCTTGTCCACCTCACCGGTCAGGTACGGCAGCAGGTTGTATCCGTCGATGTGCACCTTGTAGGTCTTGTCGCCGATCGTGTGCCCCTGCTTCAGCTTCTCCACGATGTCGGCGTCGCCGGCGGCCGCCAGGAAGGTCGGCAGCCAGTCGTGATGCTG
>DASQUD010000246.1:0-2206 GCA_035641455.1 Propionibacteriaceae bacterium | reverse complement strand
ATACCCGCCTCGGTCTGGATGGTAGGCGCCGGTACACGTGATCAAGACCAGGCGATGGTCACCGGTCTGGTCAAACGTCCGACTGTCCGAGGCCAACGCACCCCGAGCGACCTCCTGGACGGCAATCACGCGATATGTGAGGCGGTGCCCGCTGCCGTCGAGAGTGACCTCTCCGCCAATTTGGATATGGAGCAGCCTGGCAAAGAACCCGATCCCCTGCGTGGCCGAATCGACATGCCCGGCGACCACGGTCGAGCCGAAGGGATCGCCCACGTACGCGCTGCCGTCCCACCAGCCGACACGGCTCACGTTGCTCGGCACCTGCAACTCGCCGCGCACCGTCCTAGCGGGTTCCACTGCGGCCTGGGCGCCACCAGGCAACGTCAGTCGTTCGGGGACGAAGTGGACCCGGGTGCTCTTGGCGGATCGACCTTCCCGCGCGGTAGGCGCTGGTCGGGCGGGAGACTGGCGAGAGCTTGCACCTGTCGACGTATCAGAAGCTGGCTGCGGCGGCAGCCCGGTCCCCCCGCCACAGCCGACGAGCACCAGGCCCAACACGGCGACGGCTAGCCCAGCTCGGCGTTGAACAGATCCCCACCTTCGACGAGTGATTCCACTGTCAAGCAAGACAAGCTGCGCCTTCGCTTGGTCGGCAGGTCACCGCAGCAGGTCGACGTAGACGGCAGGCTCCTGACCCACCACCTGTCCGCCGGTACCAGTGGCGACCTTGGACGGCTTCTCTGAGCCTTTGGTCGAAAGCGAGATGACATGTACCGCGACGTTCATCGTCTTCTTGTCCGGGTCTCCCACCGCGTAAACCCGGTTCAGCGAGTCGGCCTTCACCGTCAGGTCGACTGGCCCGAGGATGACAGGCTCAGTCTGCCCTGTCGGAACGATGGCCACCTTGTAGGTGGCCATTGGAACGACCAGGTTGAGAGACTCCCCATTGGCGATGTTCTCGAACAGCACCTTTCCGTTGACCCGGATGCCGGCCGGAGGAACTGCCGCGACATGGGCAACGGTCAGCGAAGCCTTGCCCTTGGGCACTGCCGAGAGGTCATTCTTGAACACGGTGATCAGCGGCGTGCCCGAGGTCTGAGCGGGCAGATGCACGACCACGTCCCAGCTGGACTTCGCCTGCACCGAGAATGTCCGCTCGAGAACCTTGCCGTCGGAGGCGAACGTCACCTCGCGTCGGCCGGCCGGGACCTCGAAGGGCCCCGCGACTTCTGCGGTCTTTACTCCCTTGGCCACTGAATCGCCGTCGATCGACACATCCAGGGTTTCGCCGGGCAGACCCTGCACGATATAGATGCTGGCCGAATCAGCGGCGAAGCTCGGTGCCGCTACCAATCCGGCGAACGCGAGAGCGCCTGAAACCAACAGACCAACCAAGGACCAACGAGCGACACGCTTCGAAGACACGGCTTCCCCCAAATCTGAGTCTTGCTGCGGTCACAAACCCCGGCGCATTCCCGGCGTAATATATGCGGTCGGAAATCGCAGACATCGGTCATACGGAAAATGCGCTGGCCGCCCTTCGGTTCCGGCGCGGCGATCTTGGGGGATAGATGACGCCTGTACGGACTCGCCGGGCGGCGGTCCTCGGGTGGTGGGACTGGCGGCGGTTCTTGTCCTCATTGGTTGCGCCGTCGCCTTTCACGGAACGGCACGTACGTTGCCCAACAGTGCTGTGGATCCGAGGCCGCCGCCCCAGTGTTGTCCGTGGCCGTTCCGTGCTGAACCTGCGCTGCCCGCACCGACAGCTTGGTGACCACGCTTGCTCAGCCGGGAGCGACGGTAACCTTCGGGTGAATCGCACTCTTCCGTGGCGGCAGTCCATCGTGGATGTCCAGTTGGACCTGCCGAAACCGTCATGCCCTCGCGCATTGTGCTCAACCCAGAACTGCTCCAGCTTGTTGTTGGCATGAACCGGATCCTCACCTACGCCGGCCATGTGTTGCTCGAAGGGACGCTGGCGTTTTGGGCGCTCGTCTGGCCGGAAGGCCGAAGCGATCGACGACTGGTGAGGTTGGCGGCGATCGGGATTGCCCTCTTCATCGTGGGGGACGAGGTCACGATCGCCTTTGTGATCATGTCGACCACGTCCATCTTAGTGATGGTCGCGCCGCCCCACGCTAGCGCCGAAGGCGCTGAGCAGATTGTCCTCAACGCCGAAGGCGCTGAACGAGCTCGTCGAAGACCT
>DASQUD010000245.1:0-3111 GCA_035641455.1 Propionibacteriaceae bacterium | reverse complement strand
CCTCGACCAGCTGTCTGCTTCCCAGTGCGACGCGATACTCGACGAGCCAGGTGCGCATGACCGGCTTCGGCAGTTGGAGGCGAGGAGCCTGTTCTTGGTGCCGCTGGATCGACGGCGAGGGTGGTATCGCTACCACGCGCTGTTCCGGGAGTTCCTGCTCGCTGAGCTCCAGCAAGTCGAGCCCGATGTCATCGCCAAACTGCATCTACGAGCTGCTGACTGGTACGAGTCCAACAGATCCCCGGCGTTTGCCCTCGAACACCTGTTGAACACGACCGAGCGAGATCGATGCGTCCGGCTGGTGACGAGCCTGGCCTTGCCGACCTACCAGGCCGGCCAGCTGTCAACTGTGCAACGGTGGCTCGCGACACTTGGGGACTCTGCCGTCGAGGAGTATCCCCCACTCGCCGTGATGGCCGGAGGGATCGCGATGCTGACCGGCAAGCCCGCTGATGCGCAGCGGTGGGCGGCGTTGATCGACACCGTCTCCTTCGAGCCAGTGCCGGTGGACGGCAACGCGTCGTTCGACTCGTCGCGAGCCATGTTGCGGGCTGCCATGTGTCGCGCCGGTGCAGAGCAGATGGCGACCGACGCCAGTTTAGCCGCCGCCAAGGAGCCAGCGTGGAGTCCATGGCGCGCCTCGGCACTCATGCTGTGCGCCGAGGCGCAGCTGCTCCTCGGCGACCGTGACCGGGCGACTGCCCTCTTTGTCGAAACGTCCGCTGCCGCACCATCCCTGGGCGATGTCGACACCACCATCCTCAGCAAGGCCGAGCTCGCCGTGATGGCGATGGATGGTGGACGTTGGGCTGACGCCGCTGATCATCTGAAGCTGGCGCTCACCGCCATCGATGACTACCGGCTGGAGGACTACGCCATTAGCGTCCTTGCCTTCGCCGCCGCTGCACGGTTGGCGACGCACCGCGGTGACCGGAACGAGGCGGACCGTCAGCTCGCGCGAGCCATGCGCGCCAGGCCGACATGCACGGTTGCCCTCCCGCATGTCGCCGTGCGCGTGCGCCTGCAACTGGCCAAGGCGTACACGACGCTCGCCGACCACGCGACTGCGCGTCACCTTCTGCGGGAGATCGACGACATTCTGCTCCACCGGCCGTCTCTTGGAGCCCTCGTGGAGGAGGTTTCGGAGCTTCGCGGGATTCTCACCTCGAGTTCGGACGAGGGGATGCCCGGCGTAACCCCACTCACTCCAGCGGAGCTTCGGCTGCTTCCGTACCTGCAGACGCATCTCACGTTCAAGGAGATCGGGGAGCGGCTGTTCGTGTCCCGCAACACCGTCAGCTCCGAAGTCGGCTCGATCTATCGAAAACTGGGCGTCTCGTCACGCAGTGACGCAGTCGAGCGCGCAACGACGATAGGGCTGCTCGGCGAGTAGCCCCGATCACCGAGCCGACTGCAGTTCCAAGGCATCGTCGATGTCGTACCCGAGCGCCATCGCAAGACTTGGCGCCGCTGCGACAACGCTGGGACGTCCGACGACCGGAACCAAGCTGACCAACACCTCAACGATCTCGGCGACCGTCGCACCCGCACTCACCGCGGCGTCCACCTCCGCGCCGTAGGACGGAACCGCGCCGCCGACCGCCACCAGCACGCCGATGCGGACCAGGGCCAGCGTCTTCGGATCGAGCTTGAGACACTCGTCCCTGACGCCACTCACACACTCTCCGGCGAAGTGTTCATCGTTGATAGCCAGTAGGCGCAACACTTCCCTGTAATCCAAGGTGGGCTCACCCTCTCGATGCTCGCGTAGAACTGTCCATACCCACATCGATCGGGCAGACACCTCCTGTATGACGCAGATCACTCCAGTCGTTCATCAGCGGAGCGTAGGGGCTGGCCGAGCACCGGCAGAACTACCCCTCGGACCCAGCGCTGGCCGAGGCGGCGGCGAAGAAGATCCGGATCGGTCGTGAGACCGGTCGGCTGGTCCAGCCGACGACGGGGCACTTCTTCGCCAACCGTAAAAACCCAAGAGATCCTCCCGACGCAGCTACGACCAGGCCACCGCAGCACACCCCTGGCAGGTAGGCGCAGATCTGGTGGGCTTGTCCACGGTCCGCTGACGAATCGCAGGACAACCGTTAACGCTGCCAAGACGACGCTCGCTGATGCACTCGACTGCCTCCCGCAAACTCGCGTTGAGCTTGGCGAGTAGGTCAATGGCAAATCAATCGACAGGCACGGATGTCGTGCTGTGGTACGCCGGACCCTTTCTCTATAACGGACAAACCCGTCACCACATCAAGGCCGTAATATCGGTCCCGAATTGAGGCCGATCAACTGGCAACAATGCGGCCACCTCACCCGCGTCAATGCTCTTCGTGCTTCAGGACTATGTCCTCCTCGATTCTGCGAGACAGCGTGAGAAGGCGCATCTCGGCTCGGTCGACTGCACCACGTCGGCCGCCGCCTGGACGTCGCCCCACCAGCAATCAGCGACTGGTCCGTCATGAAGTGGTGGGCCGAGTTGCTGTCAGGTCCAGATACTTCTACCTTGCTGCCGTCGAGTGGGCCAGCACCGACCGACTGATCTGGTGCGGCGTAGCCGAGTGAGTGGGATGCCCTCCGCCCTCACGATCAGTGCAGGACATGCCGAACCTGCCTCCGTTCAAGATCGTCGCCCGCACTGTAGACCTGCTGTTCATCAACCCGGGCGGGCAAGCGGTACCAGCCGTCGATGTCTTGACCGTCCTGTGAACCCTCGGAGCCTCGGTCACCGACCGGAATGGGTTCGGGCCGGCATCGAGGCGCCCTGCTCGCTAGAACGGTTTCTGGTGGTGAGGTCCCGCCCAGAACGGAACCAGACCGCACCTCAAGTGACACTAAGCGGCCGGCGTATTGCCATCGATCGCAGTCAGTGCCGCCGGACTGGACGCACGATTGACAGTCCGCGGCGCCAGTACTGCGGCCGCGGTGGCCTCAAGGACAATCCCCTCCTGCTTGAACGCGTGTGCCAGCTGAGCCGGTTCGGTGAGGTTGGAGGTCGCCACATTGAGCTCTAACAGTCTGACGCCCAGGTCACTCGCGCGCTGCTGAAGCGACTCGTCCGCCAGCAGATGGGCCGAGATATCAGCGTCGCTGAGGGCGGTC
>DASQUD010000244.1:0-15277 GCA_035641455.1 Propionibacteriaceae bacterium | reverse complement strand
CTGGCCGAGCGCGAGGGTCCGACGATCGTCTGCGCCCAAGCCGGCTGCGTCAACGGTGGCAGCATCGACCCGCTCGCCAAGATCATCGACGTCGCCCACCGCCACTCCGCCTGGGTGCACGTGGACGGCGCGTTTGGCTTATGGGCGGCTGCAGCCCCTGCTCTAAGACCCCTGCTTGCCGGCGTCGAGCGCGCCGACTCCTGGGCAACCGATGCGCATAAGTGGCTCAACGTCCCGTATGACTCCGGGCTTGTCTTCTGCGCGCAGCCCGAACAACATCGAGCCTCGATGCAGGTTCGGGCCGCCTATCTCAGCCATTCCGAGCCTTCGGTTCGCGATCCGATGGACTACAACCCCGAGTTCTCCCGCCGGGCACGCGGCTTCCCCGTCTACGCGACGCTTCGGGCGCTGGGCCGGCGTGGCGTCAGCGATCTGGTCGAACGGTGCTGCACCCTGGCGGAGCGTTTCGGTGAGCAGCTCAGCACAGCGGACGGCGCAGAGCTGCTCCTGCCGGTGTCGCTGAATCAGGTCGTGGTCCGTTTTCTCGCTGCCGACGGTGATCATGATGCGCATACCCGCTCGGTTCTCGCCGCCGTGCAGAACGAGGGGGTCTGCTGGCCAAGCTCCACCACCTGGCGCGGGCAGGCCGCCATCCGTATCTCGGTGTCCAACGCGACCACCGACTCGGCTGATGTCGATGCCTCGGTCGCTTCCCTGGTTCGCTGGCATCGCCAACTAAATTCGTAGACGATCGCTTCAGCCACCGGGTAACGTGGCCCGTCGCCCCTCATCAAAGCCGAGCAGATCGGAGGCCACTGCATGCCCGCTTCCGAGAGTGGGTCAGTGCTCGCGGCAGAACGGGCTCACCTGACGCAGTCTCGGACCGCACTGCGCCAGATGCGCGAGCACACCGCCGGCCTGACCGCCTTCGGTGGTGATCATGTGTCCACCGAGCACCTCAAGCAAGCGCTGTACCGCCGGATGAAGGCCCTTGAGGACTCTCCCGACGTACCGCTGTTCTTCGGCCGGCTGGACTACGACGCGGCCCTGGGCGCCGAGCAGAGCGAGACGCTCTATATCGGGCGACGCCATGTCACCGGCGAGGCGGGCGGCGAACCGCTGGTGATCGACTGGCGCGCGGCGATGGCCCGGCCGTTCTATCAAGCCCGTCCCGGCGAGCCGATGGGTGTCTCGCTTCGTCGTCGGTTCGGCTTCGCTCACGGACAGCTGACCGCCTACGAGGACGAGGACCTGGCGCGTGCAGCCGTTCCCGAGACATCGGCGATCTTGGAGTCGGAGATCGAGCGCCCCCGCACCGGACCGATGCGTGACATCGTCGCCACCATTCAGCCCGAGCAGGACAGCATCGTTCGAGCTGACCTGAACCAGTCCCTCTGCATTCAAGGGGCGCCGGGCACCGGCAAGACTGCGGTCGGGCTTCATCGCGCCGCTTATCTGCTCTATGCCTTCCGCGATCAACTCGCTCGCTCGGGTGTGCTGGTGGTCGGTCCTAACGACAGCTTCCTGTCCTACATCGCCGACGTGCTTCCCGCCCTGGGTGAGATTGACGCCAGGCAGGCCACCGTGAGCTCTCTGGTGTGCGCGGCGAATCGGGTGTCCATCCGAGCTCTCGACACCGTGCCCGCGGCGCTGATCAAGGGCGACGCCCGGATGGCGGGTGTGCTGCACCGGGCCGTGTGGAGCCATCTCGGCACGCCGAGCGGAGCGCTGGTGGTTCCGCGCGGTGCTCACCAGTGGCGGGTCGGCGGCTATCTGGTGGAGGAGATGGTCACGGAGCTTAAGCGGCGCGGCGTCCGATACCAGGCCGGCCGTGCCATGCTTCCCCAGCGACTCGCTCACCAGGTGCTGTTGCGGATGGAGGCGTCCGGTGACTCGCCCGACGACCGGGTGCAGAACGCGGTCGCCCGTAGCCGAGCCGTACGGGCCTACACCGACGAGGTATGGCCCGCCCTGGATCCGGCCAAGGTGATCTTGCGCCTGCTCACCGATTCGAAATTCCTAGCCGCCAGTGCCGAAGGCATCCTGAGCGACGAAGAACAGGCCACCGTTTCGATGGCCAAACCCGCGCGATCGGTATCGGCGGCCAAATGGACGCTGGCGGACGTGATGTTGATCGACGAGGTGGCCGACCTTCTCAACCGGACCCCCAGCCTGGGCCACGTAATCGTGGACGAGGCACAGGACCTGTCTCCGATGCAGCTTCGTGCAGTGGGCCGCCGGGCGACGACCGGCTCTCTCACCGTGCTGGGTGACCTCGCCCAGGCCACCACCCCATGGGCAACCCGATCCTGGACGACATCGCTCAGTCACCTCGGACATCCGGAGGCGGCGATCGAGGAACTGGTGGCGGGCTTCCGGGTGCCGGGCGCGGTGATCGACTTTGCCGCGCGATTGTTGCCGACCATTGCTCCGGCGCTCACTCCACCGCATTCCGTCCGGCGGCACCGGGGTGAATTGGACCTGCGCCAGGAGGCTGCGACCGACTCGGCGCTGATCACGGCTACAGCCGCCGCACTGGAGAACGAGGGCACCGTCGGCGTGATCGTGGGAGATGCTGCCGTCTCCCGCGTCCGCAGGCTTCTCGAGCGACAAGACATTCGATACGACCTGCTCGGTGAAGACCCGCAAATCTTCGACTCCCGGGTCGACCTCGTGCCGGCCACCTTCGCCAAGGGACTCGAATTTGATCATGTGGTGCTGCTGGAGCCGGCCGATATCGTGGCCGGTGAGCCGGACGAAGTCACTGGTCTCCGCCGGCTCTACGTCTGCCTGACCCGCGCGGTCACCTCGTTGGTGATCGTTCACGCTGAACCGCTGCCCGGCGCCTTGGCCGCTTAGCAGGATGTGGGTCCCAGGGCCAGCGTCCAGGCCCGTCAGCCGCCCCGCAGGACCTTGTGCACGAACTGCACCGCAATCGATCCCTCCCCGACCGCTCGAGGTAGGTCAGGCACTGATGCTCACCTGAGCGCCAAGCGGCAGCGCCACATTGCGGCTTCCGTGGCCGACCTCCAGACCGCAGATCACCGGCACGCCGAGGTTGGCCAGCCGGTCGGCGAGCACGTGCTCCAACAGATGGGGCGTGGGATTGCCGCTGAACTGGCCCACCCCGACGCCGACTACCTGGTCGAGCCAGCCGGCGCGAGCTAGTTGAGTGAGCATCCGATCGATCCGGTAGCTCTCCTCGCCGACATCCTCGATGATCAGCACGGACCGCTCATCGGGTACCGGCTCGATCCCCACTTCGCTGGCCAGCAGGCTCAGGTTGCCGCCCCACAACCGGCCGGTCGCCGCTCCGGGAATGAACGTATGTCCGCTGGCCAGGACCAGGCCTGGCAGAGCTGCGGTCATGATCAGCCTCTGCAGCGCCTCGGCGCTGGAGTGATCACGAAGTTGCTCCACCGAACCGATCCCTGGACCGTGGATGGTGACCTGGCCAAGCTGCCTGCCGATCCGCCCATGCAGCGCGGTGACATCAGAGAAACCGACCAGGTGCCTGGGTCCTGCTGCTCGCAACGCCTGCATGTCGAGCCGATCAACCATGCGCTGCGACCCGTAACCCCCGCGCACCGCCCAGACCGCGCGGCAATCCGGGTCACACCAGGCACTGACGAGATCGTCGGCTCGGCTCTGGTCGTCGGCCGACAGGTACGAGAGCCGGTGATCAGCACCGGCCGCATGCTCGAACCGGACGGTCAACCCCCAGGACCGCAGGATGTCCGCTCCCTGATCGAGCCGACTCGGCTCGTACGGTCCTCCCGGCGCAACGACGCGGACCACGTCACCGGGCCGCAAGGGCGCGGGCCAACGCCGGCTCGGAGCGCTGACCGGGGCAAGCTTGATGCTGGCCGGAAGTGAACTACCTGACCGATCATCAGCCAAGAGCGGGCGGCTCGTTGACCGGAAGTCGAACCACGAACCGAGTGTCGCCCGGGTGGGAGATGACGCGAAGGTCGCCGCCATGTCGCTGCGTGACTACCCGGTAGCAGATGTCCAAACCCAATCCCGTCCCCTGGCCGACCGGCTTGGTCGTGAAGAAGGGCTCGAAGATCTTGGAGTGCAGATTCTCCGGAACGCCGACTCCTGTGTCGCCGATCTCCACCACCACGTGATCGTTGTCGCGTCGGGTGCGGAGGGTCAGCGTGCCGCCCTCGGGCATGGCCTGAATGGCGTTGTCGATCAAGTTGGTCCACACCTGATTGAGCTCCGCGGGATGCGCGGGAATCATCGGCAGATCTGGAGCAAAGTCCTTGTGCAAGGTGATCTTGCCGGACTCTTTGATCTTGTAGTTCAGCATGGTGAGCGTGCTGATCAGGCCGTCGTGCACGTCGATCTCCTGATGGGCAGCGCGGTCGAGCTGCGAATACTGTTTGGCCGCTCCGACCAGATGGGAGATGCGCTCGGTGGAGTCCTCGATCTCGATCATCAATTGCTCGGTCTCCAGCGCATAGGTCACCCAATGGATCCCGTCGGACAGCAACTCCGGTGGCAGCGTGTCTGCAATCTCGTCCAGCCACCCCTCGTCGACCCCAGCGGCGACCAGGGTGGCGGCGAGATCCCACCCGTCGCCGACACCATGATCATCAAGCCAATCGCCGATGACGTCCTCGGCGTCCGCGACCTGCATTGGTGACAGTTTCTCGGCCTTGGCCATCTTCTCGACGGCGACCTCCTGCAGCTCGGTCAGCACGGTCAGCGCCTCGGGATCGAGCTTGGCCGTCGCCAAGTGAGCCAGCTTGCGCCGCATTTTGCTCACTCGCTCGCGCAGGGCCGCAGTCGCCCGCACAGCGGCGGCGGCTGGGTTGTTGAGTTCATGGGTCAGGCCCGCCGAGAGCCGGCCCAAGGACAACAGCCTTTCGCGAGCACCGATGATGGACTGGCTGTTTCGATACCCGAGCATCAAGCCTTCGAGCAGGTGCATCGCCATTGGGAACCAGACGCGGATTTTCTCGCCGAACTCTGTCGCGTCGATAACCCAGAATTCACAGTCAGTGATGGCCCGCACCGAGTTCGGATAGCGGGTGCTGTCCGTGGTACGGACGAACGCCTGGGTGGCGCCGCTGTAGACGCCACGCTGGTTTGTCCGCACGGTCTCGACCTCGGTGTCCTCCACCCGCCGCAGCATGGACAAGGTGCCGGAGAGGAGGATGAAGAAGCACGTCGCGTCCTCCCCCTCTTCGTAGACGCTGGTCCCCCCGGACCGCAACTCCACTCGGCCGCGCTCGCTCAGCCAATCGAGCTGATCCTCCTCCAGCGCCTCGAAGAGGAACAACGTCTTCAGTTCGGCAGGACTCAGCCGAGGGGGTTCGTCCATGATCGACTCCTATTGTTCAGCCAGGTAGCGATGGACCAGGGTGACGGCGAGCGCGCCCTCCCCGACGGCGGAGGCAACACGCTTGACCGATTGGGCCCTGACATCGCCGGCGGCAAACACGCCGGGAATGCTCGACTCCAGCAAGTACGGATCGCGGTCGAGATCCCAGCCCCGCGGTCGTCTGCCGTCCACCACCAGATCCGGACCGGTGACCACGAAGCCGGTCCGGTCCCGCACCAGTGCAGGCGGGAGCCAGTCAGTCAGCGGTGCGGCGCCGATGAAGACGAACAGATGGCCAGCCTCGACGACCTCCTGGCTGGCGTCGGAGCGGTTCACGAGGGTGACGCACTCAAGATGATCTTGGCCCGCACACGTCTGCACTAAGGTGTTGAACCGCACGTCGATGTTCTCGATGGCCCGGATCTGGTCGATCAAGTACGTCGACATCGACCGTTCGAGCGAGTCGCCGCGGACGATGATGGATACTTTGGCCGCATGCCGGGCGAAGAATGTGGCGGCTTGCCCCGCCGAGTTCGCGCCGCCGACGATGAGCACGTGCTCGCCGGCACAAGCCTGCGCCTGGATGGCCGTGGAGCCGTAGTAGACGCCCCGACCGACCAGGTCGGCTGCACCGTCGGCTTCCAGTTGCCGGTAGCTCACCCCGCTAGCCAGGACGACGGAGTGCGCGAGCACCGATGAGCCGTCCTCGAAGCTGACCTGCCGCGCTGAACCCCGGGGCGCGAGACTGGTCACCGTACGTGCGGTGAGCAGCTCCGCGCCAAAGCGCAGAGCCTGCCGGCGGGCGCGTTCTGTGAGTTGGCCACCGGAGACGCCATCGGGGAAGCCGAGGTAATTCTCGATCCGCGAGCTCTGACCGGCTTGGCCACCCGGCGCGGCCCGCTCGACGATCACAGCCCTGAGTCCCTCCGACGCGGCATAGACGGCGGCGCCCAGACCCGCAGGTCCGCCGCCGACGATCACGACGTCGTAGAAGTCGATGGCGGGTTGAGTGCTGAGTCCGACGGCGGCAGCCAAGCCGGAGAGGCTGGGTTGTACGAGCGCGCGGCCGTCCGTGGTGATCACGATCGGGGCTTGACCCGCGTCGGCTCCAGCAGCGGCCAGCAGCCGCCGTCCATCAGGGTCCGCGATGTTATGCCACCGATAGGGCACCAGGTTGCGCGCCAGGAAATCCCTTACCTCATAAGAGGCGGGTGACCAGGGGTGCCCCAGAATCTTGATCTTTTTATCAGACTGCTGAGCAGTGTCCTGCCAGGCAGCGATCAGCTCGTCGACGACCGGATAGAGCTTCTCCTCGGGCGGCTCCCACGGCTTGAGTAGGTAATGATCGACATCGACCACGTTGATCGCCGAGATCGCCGCATTCGTGTCAGCGTAGGCGGTGAACAGCGCGCGGCGCGCCCGGGGCACCAGGTCCATCGCGGCCTCGAGGAAGTCGATGCCGTTCATCCGCGGCATCCGATAGTCGGCCAGGATGGCAGCGATCTCCTCGCCGCGCAGAACCACTTCTCGGATGAGGTCCAGCCCGTCCGAACCGTTGTCCGCGCGCAGGATGCGGTAATCAGCCCCGTAACGCCGCCGAAGGTCCCGCGCGACCGCTCGAGAGACGCTGGGGTCATCATCCACGGTCAGCAGAATCGGACGACTCTCCCGCTCGGAGACGGTCTCGGTCATCTGCCCACCTCATCGACAAAGCACCAGCGCCAGTGCTCGCCAGCCTCGGCGGACGTCACCACCGGATGGCCTGCCGTTCGGGCGTGAGTGCTGGCGTGCTTTGCCGGGGAGGAATCACAGCAGCCGACGTGCTGGCACACCAGGCACCGCCGCAAGTGCACCCATTGACCACCGATGGCGGCGCAGTCGGAACAGATGGGTTCGAAGTCGTCCGGCACCGGCGTGAGAGGCGTCGACTCCAGGTGTACACAGCTGCCCACGTCGAGTTCCTTTCCGTCGGCACCATCTTGCCCCGTGGCGTCAAGGTGCCAGCCGCGAGATCTTGCGACGACGGAGCCCAGCCGCCCGAAGCAACCGGACAATCTCCCGTGAGCTGACCGGACGGGCGCCGGCGTGCAGCGCCGCCTGGTACCGCTCAGCGATGACGTCGTAGTGATCGTTGTCGAAGGCACTCCGCGACAGGCCGAGAGTCGCGGCAAACGCGTGGAGTTCGTCGTACGATCGGTCGCTGATCAGATGCGACCACAACCGCCCGTGGCCGGGCCAGGTGGGCGGGTCGATGTACACCGTCACGCCGTCGCGCGCCCCACCGCGTCATCGATCAAGGACCGCCAGGTACGAACCAGGTCGGCGTCTACGTAGGCCTTCCAGGACCCACGAGGCCGAGCTGTCGAGGCGAGGTGGAAGGCGCGAATGCCAGCTCGGGCCAGCCACGGAACGTGTTCGGGCGCCAGTCCCCCGCCGGCCATCATGACCGAGCGCGCGAATCGATCTGCCGCAGCCCTGCGGACAAGATCATCCAGACCGTCGGCGACTCCGCGCGCGGAGCCGGCGGTGAGCACCGAATCAACGCCCGGCAACCGGCGAAGAGTACGCCAGGCTCGGTCGCTGGAGATGCAGGCGTCGACCGCACGAGAGAAGGTCCAGCCGAAGTCGCAGTCGGCGAGCAGCTCCAAGATCACGGCCTCGTCGATTTCGGTGTGCCCGTTGAGGAACCCGAGCACCACTCCCTCGGCGCCGGCGGCGCGATAGCTGTCGATCAACCCCCGCAGTCGACCTGCCTCACCTCCGTCGGTGCTGAACCCCTCGCGTAGCCGGACAACCGGCCGGAGCGGAAGCGTGGTGACGCGCCGGATCGCGGCGACCAGCGCCGGCTCGGGTGACAACCCACCGAAGTCGAGGCTGCCGACGACCTCCAGCCGGGTGGCCCCGCCGGCTTCGGCCCGTTGAGCATCCGCGGGATGGCGGACAACGATCTCGAGTAGACCGCTCAACCGGGAGCTCCGTCACCCGTACCTGCGTCCGCTGCGACTGCTTCCGCGTCGTGCAGCACCCGGCTGATATTGCCAGAAGTCAGCCGGCCAAGATCATCGTCCGACCAGCCACGCTCGTGAAGCAGCTCGAGCAGCATCGGATAGCGCGACACGTCCTCGAGGCCCTCGGGTACGGCCGGTACCCCGTCGAAGTCGCTGCCCAGACCGACGTGGTCCACGCCTGCCACCTCACGCACGTGTTCGATGTGGAACACCACATCGGTGATGGCGGCCTTGGGTTGGGCACCGGGATAGCTGTCGTAGAACGCATGCCAGGCCTCGAGATCGCGGCGATCGACACCCGCCTGCACTGCGGCCACCTCCACCTGTGCCGCCCATTCCCGTACCTGCGGGTTCAGGAAGTGCGGTACGAAGGGAACCATGCAGATGCCACCGTTGCCGGGCACCCGGCTGAGCACGTCATCCGGCACGTTGCGCGGGTGATCGCAGACGGCTCTGGCCGCGGAGTGAGAGAAGATCACCGGCGCCGCGGCCACATCCATCGCCTGTCGCATGGTGTCGGGACTGACATGAGAAAGGTCAACCAGCATGCCAAGGCCGTTCATCTCCGCCACGACCTCACGGCCGAAGGCGGTGAGACCGCCGGAGGCCGGGGCGTCGGTGGCGGAGTCGGCCCAGGCGGTGTTCTCGTTGTGGGTGAGGGTGAGGTAGCGCACGCCCAGCCGGTAGAACGTACGCAGCACGGCAAGGGAGTCGTGGATGCAATGGCCGCCCTCGGCCCCAAGGAGGCTGCCGACCCGAGTCCGGCTCTGCAGCGTCTCGTCCAGACCGTCGGCACTGGTGACCAAGATCAATTGATCGGCGTACCTGGAGATCATGGTGTAGACGGCATCGATCTGCTCCAGGGTCGCCTGCACCGCCGCCGGCCCGGCGAAGCTGCACGGCACGTACACCGACCAGAACTGAGCGCCCACCCCACCGGCCCGCAGCCGGGGCAGATCGGTGTGCAAGTGCGGCTGCGACTGCCCGATATCCACCCGGTCGAAGTCGTAGCCGACGCGGCGCATGGCCCACGGAAGATCGTTGTGACCGTCGACCACCAGCTGCCTCGTCACGGCGCCATCCTCCCACTGGCAGCGGCCTAAACTTGCGACATGGTGGCCGGGTCATACCATCCACCGGCATGGCGGCCCCTGGCCGCCCTCTCTGCGCTGATGGTCATTCTTGCCGGTTGTACCTACGCCGAGCAGGAGCCTGGCTTGTTCCGCCAGACCGACCCCCAGACATCAGAGACGACCGAGCCCGATCGGCTTCGGCCGCGCAAGACCAATCCTGCCCTTCCGGTCGCTGGTGAAGCTATCTGGACGACCGCAGAGGGCTTGCGGGTCACGGTCCGTTTCGCGGTTCACGCGATCCGGCGTATCGAGGGCGCTACCGTCCTTGATTGGTCGGTCACTCCGTTGAGCGCACCCAAGCTGCAGACCGGTGAGCGGCTGCCCGGTCGGGTCGATCTCGGTCTCACGAGCCAGGGAGCCGGCGACGGCAACATCGTCCTCTCCGACGCTGCCGGACACGTCTATCGGCAGTTGACTCACGTCTCTCGGGCCGAATTCAACCGATGCTTGTGTTCACCGATCTGGGCTGCTCAGCTCGGCCTGCGTCTGGGGGAAACGCGCCTGCTGCAGCTCACCTTTCCCGAGCTGCCGCCGGACGTGGCATTCCTCGACGTGAGCTTGGCCAATGTGCCGACCTTCTGGCACGTCCCGGTCAGCCCGCTCAGCCAGGCTCCGCGCGCCACCCGCTCGACCAACCTTGGGCGGCCGGCGCAACCGGTCAAACCGGTCGCCAAGCCTCAACCCTTCTCCTTCCCCTGGCGGAAAGGTCGGCTGCAGGACATCGAGATCCGACAGATTGTCGCGAGCCCGACGTCCACCTCGCTCGAGTGGACCATCAACTCCCATACGAACCAGCCGAGCGTCAGCCTGATCGCATACGGACCCCCGGTAGCGGCCAGCCCACCGGTAGGCGTTCTCCTGACCAGCCACGAATCGGCCAGCGGACCCCAAATTCGGGCGAGCAACGGGCCACGGGGACCCTTGCTGAAGGCTCGATGGATGACTGCTCGGGTCCAGGGTAGGGACTTCTATGAATGCCTGTGTACACCGATAGGAATCTGGGCGGCATCGCTGCGGCAGTTCGGCGGTGCTGCCACCGTGACGACTACCTTCGGGCCGCTTCCGGCGAACACCACCAAGGCTGATGTCGTCCTGCCTGGTGTGGCAACCGTCCGTGATCTTGCAGTGGTAAGGGCTCCAGACACGGCGGCGCGGCTGGGAGATTCGGTCAAGGTCTCGACGAGGTACTGGACATATGACGTGAATGCACCGCCGAACGGCTGGAGCACCTGGGACTGGCCCACCCCCACACCGGATCCGGTTCAATTCGGTTCTTACAACACCTTCGTGGAGGAGATCGTCCCCCTGCCCGGTCAGTAGGACACCGCCAGGCCATCCGCTGCCGACCCAGGGCAAAGCGAAGGGACGGCCCGTACGGACCGCCCCTTCTCTTGGTTTGCGTGGACTCAGAAGTCCATGCCACCCATGCCGGGATCGCCCCCGGCCGGAGCGGCGGGAGTCTTCTCTGGCTTGTCGGCGATGACCGCCTCGGTGGTCAAGAACAGCGCCGCGATGGAGGCGGCGTTCTGCAATGCCGAGCGGGTCACCTTGGTCGGATCCGGCACGCCGGCCGCGAGCAAGTCCTCGTACACCCCGGTCGTCGCGTTCAAGCCGTGACCGACTGGCAGCGTCTTGACCTTCTCGGCCACGACCCCACCCTCGAGACCCGAGTTGATGGCGATCTGCTTCAGCGGGGCCTCGACCGCCTGCTTGACGATCTGAGCACCCACTGCCTCGTCGCCCTCGAGCTTGAGGTTCTCGAACGCCTTGGCCGCAGCCTGAACCAACGCGACGCCGCCACCGGGGACGATGCCCTCCTCGACCGCCGCCTTGGCGTTGCGGACGGCGTCCTCGATCCGGTGCTTGCGCTCCTTGAGCTCGACCTCGGTGGCCGCGCCGACCTTGATCACCGCCACGCCGCCGGCCAGCTTGGCCAGCCGCTCCTGAAGCTTCTCCCGGTCGTAGTCGGAGTCGGAGTTCTCAATCTCGGTCCGAATCTGCTTGACCCGGCCCGCAATCTGGTCTGAGCTGCCGGCGCCCTCGATGATCGTGGTCTCGTCCTTGGTGACGACGACCTGGCGCGCCTGGCCCAGCAGCTCCACGCCGACGCCGTCGAGCTTGAGGCCGACCTCTTCGGAGATGACCTGGCCGCCGGTCAGGATGGCGATGTCGGTCAGCATGGCCTTTCGGCGGTCACCGAAGCCGGGGGCCTTGACGGCGACCGACTTGAAGGTGCCACGGATCTTGTTGACGATCAATGCGGCCAGGGCCTCGCTGTCCACGTCCTCGGCGATGACCACGAGCGGCTTACCGGCCTGGATGACCTTCTCCAGGATTGGCAGCAGGTCCTTCAGGTTGGAGACTTTCGAGTTGACGATCAGCACGTACGGATCGTCGAGAACGGTCTCCATCCGCTCGGTGTCAGTGACGAAGTAGGGCGAGATGTAGCCCTTGTCGAACCGCATGCCTTCGGTGAGTTCGAGCTCCAGGCCGAAGGTATTGGACTCGTCGACGGTGATGACGCCTTCCTTGCCGACTTTGTCCATTGCCTCGGCGATGATCTCACCGACAGACTCGTCGCCGGCGGAGATCGACGCGGTGGCCGCGATCTGCTCCTTGGTCTCGACGTCCTTGGCAGCGTTGGCGAGCTCCTCAACGACGGCGTCGACCGCCTTTTCGATGCCACGCTTCAGGCTCATCGGGTTGGCACCCGCGGTCACGTTACGGAGGCCCTCACGGACCATGGCCTGGGCCAGCACGGTGGCCGTCGTGGTGCCGTCACCGGCGACGTCGTCCGTCTTCTTGGCCACCTCCTTGACGAGCTCGGCGCCGATCTTCTCGTACGGATCCTCGAGCTCGATTTCCTTCGCGATGCTCACGCCATCGTTGGTGATGGTCGGGGCACCCCACTTCTTCTCCAGCACGACGTTGCGGCCCTTTGGGCCAAGGGTGACCCTGACCGCGTCAGCGAGGATGTTCATCCCCCGCTCGAGGCCGCGCCGCGCCTCGGTGTTGAACTGAATGAGTTTGGGCATTTCTCTGCGAGTCCTCCCGCGTGCAGGCGGTCTTCAACCGCCATTGAGCAAGTGAGTACGAACTCCCCCAGCGATGCCCGCGACGGACGTCCTTCGACAGGCTCAGGACTCACCGCCTGAGGAGGGTGGCACTCTCGGGTCGAGAGTGCTAACTCATGTTTAGCACTCTCCCTATGCGAGTGCAAACACCTCGTCGGTCCGGGGCCTTCTGCGCCCTCACCGGCCGCGAGCCGACTCGCTGGGAATGCCTGGCTCCGATGAAAGGTTGCCGATGGCGTGGCCTCTCAGACCCCGCACAGGATAGCTGACCGCGCGGATGTCGGGCTGCGGTCCGAACGAGGGCCGATTCTGCTGGCGGTGATGCTGAGTGTCGGGCTGGTCGCCATCGACTCGACCATTCTCGCCACCGCGGTACCTTCGATCGTCAACGATCTTGGTGGCTTCACCCAGTTCCCCTGGCTGTTCTCAATCTATCTGCTCGCCCAGGCGGTCTCCGTCCCGATCTTTGCCAAGTTCAGCGACGTGGTGGGTCGGAAACCGATCATGCTCATTGGCGTCGGTCTCTTCGTCGCCGGCTCGATCCTCTGCGGCCTGGCCTGGAGCATGCCCGCGCTGATCGCGTTCCGCGCCCTGCAAGGCCTCGGGGCCGGCTCCGTACAGCCGACCGCCATGACGATCATCGGTGACATCTACTCAGTGGCCGAACGGGCCAGAGTGCAGGGATACGTGGCCAGTGTCTGGGCGATGTCGGCCGTGGTCGGCCCGACGCTCGGCGGCTTGTTCGTCGACTTCCTGGACTGGAGGTGGATCTTCTTCGTCAACGTGCCGCTCGGAGCGGTTGCCGCCTGGGCGCTGATCCGCCGGTTTCACGAGCAGGTCGAGCACCGGTCGCACCAGATCGACTTTGCCGGAGCCGTCTTGTTGGCCATCGGTACCTCGCTGGTCATCTTGGGGCTGCTCGAAGGCGGGGTGCTCTGGCGCTGGGCCTCAGCGCCAAGTATCGCGATTCTCGCGACCGGCGCTGCCGTGTTGATCATCTTTGTCCTGGTCGAGCGACGCGCTGCGGAGCCGATTCTGCCCGGCTGGGTGTTCCGCAGCCGCTTGCTCAATACGACCAACGTGGCGGCGGTGGTGATAGGCGTCATGCTGATCGGACTGACCTCCTATGTGCCGCTGTTCGCGCAGGGCGTGCTTGGCACCAACGCGCTCGTCGCCGGCTTTGCCCTCGCTGCGTTGACCCTCGGCTGGCCGCTCGCGGCGTCGCTGGCCGGACGGATCTATCTGCGCATCGGCTTCCGGAATACCGCGCTGATCGGTGCGGCTGTGATCGTGGTGGGCGCTGCCTTGATGGTGCTGCTTTCGACCGAGAGCTCAATCTGGCAGGTCGCCGCCACCTGTTTCGTCGTGGGGCTGGGCATGGGCCTCACCGCGAGTCCGACGCTCATCGCGGCTCAGTCGTCGGTGGACTGGCAGCAAAGAGGGGTGGTCACCGGGACCAATATGTTCGGGCGCTCGATGGGAAGTGCGCTCGGCATTGCAGTCTTCGGCGCGATCGCCAATGCGGCGCTGAGTTCTCGTACGGGCGGGCGCGTGTCTTCCACCGCAGCCGGCATCCCGCCTCAGATCCTTGACCCCGCCGTGCATGGGGTGTTCGTCGGCGCCGCGGTGGTGGCCGTCGTACTGACCGTCGCCGTCGCGCTGATGCCCAAGATCTCCGTCGGGCTTCCTGCACGCAGCTCTCGATGAATGCGAGCTACTCGACGCTGACCTCGGCGTCGGCTGGCGCGAACTCACTGACCAGCGGAACCACGTCGGCGATCGACTTCTCAACCCGGGTGGGCCGGTAGGGGAACCGCTCGACGTTCTCGGACCGAGTGGAGCCGGTCAGTACCAGGATGGTTCGCAGGCCGGCCTCGATACCAGATACCACGTCGGTGTCCATTCGGTCCCCCACCATCACGGTGGTCTCGGAGTGCGCCTCGATCCGGTTCAGGGCCGAACGCATCATCAGCGGATTGGGCTTGCCAACGAAGTAAGGCGTGACACCGGTCGCGTGCCTGATCAGTGCGGCCACCGAGCCGGTGGCCGGCAGGGCGCCGTCGGCCGATGGACCGGTCGCGTCTGGGTTGGTGGCGATGAAGCGCGCACCACGGTCGATCAACCGGATGGCGCGAGTGATGGCTTCGAAAGAATACGTACGGGTTTCGCCCAGGACCACGTAGTCCGGATCCCGCTCAGAGATCACAAAACCAACGTCGTGGAGCGCGGAGGTGAGTCCCGCTTCTCCAATCACGAACGCTGATCCGCCGGCCCTCTGGTCGGCGAGGAACTGCGCGGTGGCTAGCGCCGAGGTCCAGATGGACGGCTCGGGCACGTCGATGCCACTTGCCAACAACCGTGCTCGGAGGTCGCGGGCGGTGAAGATGGAGTTGTTGGTCAACACGAGGAATGGGCGGCGGTGGCGCTGCAGAGCCTTGATGAAGTCGGGTCCGCCGGGTAGGGCGTGTTCCTCGTGCACGAGCACGCCGTCCATGTCGGTCAGCCAGCAGGAGACGGGTTTGCTCTCGGTCACGATTGTCATTCTGGCGTACCCTCGGCTGCGATGGCATTGGCACGAATGGTCGGCGTTCTGCTGGCCGCGGGAGTGATCATGACCGGCTGCAGCGACGATTCCCAGCCTGAGCCGCCGACGTCAGCTCCGGCGTCGCCGGTGCCGAGCACGTCTTCATCGACGGCCACACCATCACGTGCGCCATGGCGTAGTACGGC
>DASQUD010000243.1:0-6271 GCA_035641455.1 Propionibacteriaceae bacterium | reverse complement strand
GGTGGCACCCAAGGCGCGTTCGGCCGGGCCGGAGGTCCGGCTCGCCGTGGCCGCAAGTCAAAGAAGCAGCGTCGTCAAGAGTTCGACCAGATGGAAGCGCCGGCGATTGGCGGCGTACGGGTCAAGCAAGGTGATGGGGAAGTCATCCGGCTCGCTCGCGGTGCCTCGCTGACCGATCTGGCCGAGAAGATCGGTGTCGACGCTGCATCGCTGGTGCAGGTGCTGTTCCACCTGGGGGAGATGGTCACCGCCACGCAGTCGGTGAGCGATGACACTCTGCAGGTCCTCGGTGCTGAACTGAACTACAACATCGAGGTCGTGTCACCCGAAGACGAGGATCGCGAGCTGCTGGAGAGCTTCGACATCGAGTTCGGCGAGGACACCGGCGGCGAGGAGGACCTCGAGGCACGGCCTCCGGTCGTCACCGTGATGGGCCATGTAGACCACGGCAAGACCAAGCTGCTGGATGCGATCCGCAAGACCAATGTGGTCGCGCGGGAGGCAGGTGGCATCACCCAGGCCATCGGGGCCTACCAGGTGGCCACCGAGGTCGACGACCAGGAACGCAAGATCACCTTCATCGACACTCCGGGTCACGAGGCCTTTACGGCTATGCGGGCTAGGGGGGCGAAGTCAACTGATATCGCCGTGCTGGTGGTGGCGGCTGACGACGGCGTGATGCCCCAGACGATCGAGGCCCTGAACCACGCTCTGGCAGCCGATGTGCCGGTCGTGGTGGCGGTCAACAAGATCGACAAGGTGGGCGCCGATCCCACGAAGGTCCGCGGGCAGCTGACCGAGTATGGCCTCGTGCCGGAGGAGTACGGCGGCGAGACGATGTTCGTCGATGTTTCGGCCACGACGGCTGAGGGAATCGACAGCCTGCTCGAGGCGATCATCTTGACGGCCGATGCTGCGCTGGACCTGCGGGCGAACCCAGAGATGCCAGCTCAGGGCGTCGCGATCGAAGCCCACCTCGACAAAGGCCGGGGTCCGGTTGCGACCGTTCTGGTGCAGCGTGGCACGTTGCAGGTCGGCGACTCGATCGTCACCGGTCCGGCTCACGGTCGCGTCCGGGCGCTGCTGGACGATCACGGCAACACGGTGGACGCAGCGCCTCCGTCGTTCCCCGTCCAGGTGCTCGGCCTGACGGCCGTCCCGGGTGCGGGCGACAGCTTCTTGGTGGTCGAGGACGATCGGATGGCTCGGCAGATCGGCGAGCGGCGTGCTTCGCGACTGCGGATGGCGGCTCAGGCCGCCGGCACTCGCCGGAAGACCCTCGATCAGCTCTTCGAGCAGTTGGAGAAGGGCGAGACTCAGGAGCTGCGACTCATCCTCAAGGGCGATGGTGCCGGTTCGGTGGAGGCGCTCGAGGATGCGCTGTCCAAGATCGACGTGGGCGACGAGGTGTCGCTGCGGGTCATCGACCGCGGCGTCGGCGCGATCACCGAGACGAACGTCTCGCTCGCCGCCGCGTCCGACGCGGTGATCGTCGGCTTCAATGTCCGGCCGCAGGGCAAGGCCACCGAGCTCGCGGACCGCGAGGGCGTGGACATCCGCTACTACTCGGTGATCTACGCCGCGATCGACGAGATCGAGGCCGCCCTGAAGGGCATGCTCAAGCCGATCTACGAGGAGGTCACCCTCGGTCAGGCGGAGATCCGCGAGATCTTCCGTTCGTCGAAGGCGGGCATCATCGCCGGCTGTATGGTCATCGACGGCACGATCCGGCGCAACGCCAAGGCCCGGCTGCTACGGGAAGGCGTCGTTGTCGCCGACAGCACGATCGGCTCGTTGCGGCGGGAGAAGGACGATGTCACCGAGGTGCGCGAGGGGTTTGAGTGCGGCATGACATTGGCCAACTACTCCGACATCCGGATCGGCGACATCATCGAGACCTACGAGATGAGGGAGAAGGCTCGGTCTTAGTGCGGTGATGGCTCGGGCCTGGCGCCTTGCTGGAGGTGCCTAGTCCGAGTCCCGGGGACAAAGGAGTGAGGCATGGCATCGCCACGGGTACTGAAGCTGGCCGATCAAATCAAGGTGATCATCGCCGAAATGCTGGAGCGACGGATCAAGGATCCGCGGCTGGGCTTCGTCACGATCACCGACGTACGGCTTACCGGGGACAGCCGCGAGGCCACCGCGTTCTATACGGTGCTGGGCACGGATCAAGATCAGGCGGGTACCGCGGCCGCGCTCGCGTCCGCAACTGGCCTGCTGCGGTCCCAGGTGGGCAAGCAGCTCGGCCTCAAGTTCACCCCCACCCTGACGTTCGTTCCGGATGCGGTACCTGAGAACGCACGACAGATCGACGAGCTTCTGGCGCAGGCCAGGGCCACTGATGAGCGGGTAGCCGAGCAGGCAGCCTCTGCCGCCTACGCCGGAGGGGAAGATCCGTACAAGCACTCCGACGGCGACGAGGAGCCGATTGGCTGACCAGCCAGAGTCCGGCTTGCTAGTCATCGACAAGCCTGCCGGCTGGACGTCACATCAGGTGGTCGGGCGGGTGCGGCGCCTACTGGGGACTCGCAAGGTGGGGCACGCCGGCACGCTCGACCCGATGGCGACCGGCGTCCTGATCATTGGCGTCGATAAAGCGACCCGACTGCTCGGGTACCTGTCGCTGGCCGACAAGGCGTATGAAGCGACGATCCGGCTGGGCATGGCCACGGTCACCGACGACGCCGAGGGCGAAGTCGTGTCGGCCACCGGGGCGGCCGATTTGCGCGAAGTCGACCTCGATGCGGCGATCGCCAAGCTGCGGGGCGAGATCCTCCAAGTGCCTTCAGCAGTGTCGGCGATCAAGATCAGCGGCGAGCGATCATATGCCAGGGTGAGGGCCGGACGGGACGTCGAACTCACTGCCCGACCCGTACGAGTCTCGCGATTCTGTGTCCTTGCCTCGCGAGTCGATGAGGTCGCCGGGATTCCGGTACTTGACATAGACGTTCAGGTGGAGTGCTCGACGGGAACGTACGTCCGGGCGCTAGCGCGCGATCTGGGAGCAGCCCTAGGTGTGGGCGGTCATCTGACCGCGTTACGCCGCACTCGGGTCGGAACTTTCGGCATCGAGGAGGCTCAAAAGGTCGACGGAGCGGATACGAGTCTGGCGCTTGTGTCTCTGGATCTGGTCGTCAGCCGCTGCTTCGCAACCCTGATTGTCACCGACGCACAGGCAAGCTACGTCCGGAACGGTCGTCGGCTAATCGGCTCCGTCTTGCCGGAAAGCACAACTGCGCTGCTAACGGAGGCCGGCCACTTCCTGGCGCTGTACCGCCAGGAAGGACCTGATGCGGTGGCCGAAGCGGTGTTTGTGAACCCTTAGCCGGTGACCGGGGTCGGAATCCAGTCGGAAACAACCACAGGCAGGCACGCTTCCCTCGGACCAGCAACACCGTTGGGCGCGGTCGGGTCACGGTGCAGAACGATCGACATTAGTCCGTCGACTGGATAGAAGACCCCTCCAGCAAGAAATGACTGATCCTCAGGTACGAATGGCACCCACGATTCGTCGCTGGCCGCGCCCTCCTCATCGGGGACCAGCTCGAACCAGACTTCTGTCTCGTGGCTGACTTGCTCGCCTGCGACGGTGTAGTGCGGTCCGGTTGTGTCTGGTGATAGGAGAAGAGTTTCGGCTTCCACGACCCGCTCCGTGCATTCCCCGACATGCAGGTGCGCCCCAAACGTCGCCTTCGATAGCGATGTGTCTATGCCCGTCACCTTCAGCCTGAAACCCGTGCCCTCGTCGGGGGATTCGACGATTCGAAGAGACGCAGATGCCCCGTCCAAGGGCCCGATGACGTCTGGCCGGAGGTCGGCCAAATCTCCAGACCAGCTGTAGACGACGTTCGACGACGCTCCGCCGGCCGCCTGCGTCGCGCCGAGAATCAGCGCGCTGGTCGCTAAGCCGCCGAGCGCAGCCTTGGTAATACGCCTCATGTGTTCCCCCGAGAGCAAATGCCTGCGTGTGCCCGCAGAGTTTTGCATGATTCGCATCACATCGGCAAATCGAGTTGTCAAGTGTCGCCATCCCGATGTAGAGGTCTGCTTAACTGTTCGAGTTCCGAGCAGGAGAAGGGCAAGGTCATCGATGAGCCGGTCCACCGTGGTGGTCATTGGCAACTTCGATGGCGTTCATCGGGGCCACGTTGAGCTCATTCGCACCGCCCGGGCGTCCGAACCAAACTGCCGGTTGGTGGCAGTGACTTTCTGGCCGCATCCGATGTCGATCGTCCGGCCCGACCAGGCACCACCCTTGCTAACCAGTCTCGAGCGACGCAAGGAGCTTCTCGCCGCGGCGGGAGTCGATGAAGTAGTGGTGGTCCCTTTCACCCCCGATGTGGCGAGCTGGAGCCCAGCCCGCTTCGTCGACGAGGTCATTCGACCGCTGCGGCCGACCCGAATCGTCGTCGGGGAGAACTTCCGATTCGGCTTTCGCGCCGCAGGAGACGTGGCCACTTTGGAGGAGCTCGGCGCCGGTGACTTCAAGGTGCAGGCTCTACCCCTCCTTACCGACGGCACGCAGCCGAGCTCATCAACGCTGATCCGGCACGCGGTGGCCGAAGGCGACTTCGGGCGGGTCCGCGAACTCACCGATCACGTCTTCCGGTTCTCCGGGGTGGTGGTGCGTGGCGACAAGCGAGGGCGAAAGATGGGCTTTCCCACCGCCAACGTGCCAGTCCAGCCCGGCATGGCGGTACCGGCCGACGGGGTCTACGCCGGCTGGGTGACCAGGCTGGACGGTCCATCACCGCGCTGGCCGGCGGCGATCTCGGTCGGCACGAACCCCACCTTCGACGGCGTGGAGCGGCGAGTCGAGGCTTACGTACTCGATCGCGACGACCTCGAGCTCTATGACGTCCCCATCGCCATCGACTTCTACGCCCGGCTCCGCGGTCAGGTGAAGTACGAGGGCATGGAGGCGTTGATCAAGCAGATGCACGTCGACGTCGAACAGGCGCGGCACGTCTTGCACACCGCTTAGAGGATGAACTACCGGCTTAGCAGGATGGACTACGGCGGTAAGGGCTGCGGCTCCCAGCTCGGCCCTCGCGTGCGTGGGCCGTCGGAGTCCCAGAGCAGCGGGTCGATGCACATCATTCGTTTGCTGTGGCTGCCATCCCATGCGTGATACACCAGCATGTCGGTTCCGCCGAAGGTCGTCAGCAGGCTGTTGTGTCCGGGCCCACGGACCTGGCCTGGAACAGTGGCGAGCAGCCGACCGTCTTCTGCTGGCGGCTCGACCCACGGCCCGAGCGGGTGCTCCGCCGTAGCCCAGGCGACGCTGTAGCGATCACCGAGGTACGAACCTCCGGAGTAGATGCAGTAGTAACGGTCGTCGCGTCGGCAAACGACGGGACCTTCGAGGGTGTGCCAGTCGTACCTGCGGCCGTACATATAGCGGTCGCGCAAAAAGATCTGCCAGTCGGCGGTCGGGCCTAGCACCTTCTGACTCAATCCGGCTGTCGAGGTCATGCTGGGCAAAACGTCTACGGCCAGCTGGGTGCCGACCCGTTCGCCGTCCAAGACGTCTCGGGCGTAGAACAGGTACCACGTGCCGTCGACGTCGAGGAACGGGTGTGGATCAATCGCAAACAGCTCGCGAGGGGTGAGATTGACTCCGGCGTCGACGAAGGGACCGTACGCAGAATCGGAACGAGCGACGCGAAGGTGATGCCGGGCATCGCCAAAGCCCACTGAGTAGTAGAGCCAGAAGGTGCCGCCCACCTCCACGACCTCTGGCGCCCAGCAATCCGTGCCGAGCGAGTCGTCGATGGGATCAAGTGCGCCGCCTACCCGGGTCCAAGTCAACAGGTCCGGCGAGGTGAGCACCTCGAACGCACGACCGTCCACCACTGAACCGGTGCCGTACGCCACGTAGTGATCCTCCAGGCGCAACACGAACGGATCTGCGAAATAGCCGTCATAGACGGGGTTCCGGTACCAGCGAGCAGCCTGCGTGGTGCTCAAGAACTACCCCTTCCTGTGTCGCCCACGACGTCGCCCACCCACCGGTTTCGCTGCAGCAACCGCAGCTACGCTGTGAGCAGTCGGGCTGACGATCCAATGTTGCCCGATCGTGTTTAGCGCTGTAAACAGGACTTCTCACAACGCTCGCCGAGGAGACTTCCGTGACCGCGACCGCGACTTCCTTGACAACGCTGCAAAGCCAGCGAGCCGCTCTGTACCGCGACGGCATTGTAAGCCTTCCAGGCTGCTTTGAGCCGGCCTGGGCCGACGGGCTGCATGAGGACTTCGAGGTGGCCTT
>DASQUD010000242.1:0-2658 GCA_035641455.1 Propionibacteriaceae bacterium | reverse complement strand
CCCCCAAGCAGATGGAAGCGATGCGAGCAGCAATCCGTGACATGACGAGCCCCCCCGTGCGTTAGCGCCCAGCCGGGCGTCAACGCATAAGGAGGCAGCTCTGCTCACCGTGATACCTTTCGCCGCCGTTCCGACTCGACCGGCTGAAGCCGGCTTGGCCGTCGGACCGTCTGCCCGCGGGCTTCTTACGATGGATCAATGGGTCCTGCCATCAGGCTGGCGGCCCGGCAGCAACTTCCTGCGGGTACCTTCCGGTTACGATCAGCCGACAGCGACCCTCAATAACGGCAGACATTGAGGCGCAGCCGGGCTTGCCACAAGGACCGGAAGCCTGGCCCAACGAAATCAGCGGGTTGGGGGTTCGATTCCCTCGCGGCGCACCTAGTCAGACTGGGTTTTGACGACTCCGCGGCCACCACCCGTACCGAGTTCGACAGCAACGCTGACAGCAACGGCGTCACTCATCGGTCTAGCTCAGCGCCCGATCCATCGCATCTGCCTGTCGAGCTCTGGTGGCGTGTCGGCCAAGTTCCTTGCCGTTTGGCGGCGTTCAGGTGCGTGCATCGCAAGGCCGACGAGGGTGGGATGCCGAGTCGCAACGCGACCGAGGGATCGTGGAGTCGGAGACCATCGGGCACCAGGGACAGTCAGATCCCGATCAGCCGGCGACCCACGCTTTCGCCCGCTCGAGATCGGCCCCCCGGAAGAGGCGCGCCTCCCCGGGGAAGAGCCATAGGAACAGCTTCGATGCACGCGCCATCCAGTCGATGTCGGTCACGATCGCAGTCCGCCTCCAATCGCTGTGGTGCTCGACCGCCAGATCGAAGCCGAGTTTGGTGTCCTCCCACAGCGCGCCGCCCTCGATCTCATCCAGGTCCTCAATCAGATAGAGGGTCCGCAGCCCGCGGCCGCTGTCAACCGCCGCCTTGAGAGCGGGCACGAGGATCTCCGTGTAGTCCTCACGCTCCACGTCGCCATCGATCCGGAAACCGACCGTGCCGTCGGGCATGTCATCGAGTCGCTCAACCATGCCCGGATCGTAAGTGCTGCACCGACAAACTGACGCGACCGCACCGGTGTCGGGTCTTGCAGGCACTTCTTACATGCGCGACGACGACTGTAGGCACGGACGCGCCCACTGCTACGCGGCCGGGTCAGGGGGCGTAAAGGATCCTGCCCTTCTGTGCTTCGAACTCGGCATCGGGTGAGCACGCCGGCATCCCTGAGCTCGCCAAGCTGTTTGAGTTGGGCAAGCTTGTCGTCCGTGCTCGGGGCGGCGGGAGGCGCAGCCAACCGCAGGATCTCCTCCCGACCGCACATCTTGCCCACGGCATCAGCGAGTCCAGAAGTCCTGAGGACTCCGGCCGGGCTGGAAGCCGAAGTGTTCGGCCATGGCCATCGCTTCGTAGAAGTTGCCGGCAAGCCAGTCGGTGGTGTGTGCGTCGCTACCGAACGTGATAGCGCGGCCGCCTTCTTCGGCCCACCACTGCGCAATCCATGGCCGGATCGGACCGCCGATGTTGAGCTCAAGCGCTCGACCGCTACCGGCGATCGCCCGCAGAGCCTGGCGGAACTCGTCCTCGAACCGCTTCGGGTCAAACGGCCCTTCCCGGTCCTTCGGCCAGTACCGGACCGCGTACTCGATGTGGCAGAACACGGTGAAGACCGACGAGCCCGCCACCATGCGTGGGACCTCGGCCAGGTTCTGCCGGATCACCTCGTCGGCGGGCCATAGGCGGTACAGAGTGTATGGCTCGGATCTGACTGAGCCTGGAGCGTCAGTGGTAGGGATCGTGTGCAGCGAGCCGTTCACGCGATCCAGCCCGTCCAAGTCGATAACCTGGCGTGCGTCTGCTTCGTCGAGGTGCGGCTGCCCCCACTCGACCCCGGTGAGCATATGCAGCTCGGGGAACTTGCGCCGGCAGCGATCGACGCTGTCGAGGTAGCCATCTGCCTCCAACTGCGGTGGGGCTAGGACCCCGTTCTCGCTGATCAGCGGACGCAGACGATCCGGCAGGTCCTCAGGCTCGATGGCCCAGCTTGTGACGTCGAGGTGTTCGGTAAAGGCAAGTGCCGGTAGACCGATCTGCACGGCGCGGCGGCACATCGAGTCCATACGGCCCGCGGCACCTGACAATGGATCACCCAGTCCCACGTCCCAAGACCACTCGGTGTGGACGTGCCCATCGCCGGTGAGCCTCATGCTTGATCCTGGCAGGAGGGACAGCACGGACCTTCGTCCCGCGGTGACAGCAGCATTGACAGCAACGCGTCGAGGTCCGTCACCGTCCGCAGACGACCGTCCACGCCTGTCCAGCGACCATAACGACTCCTAAGCCTCGATCCACCGATGAGCTGGGTGGTGTGAGCGTGCCGTAACTCGAGGATGCCCTTGCGTGCTGGGAGATTGGGACTTGCGACGGTTCCAACTTCACCAACCCGGAAGGGCATCTCTGAGGTGAAACTCTCTCACACGCTGGCGGCGACTTCGGCGGTGTTGATGAGCCGAACCTGGTGTCGGCGGCGGGGCTGGTGCCGCTGGTTGCGCTGGCCGAGACTGCTGGGCTGCCTGATCTGGCCGAGGGGCAGTTGACGGTGCCGACGGACAAGGGGACTCACGCGGGTCGGAAGGTGATGGAGCTGGTCGCGAGTATGGCG
>DASQUD010000241.1:0-12032 GCA_035641455.1 Propionibacteriaceae bacterium | reverse complement strand
GAGCACCTGGACCGTCGCGCGGCCCACCTCGGGGAACATCGCGTCCGCGAGGCAGGTGATGAACAGGGCGATTTTCATGGCGACCTCAGTGCGGGGAGTACTCGGTCGGCGGGAAGGTGTTCGCCACCAGCGCTCGCAAGTTCGCCAATCCACCGCTGACCAACCCCGCCGCACGAGCCTGGACCAACACATTACCGATAGCGGTCGCCTCGACCGGTCCCGCCAGCACCCGGCGGCGCGCCCGATCGGCAGTCAGTTGGCAGAGCAACGCGTTCTGGCTGCCGCCGCCGACGATGTGGACGGTGCTGATCTGATGACCGCTCAGCCGCTCGGCGTCCTCCAGGGCCTCCGCGTAGGCCTCGGCGAGGCTCTCCAAGATGCTGCGCGCGAAGAGCGCGGGTGAGCTTGGGGCAGCGTGGCCCCGCTCCATGCAAAGTGCCGCGATCCGCTTCGGCATGTCGCCCGGGGGCAGCAGGCTCGAGTGGTTGGCGTCGAAGATCGGCACGGGCGCGCTGATCGCTGCTGCCTGCTCCAGCAGCGGGCCGAGCTCCACCGATTGCCCTTCACGCTGCCACGAACGGATCGACTCGCTGAGCAGCCACATGCCCATCACGTTGCGCAGATAGCGGATCTTTCCGTCGACCCCGCCCTCGTTGGTGAAATTGGCCTCTCGGCTTTCGTCGCTGAGCACCGGCCGGTCCAGCTCAATCCCCACCAGCGACCAGGTTCCAGATGACACGTATGCGGCGCCGGGCTCGGTTGTCGGAACGCCCACGACGGCTGATGCCGTGTCGTGCGAGCCGACCGCGAACACGTCCAGGGCCGCCGATGCGCCGACCTCGGCGGCCACATCGCGGCGCATGGAGCCGATCCGCTGCCCGGCGTCGACCAATGGAGGGAACAGCGACCGCGGTAGCCCGAGCTTATCGATCAATGTCGAGTTCCAGTCGCCGCTGCCGATATCCACCAGGCCGGTCGTTGAGCCGTTGGTGCGCTCGACCATCTGTTCCCCGGTGAGCCAGAAGCCCAGCAGGTCGGGAATCATCAGCAGACGAACCGACTCGTCGATCACTCCGACTTCAGCATCGACCGCTAGCTGGTACAGGGTGTTGAACGGCTGGAACTGCAAGCCGTTCGCGGTGTACAGCGTGCCATGATCCACAACGGTGTGGACAAGATCAACGCCATGCGCGGTCCGCTCATCGCGGTAGTGGAACGGGTTGTTGATCAAGCGGCTGGCCTTCACCAGCCCGTAGTCAACCGCCCAGGAGTCGATCCCGACACCGGCGAGCTCGGGCTGCGCTCCGATTGCCTTGCGCAATCCGATCAGGACGTTCCGGTAGAGGTCGAGGATGTTCCAGTGCAGCCCATCGGCGACGGCCACCGGTTCGTTGGGGAACCGGTGAACCTCCGTCAAGCTCAATACATCGGGGCCAACGTGGCCGAGCATCACCCGGCCGCTGGTCGCCCCAAGATCAACCGCCGCCACCCATCCGGAACGGGTCATCGCAGGAATGCTGCGGCGACGCCTGCGTCGACTGGGATGTGCAGACCCGTGGTGTGACTCAGGTCGGCCGAGCACAGGACGAAGACCGCGTTGGCCACGTTCTCCGGGAGCACCTCCCGTTTGAGCAGGGTGCGCTGCGCGTAGTACTTCCCCAGCTCCTCTTCCGGGACCCCGTAAACAGCCGCTCGCTTCGCGCCCCAACCGCCGGCGAAGATGCCCGAGCCTCGCACCACACCGTCGGGGTTGATGCCGTTAACCTTGACGCCGTACTCCCCGAGTTCAGCGGCCAAGAGCCGAACCTGATGGGCTTGATCGGCTTTGGTGGCGGAGTATGCGATGTTGTTCGGTCCGGCGAAAAGCGAGTTCTTCGACGAGATGTAGACGATGTCGCCGCCCAGCTGCTGCTCGATGAGCACCTTGGCCGCGGCTCGGGACACCAGGAACGATCCTTTGGCCATCACGTTGTGTTGCAGATCCCAATCGGCGACGGTGGTGTCGAGCAACGCCTTGGACAGCGACAGGCCGGCGTTGTTGACCACCAGATCCAACCCGCCGAAGGCGAGCACTGTCGCGTCCACCGCAGCCTGTACTGCCGCCTCGTTCGTGACATCGGCCGCCAGGCCGACGGCAACGTCACTATTGCCGATCTCTTCTGCGGCCGCCTGAGCCTTCTCCGCGTCGAGGTCGGCGATCACCACGCAGGCGCCCTCGGCGGCCAGTCGTACGGCGATGGCCTTGCCGATACCCGAGGCGGCTCCGGTCACCAGCGCGATCCGGGTGGCCAGTGACTTGGGCTTCGGCATCCGCTGCAGCTTGGCCTCCTCCAGCGCCCAGTATTCGATCTTGAACTTCTCGGACTCGTTGATCGGCGTGTAAGTCGACAGCCCTTCGGCCCCTCGCATGACGTTGATCGCGTTGAGGTAGAACTCACCAGCCACCCGGGCTGTCTGCTTGTCCTTGCCGTAGGAGAACATGCCGACCCCCGGCACCAAGACGATCAAGGGGTCGGCACCACGGATGGCGGGAGACTCGGGCGTCGCGTTGCGCTCGTAATAGCCGGTGTAGTCAGCGCGATAGGCCTCGTGCAGTTCCCGGAGCCGCACGATGCAGTCCTCCACCGGCGCGTCCGCGGCCAGGTCGAGGACCATCGGCTTCACCTTGGTGCGCAAGAAGTGGTCCGGGCAGCTGGTGCCAAGCTCGGCCAGCCGGGGATGCTCGGCTCGGGCGAGGAAATCGAGCACCCGATCATCGTCATTGAAGTGGCCGATCATCGGGCTGTCGTAAGAGGCCACGGAGCGCAGGGTTGGCGCCAGGGCCGCGGCTTTGGCGCGACGCTCGGCGTCAGGCAGGGGGCCGTAGCCGTCGAGCAGGGGACCGAACGGCTCGGGTTTGGAGTTCTCGGCGATGTAGGCCGCCGCCGTGTCAATGATCCAGAGCGAGTTGGCCTCAGACTCCTCGGACGTGCTGCCCCAAGCCGTGACGCCGTGACCACCGAGGATGCAACCGATGGCCTGCGGGTTCTCCGCCTTGATCTTGGCGATGTCGAGGCCGAGCTGAAAGCCCGGCCGGCGCCAGGGAACCCACACCACCTTGTCGCCGAAAATCTTGGCTGTCAGCTCCTCGCCGTCAGCGGCCGTGGCGATCGCGATTCCCGAGTCGGGGTGCAGATGGTCGACGTGCGTCGCGTCCACCAGGCCGTGCATCGCCGTGTCGATCGACGGCGCGGCTCCACCCTTACCGTGCAGACAGTAGTCAAAGGCCGCCACCATCTCGTCCTCGCGCTCGACGCCGGGATAGACCCCGACCAGCTGCTGCATTCGGTCCAGCCTGAGCACAGCCAATCCAGATTCCTTGAGGGTGCCCAGATCACCGCCGGAGCCCTTGACCCACACCAGCTCGATCTCCTCGCCGGTGACCGGGTCAACCTCCCTGCCCTTGGCCGAGGTGTTTCCGCCCGCGTAGTTCGTATTCTTCGGATCGGATCCCAGCCGGTTCGACCTGCCGATCAGCCTCGCCACCGCTTGGTTCGTCATGATCAAGCTCCCCATCCAGCCTGCTGCCCACCAGCACGCTCATCTTCGATCTTCTTTTGGTAGCCAGACTCCGCATACGCCCTCATTGGGTCGGGCGGCAGGCCACGCGATTCTCGCCAGGTGGCAAGATCGGCGCGGACATCGGTGTAGAAGGCATCCATCAGCACCCCGTTGGCGCCGAGGACGTCGCCGGCCTCTTGGGCGGTGGCGAGTGCATCACGGTCGACCAGCAGGGCTCGAGCCGTCATCTCCTGAACGTTCAGCACCGAGCGGATCTGGCCGGGGATCTTCTCCTCGACGTTGTGGCACTGGTCGAGCATGAAGGCCACGTCGGACCCCGGCCCGTAGCCGCCACCGCGGATGACCTCGTACAGGATTCGGAACAGCTGGAACGGATCGGCCGAGCCGACGATCAGGTCGTCGTCGGCGTAGTAGCTGGAGTTGAAGTCGAACGAGCCGAGCTTCCCTAGCCGCAACAACTGCGCCACGATGAACTCGATATTGGTGCCGGGAGCGTGATGGCCGGTGTCCAAGCAGACGACCGCTCGATCTCCGAGGGCGGCCACGTGGACGTACGACGTGCCCCAGTCCGGCACGTCGGTGTGGTAGAAAGCCGGCTCGAAGAACTTGTACTCCAGCACCAATCGCTGATGTGGTGCGATCCGCTCGTAGATGGTGGCGAGGCTGTCGGCCAGTCGATCTTGCCGGCCGCGGAGGTCGCCTTGCCCGGCGTAGTTCGTACCGTCCGCGAGCCAGATCTTGAGGTCCCGCGAGCCGGTCTGGTTCATGATCTCGATGCACTCGAAGTGATGATCGATCGCCTTGCGCCGCACCGCCTCGTCAACATGGGTCAGGCTGCCGAACTTGTACAGGTCGTCCTGGAAGGTGTTGGAGTTGATGGTGCCGAGCTGCAGACCAAGGTCGGCCGCGTAGTTCCGCAAGGCCGCGTAATCCTCCACCCTGTCCCAAGGAATATGCAGCGCCACCTTGGGCGCCAGCCCAGTGAACTCATGCACCTTGGCCGCGTCGGCCAGCTTCTCCTGAACGGTGCGGGGGGTGCCGGGAGTGCTGAAGACCTTGAACCGGGTGCCCGAGTTACCGAAGGCCCACGACGGCAGTTCGATGGCCTGGTGGGCCAGCTGATCGGCGATGGAATCGAAAGAGGTCATGAGGATCGCTTCCCTGGATGTGTTTTTGGGTGAGATTAATGTTGCGGCCAGTGGCACCCCGGTCCCAGATCGGACCCGACGCCACCGACAACTGAGTTGCAGATCGAAACGTGAAATTTGTCGTTGACGAAGTCGAACGGTTCCCGAGCAACACGGTTTTTCGCGCCGATTGTGGACTCGCCGAGCTTGCCGGTGGTGAACTCTGGCACCACTAACCTCTTAGTTTGGAACGTTTCATTCGCCTGAAGTGACTCTAACGGCGCGTCCGGAGGAAAGTCAAGTGACTGGTGAGCTCAGTTCGGAGGTGAGCCGGAGCTGACGCAGAAGTCCAGTGGCAGCCGCAGCCGTTCGCCTTCCGGCATCCCCGCGACTGTTTTAGGCCGAGTCGCGATGGATTCCTCGCCGCTTCTTCGTCGGCATGGTGGAGCGGCGGACGACCAGTTCCGGGGTGAACACCAGTTGCTGATGATCATGATCGACTCCTTCATCGGCTGCGTCGATTTCCGCGAACAAGAGTTCCGCGGCACACCGGCCTAGGTCGCGGCTCGGTTGCCTGACCGAAGACAGAGGTACGGCTGCCGAGGCGGCAAACGCGATGTCGTCATAGCCGATGATCGCCATGTCTTTGGGGACATGGAGGCCATGCGTGAGGAAGCCCTGCAGCAGCCCGATCGCCACCAGGTCGTTGGCCGCAAAGACCGCGGTCGGACGCTCCACAGTCGGCAGCGCCACGATCTGGTCCGCCGCGCCGACCCCGGAGTCGGCGTCGGTGCCGGGCGTAGAGATGGTCAAGAGGTTCGCCTGACCCCCCTGTTGCGTCCGCGCCAACTCGGCGCCCAGCCGCCGGTCACGAACCTGCTGCAGCTTGCTCGGCCCACCCACGAACGCGATGTTTCGGTGGCCCTGTTCCAGCAAGTGGGTGACCGCGATTCGGCCTCCCTCGACGTCATCCACCGAGACCGAACAGAAGTCGCCTTGGCTTCCGGCCCGGTCAAGAATCACCACCGGGATCGCACGACGCCGTAGTCGCCGGATGCCTTCATCAGGTCCCCAAATCGGTGCGTAGAGGACGCCCCGCACGCGATGCTGCTCGAACAGCGCCAATCGGGCAGTTTCGCGATCCGGCCGTTGGGCGCTGTTCGCGACCTGGACGGAGTAGCCATGTTCGCTCAGCCAGTCGTCCGCGCCAAGGACAAGATCGGTGAAGAAGGGGTTGGCAATGTCCATGACGACCATCCCGATAGACCTGCTGCGTCCTGCGCGCAGCTGCCGCGCCGATTCGTTTGGGACCCAGCCCAGCTTGGCGATCGCCAGTTCCACCCGTTCCCGGGTGTGCTCGGCGACAATCTCGGGCGAATTGACGACGTTGGAAACAGTTCCCAATGAGACGCCGGCCAGCGCAGCGACGTCCTTCATGCTGACAGACGCCTCACCTGACACCATCTGGCCGGACTCCTTGCTGCGGCGCCCCCTAGCGACTGGCGCTAGCTTGCGATGCTAAATCGTTTCATACCGCTAGGCGCGCGTGAGTGAGGGGTGCCGACGCGTGAGCCCAGCCTCCGCTAGGCGGAGTTTGCTAGATCGACTGGCACAGGACTGCAGCACCATCGAAAGCGCCGCCCGCCAGGTCCGCGAGCGCCTGATCGGCTTGCGACATGTCGTACGGGTGGGTAGTCGCTCGGATACCCAGCCGACGGGCGAGCGCCAGAAATGCCTCGCCGTCGGCGCGGGTGTTCGCCGTGACGCTGCGCAACCGGCGCTCCAAGAACAGTTCGTTGTCATAATTGAGCGGCGGGATGTCCGACAGCCAGATCCCGGCTACCGCCAGCGTGCCGCCCCGATCCAGGGCGCGCAACGCGACGGGTACCAGGTCGCCAGCCGGGGCGAACAGAATCGCCCCGTCCAAGGGTTCGGGCGGCGCCTCCTCCGCTGCGCCGACCGAATCGACGCCAAGGGAGGCAGCCAGCTCGCGATTGGCCACTCCTCGGGTGAGGACATGGACTCGCATCCCGAGGCGCAAAGCGATCTGAGCGGTGAGATGCGCGCTGCCGCCGAAGCCGTAGATGCCCAGCGCTCCACCGGGGCGCACCGCGCTCGCCAGCAGCGCCCGGTAACCGATAATGCCCGCACAGAGCAGGGGTGCGGTAGCGACCTCATCCAGCTCAACCGGCAACCCGTAGCCGAACCGCTCGTCAACGCAGCAGTAGTCGGCGTAGCCGCCGTTCACATCCCAGCCGGTGAACGTCGGTAGCTCGCACAGATTCTCATCGCCCCGTCGGCAGTAACGGCAACTGCCATCGGTACGGGCCAACCACGCAACGCCAACATGATCCCCGCGGCGGAAACGCGTACAACCGTCCCCGAGCTCATCCACCATACCGACGACCTCATGACCGGGGATCACCCCTGGTCGTCGGGGTGGCAGGTCCCCCTCGGCCAGGTGCAGATCGGTACGGCAGACGCCGCAGGCCAACACTCGAACCCGCACCTGACCGACGCCTGGATGAGGATCGGGCAGCTCAACCTCCCGAAGAGGCCGGCTTGCCATCGGTCCGGGAGAGTCGACAATCCAGGCTCTCATCGGGGCGCCACCCCGCGACCGAAACAATGAGCCGCTCTTCGGTACGCCGCAAGCGTCATGCAGCTCATTCTTGCGAACCCAGCAACGCCATCGGCAGATACGCTGAGTCCACGTCGGCTCTTGAAGATTCTGCGGAGCTCAGGCGACAAAGCGCCATGACCAGACCATGACAAGGACAACCAGCACATGACGGACGAGATCGTGGTGGGACTCGACGATTCACCCGGCGGCCAAGCGGCACTCCGCTGGGCCGCCGAATATGCCCGGCTCACCAGCTGGCGACTGCGAGCCGTGCATGCGCTGAGCTGGCCATTCGGCGCCGGGGACCAGCGCGTACTGTCACTCGACGAAATCGACCAGGCGTATCGGGACAGCATCACCAGTCTTTTCGAGCAGATCCAGCCGCGCCCGGACTGGCAGCTGCAACTGGTCAAAGGTGACGCCGGCCCGGTGCTGCTCGAGCAATCCAAGGCGGCCCGGGCGTTGGTCCTCGGCACCTCATCCCACGTCGGGCTGGGTCGCCTGCTCACCGGCTCCGTCGCCCAGCAGTGCGTCCGCCGCGCCAATTGCCCGGTGGTCTCCGTACCCCCGGACGACGAGAAGCCCCGCGCCGAATCGGCGTCCGAGCACTAACGGCTGCTGGACCTGTCCTCGGCAGCCTGGACGGCCGCAAGCGCTTGGTGCCCGAGCGTCCGAGCCCGTCGGCAAAGGGGACTATCGGCTCTTGCCTCTCAAGGGGCACAGGCGCACAGTGGTAATGGAGGTGGTGTCCCATGACCAAATCGTTGATCAACAAGCTGTTCTTCGGCAGCCTGATCGGTCTTGTCGGAGGCTTGATACTGCTGGCAGTGGCCGGTGGCTTGGCCTTCGCGAACAACGTCTTCGTGATGAACGGGCCCGACGTGACGGGCATCAATGCCAGCCCGCTGGCGTGGACGCTGCTCAGCCTCATGGCATTGGGAATGCTCGTCATCGCCGCCGGGGCGATCGCGCAGTTCGTCGCCTGGATCGGCGCCGTGCTGAACACCGCAAACCTGCCCGACAAGGGATGGTTCATCGTGCTCCTGGTGGTTGGCCTGCTCGGCTTCCCCTTCATTGTGACGCTGATCTACGTCATTGCCGGGCCCGATGGGGCGCCACCCGGACAGCTAGCTGGCCATCCCGCTCGAGCGGTGGGAGCGAGCACTCAACAGTCGGTCAGCACCGCACCGCGAAGGTGAACCCGGGCCGCCGGCCGGCGTATCCGAGGTGGCGACATCAAAAGGAACGACTGGCGGCGCCAGAGGCGTTCGACAGTCGGCCTTTCCTGAAAGTGCGGGAGGCCTACCTGCACGTCCTCGCAGCGGGGCGCCGAAAGAAATCATCCATGGCTGACCAGTAGTGGAGACTGAGGACGAGGTGACCGACGTGGTGGCGGCAGAGCACGATTCAGAGGTCTACGACCAAGTCGTTGCGGTCGGTATTGATGACTCCCCGCAGGCCTTGGCCGCCGCCCGTTACGCGGTCCGGGCGGCGGACTTCCGAGGTCTCGACCTCCTGATGGTCCACGCTTACGAGCTTCCGCCGCTAGATGTGCCCATGGAGCAGGCGATCTTGGATGCTTGTGATCAGTCTGCACGGAAGTTGATGGTGGACGTCGCAGCACAGCTCGTCATTCCCAGCCGGATGCAGGTCGAGACAGTGGTTCAACCAGACTCTCCAGTGGTGCTGCTCGACCGCATCTCTCGGACTGTTCCCTTGCTGGTTGTCGGACAAGACCACCTGGGTTGGGGAGAGCGCTTGCGCTTGGGGGCCGTTGCCGGCCACGTGGGGCAGAAGGCCCAATGCCCGGTGGTAGTTGTCCCGGGCGGCTGGCGAGCGCCCCGGACGAGCGAGAGTCACCCCGTCGTCGTCGCACTCGACGACGACACGCCAGCAGATGCGGTCTTGCGCTTCGCCTTTCAGGAGGCCGAGTTCCTGCACACCGGCGTGGTGGTCCTGCACGCGTCGCCCTACCGCCACAGCGAGCAAAGTGGGGTCGCGGCTGAGGAGGCAAGCCTGACCGAGCAGGTTGCCGGCTGGAAGGAAGATCACCCAGACGTGTCGGTACAGGTAATGGTGGTGTCCGGCGATGCGGACGCGAACCTCGTCAAGTGGTCACGTTTCGCGGCTGTGCTGGTGCTGGGGCGTCGTAAGCGGCACGGATGGAGTCACTGGACCCACGCCGTTCTTCGCGCAGTTGTCAAGCAGACGCGAAGCCCGCTGATCGTCGTGCCCGAGATCTACGATCAGACAAGACATGAGCACACCCCAGCGATTACCTGACATCAGCACGACGATGTGAGGCATGCCGTGATCAGCGACAGGGCAGCCGCGGAGGCCGCCGTTCCAACTGACCTTCATCGGCTGAACGTCGGCGATCTCTTCAACTTCTGGGCCGAAGGTCGGAACAGCCCGATGCAGATCGGGCTGGCCGGAACGTTCCACGCCCCGGGTTGGCTCGACCGTGCCGGGCAGCTGCGTTTGTCGTGGCTTGCCGATCAGGTCGAGCGCCGGACCCGCCGCGCGCCAGTCCTGCGGCGGCGCATCCGCTGGACTCGGTTCGGTGAAGGACGTCCGGTCTGGGTTGACGACGCCGACTTCGACATCGCCTCCCACGTGCGCGCAGCCCCGCTCCCCGGCACCGATCTGGCCGACTTTTGGGACTGGGCTGCCGTGGAGACGATTTCGCCACTTGACCGTGACCGGCCGCTCTGGCAAATGATCTTCGTGCCAGGCCTCGAGGGTGATCGGATCGGGATGGTCTTCGTCATTCACCACGTCGCTGTGGACGGTCTCGCCGGGGTGGCGGCGCTCTCCGAGCTCTTGGACACCGTCCCTGATCAGCCGGTTCCTGAGCGCGATTGGCGACCGCAACCGCCGCCGAGCCGCCGCCGACTGGTGACTGACAACGTGTCGACCCGGCTTCACGCGGTACCACCGCTGGTCCGGGCGATTCCTCGGCTGCCCGTATTGATCAATGCTTTTCGAGGGACTGCGGAGACGGTACGGAAGGACGCGCCGGCCACGTCGCTCGCCGGGACGATCGGGCCGTCGCGGCGGACAGGACTGATCTCGGCCCCGCTCGACGAGGTTCACCGGTCGGCTGACGCGGCTGGAGTGAGCGTCAACGATTGTGTGCTGGCCGCGGTCACCGCGGGACTGGGCGAGTGGCTGGCGACACGTCACGAGCTGCGGCCTGGGCTGACGCTGCGAGCGTCGATGCCTGTGGCTGTACCGGGCCGGGAGCAGAACGCCGGTCGCATGGTGGTGGTGCCGCTGCCGGTGGACGAGTCGGACCCGGCGAAGCGCTTGTCCACGATCCACGGCACCACGAGCGCACTGAAGGCGCAGCACGCCGATGTGGCCCATACCGATATCACCGGCTCTCCGTTGTTTCCGGTCTCGCTGATGCGAATCGGCATCCCCTGGCTGGCCCGTCGTGGGGGGCTCAAGGTCAACTGCTTCGTCACCAACGTACGGGGCCCCCGGAAGCCGCTGTACCTCGCCGGAGCACAGCTGGACAATGCCGTCCCTTATGCCCCGCTGGTGGCCGGCGTACGGCTCGGAGTGACGGTCTTCAGTTACGCCGGCACCTTGACCATCACCTTGCTCGGTGACGCTGAGCTTCCCGATTGGTCGACGCTTGTCTCAGCGACGCAACGATCACTCCTAATGTTCTCGGCTGGCGAGCGCTCCATCAGGCGCTAAGGTCATCCGCCCTGATCTACCTTGTCCAGCACGTCGGCGATCCGACGCACCATGAGCTTCGGCCGATAACGGGCGGCTGCCCGTTGAAGATCATGTGCTACGGCTCACCGTCTCTCAGCTGCCGCTCTAAGCCTGACGTATCACCGTACGGTCGGAAGCGCTCTTGATCAGTAGAGCCGATGTCCAAGGAAGGATGCCATGCCCCACGGTGACGCTGACCACGGTGTGATCACTCCGAGTTCCACCTTCTACGACCAAGGGCGCTTCGGTCGCCTCTTCCCCACCTTGCCGCCATTCGCATCCGACACTCCCTTGGTGAGGGCAGCGCTCACCGAGCTGGGCCGGCCCGGCGGGCTCATGGACGCCGACGATGACTTGACTGATCCGATTGCCTTGATCACCAACCCCGCGCTCAGCTCCAACAACGCAGACAACCCTCGACTTTCCGCCGGCATGACGTTCCTCGGGCAGTTCCTGGACCATGACATGACCTTCGATCCCACGTCGAGCTTGGCTCGCGCGCAGGATCCCGAGTCGATCCGCAACTTCCGGATCCCGGCGCTCGATCTGGACAGCGTGTACGGCGGTGGTCCGGGCGTCTCGCCGCATCTCTACAATCGCAATGTCGACGCTGGTCGGACCACTCTGCTCGTCGAGACCAACCCGGGCTCCGAAACGGCGGCCATCGACGGCCAGATCCGGTCGGACGTTCCGAGGAACAGTCAGGTCATTGCACTGATCGGCGACCCGCGCAACGACGAGAATCTGATCGTCAGCCAGTTGCACCTGGCCGTCGTACGGTTCCACAACCACGTGGTCGGCGACGTCCGTAATGATCTTGGTCCGCTGGCCACCACCGCCGAGGTGTTCAGTGAAGCTCAGCGGGTCGTGCGCTGGCACTACCAATGGATGATCTTGCATGAATTCCTGCCGCTGACCTGCGGCGACGACGTTGTGGAATCGATCTTGACCGACGGACGCCAGTTCTACGACTGGCACAACGATCCCTTCAT
>DASQUD010000240.1:0-4674 GCA_035641455.1 Propionibacteriaceae bacterium | reverse complement strand
CTCACACCGGATGACTGGACGCAGCAACTCGTCGACCGGGCCCTTCCCTGGCTGATCGCTGGACTGCGCGATCGCGCCGATGACCGGTCGCTCATGGCTTGGATGTTGGGCCGCAGCTCGCCGCCGAACCTCGACCCGTGGGGCTGACGGAATCAGGGTGTCACTGACCCTCGGTTCGGAACGAAGCGAACGTCCCACTCTGCCCGGTAAGGGACACTCGTGCTCGTCAGTCGAACGATCGGGTCGCGTCCCTGAAGTGCCGGTAGGGGCGTACACGTCGTTCGCCGAGTGCAGCCCTCGCTCAGCCAGCCGCCCGCCAAGGGTGGGAGCGAATCTCGGGGAGTCCTTCGTCGTTGGGAGTTCCTACCCACGCTGACGATGGGCCCGCGAGTGCCACGAGCCGCGTTAGGGGCAGGGCGCGAAGGGACCCCGGTAGCCGAGTCCTCGGTGGAGACGGCGACTCCCGCCGTGGAGATTGACCGCCGTGTCCTTCGCCGCTACCAGTTGACCGACGATGACGCCCGAACTCATCAGCCCTGCAGTACTTGACAGCACTTATAAAAGTGCTGTTATAGTCAGGTCGTGAGCATACCGAACGAGCGGTCGAGGGACTCAGACCTCATCGAGAGCAGTAGATGGCGCCCGCTTCGTCTCCTGCTCAGCGCCATGGACCGAGACATCGCCGCGTTCTACGACAACGCCGGCATTCACGGCTTCCGACCCAGGTTCAGTCCGGCGCTGATCCAACTCGCACGCCAGGGTCCCATGACCATCCGCGCCCTCGCCGACGCCGTAGACGTCACCCACTCGGCGATGAGCCAGACCGTCGCCGCGATGAGGAGCGCTGGCCTCGTCAGCGGTGCTCCCACCATCGATGCGCGCACGCGTGCGGTTCGCCTCACCCCCAAAGCTCGTCGACTTGTGCCCTTTCTCGAGGCCGAATGGCGTGCCACCGAGCGGACGGTGATCGAGTTAGAGGAGGAGATCCCCTACCCGCTGACTCAGGTCGTGCGAGACATCGAGCACGCTGTAGGCCGGAGATCCTTTGGCGACCGACTCGAGCAACACCTTGCCGAGTACCTTGACGAAGGCAGCGAGTGATGCCGGCCAGCACTGTGGATCCCGGGCCAGTGCCGGTGCACGACGGGTCGACGTGGTGGTGGTTCCGCGTTCCACCATTGGCGTTGACGCGGCGCCTGGCATCGTTGGCAGCCCGGAGCAATGCCCGGACCCGGCCGAGACCACCAGTCGCCGCCAACAGCCGACCAACCCCCCGGCGTCACGTCGCCCGCCCAGGTCGCTCGTCGCTCGACCGCTCCGACCAACTCGTGACCGGCGAGCTGCCACTCGTCGATGCCAACCGAGTGCTCGCCACAGTGCTCTTCACCGACATCGTCGACTCAACGGCGCAGCTTGTTCGGCTCGGAGATCGCCGCTGGCTGGATGTGCTCAACGACCACGACACCGCCGTACGGTCTTCGTTGGCTCGCTTCCATGGCCACGAAGTCAAGTCCACCGGCGACGGCTTCCTCGCCACCTTCGACCGTCCCGGGCAGGCCATCCACGCCGCAGTCATGATTGTGCAATCGCTCGCGGCGCTCGGCATCAGCATCCGCGCCGGACTCCACAGCGGGGAGATCGAACTCATGCGCCATGACATCGGCGGCATCGCCGTTCACATCGCTCACCGCATCTCCTCAGTTGCCCAGCCCGGAGCGGTAGTCGTCTCGAGCACGGTGAAAGAGCTCGTTGACGGATCGGACATCGCGTTCGACGACCTCGGCAGCCAGCAGCTCAAGGGCGTACCAGGCTCACGGCAGCTGTTCACGGTGAGGCTGTGACCAGGGCGCGTCGTAACGCGCAGGTCAGCTCCTCGGCCTGATGTCGTTGAGCGAGCAGTAGGCCACGACAGCGTTGTCGAGCAGCTTCGTGGTCGAGGTCTTCCAGCCGGCTCCGATAGGTCGCGAGGCTTGACCGAACTAGTGTTCGTGTGTGCGCTGGCAGGAACACCACGACGATTCCTGGTTTGGCTTCGATGAGCGGGGCTTCCTCGCTGCGACCGTCGTGCCCTACAGGACCGACGGGCGACGCTGGTGGGCTGTGTTCATGGCCCAGGAGCGGATGCCAGGCCAGTTCGAGACGCCCGAAGACGCGATGGCGGCCGCCGACGTTCAGCCCGGTTGACGTAGGCCGCTCTAGATCGCCCGGGCGGGGATCGTCACTACCTTGTCACCGCACGATCCGAGGACGTTCAAGAGCGCCGTGCGCTCCGTGCTGTTCACCGACAACCGCCATCAGTACTTCGTTGTGACGTATTTGATCGAGTAGGAGCAGCGGGCGGCGGGGCATGTCGGAAGCCACTCAGCGGGCCGCGCTCGCCCTTGCTGGCGTTCACGTTGTCCGTGATCGCTTCGCGCCCCCAAGGGTGTCTGAGGTCGTTGGCGAACCGCTGCCGATTGATGGGACCCCAGATCCTGGCCCCCGATTCCCACGCCTCCTTGAGCGCCACCACGTGGTCGAAGTCTACGTCTGACCGCCGGCCTTGGCGACGTGGTGAAGGCCACGACGATGCCGTCGACGCGCTGGAAACCCCGCGCCCCGCTCAGCGAAAGAGTGCGGCATGGCTGGCCCGCCCCACGCGGGCGCAGGCGTGTCCGGGCCGCAGCGCCAGCGAGACCTAGCGTGGCGACGATGGGCAACTCGCTCGGCGGACTTCCGATGTGCGATGAGAGGTACCGGAGCGGCGCGGTCTTCTGGATGTCCGAGCCTCTGTCCACGCCCTGGGACCTGAACATGCAGGACGAATCCGGTCGGCCGATCGCGCACATCGGCGGCGCAGTCGGGTCACCGCACCTCGTCGTCCGACTCCGCGGATCAGTGGACGGTTTCGCGGCCGCCCGCTGGGCATGCCTGCATGTTGTGCAGCGCGCGCTGGACATCGTGAGCGTAATGTCATCCGATCACCTTCAGCTGCGGTCCTTGCGCGGCGAGGAGGAGCACCTGGTCTGGTGGGAGTCGAAGCAGCTCGGGCACGCACTGCGCTACACCTGCCACAGCTTCTTCGACCCTGATCTCATCCTCGCCCCGTTCAAGCTCCCCTTCGAACGAGTGCAGGCCGGCATCCCACCGGAGCGCATCGCGCCCCGGGCCGCACCGCCGCCCTGGCACCCGAGCTTCCGCTACTTCCGGGCTGCCCAATGCAGCGACGACCTGGCGAACTCGTTCCGCAACATGTATCTGGCGCTTGAGTCAGTGCTCGATGCCGTGTTCCCCAAGGCACAGTCTGGCCTGCCCGAGAACAGTTGGCTCGTCGAGGCGGTGAACCGGGCGATGACGACGTCCGGCCTCGCCACTCGCTTCGCTGCCCGATCATCCAGTGGGTCGGCAGTCGATCACGTGCTGTCGATCTACAACGACAAGCGCCTGACCACCTTCCACAGCAAGGCCGGCCCGGACAGCCGACTGCCCTTCCTGGAGGACGATGTGCGCCACGGCGAACTGGAGCAGGCCTTCACGGACCTGTCCGACCTTTACCTCGACCTCGCCAGAACGCATCTGCATCTGGACCGCCGTGTCGAACGCGTGCTCATGAGGGGCGGCTGGGAATTGGTCACCAAGTTTCTACTCGGTGCCACGGACATCTACGTCACTAAGGACGACGCGCCGATAGAGGAGCGCATCAACGACGAGACCCTCAATCCGAGGGGCGCCGTCATGCACCAGATGCATACGCGCAACGCCGCCAAGATGGAAGGACCGTTCGATCGGATCTTTATCGGCAAGTCCAGCCCGGCCGACGCCGGCCATCCGTTGACGATCCACGGCTGGACCGTGGCCGTGAACAACGAGCCGTTCACCGGCGGCACGTTCGAGGCGCCACTTCACCTCGACGGCGTCGACCAGGTCCAGGTCGTCGTCGGATACTCATATCGCCGCCCCGATCTCAGGGTCACCTTCAAGAGCTGACCGGTGCTTGGTACCTCAGGGTGTGCGCATCAGACGCGGTGCCCCATGCCGCAGGCGGTGACGCTTAGGTCACTGATCCGGTTTCTTGACTCGCGAGAGTTGAGTAGCACGCCACATCTCCGAACGCCGGGTAGGTCGCACGACGCGTTGCACTGATCGCCTGAGACCGCACAGCAATATGCGCTCCCGTGGGAGCGATCCTCATCGGAGCGAACGGCGATGACGTCGCGGCCAACTGGTGGAACTGGAGGCCGATCGTAGAGCTGCTGATCAGGGAGAGGGTCGTCACGCGACAAGAAGGGGGAACAGCTCTGTGCAAATGGTGTCGGTGCCCGGCTCGGCGCGGCTGAGGCCGTGCGAGCTGCTGACGTCGTGCAGTGCATCGTTGATCAGATGCCCGATGACGGGCGGCTACGGCGCGATGGTTCCATCACCCGCGATGCGGTCCTGCGGCATGAGATGCCGGTGGGTGACAGCTGGTATGGGGCGCAGCGCAGGTGGCTCGCGACGTTCACCGAGTTCGCCCGGACGAGTGGCGGGTTCCTGGTCTCCTAGGAGCACCCAGATCTGCCGATCTCGCGTGACGGCGTTCTGTGCTGCGGATTGGACAGGCACCGGTCGCCCGCGACGGACAGCAAATCGGGGTAGGCCTTGATGTAGGCCGAGGCGGGCTCGACAGGCGCATCGATCACGCTGGTGAACGAGCAC
>DASQUD010000239.1:0-3953 GCA_035641455.1 Propionibacteriaceae bacterium | reverse complement strand
AGGCGCCACGCCGGCACCGGCCTCGGCGACTGTGAGGTCGGAGCGCGGCAGCCGGCCGACCTCCTCGATTCCTGAGCCGCCCCGCATTCCGGGTCGCCGCAATCCCAAGTGGATCGCCCTCGGCATCATCGCCTTGTGCCTGGGCGCGCTGCTGTCGTACGCGGTCTACGCGCGGGTTGCGGCCGAGACCTCAGTGATCACGATGGCCGCCACTGTCTATAGGGGCGCGACCGTTGAAGCGTCAGATCTCGCGGTCGTGCGGCTGGCCGGAGAGGCGGCCCGAAAGTCGGTACCGGCTGCTGATCTCGATGCATTAATCGGTCAGCGGGCGGTCTATGACCTACCCGAGGGAACGATCCTCGTTCCCGGCGCCATTGATGAGGTGGTGATCCCGGCTACCGGGCGGGCAGTCATCGGCGTCAAGTTGCCCACTGGCCGCGCACCCACCGCACTGCTCACTCCCGGCTCTCCTGTGCGCCTGGTGGCGCTTCCACCAGCGAGCACGACGGACCCCGACGCGTCAGGCAAGCTTGCGGGCAAGACCTACCAGGCGACCATCGTTGACCAGGCCGCCGGAGTCGACGGAGCCTCCATCGTGATCAACGTCGACGTCACGAGCGGTCAGGCGCCGACCATCGCCATGCTGGCCGCCTCCGATCGCCTTGCCGTCGTCCGTGATCCGGCTCGGTGATCACCCGTGGCACTGTTGATCTTGACATCCGCCTCTGGCTCACCCGGTGTCACAACCCTCGGCGTCGGGCTGGCGCTGACATGGCCTCGCTCGGTTCTGCTGGCTGACTGTGATCCCGGCGCTCACCAGTCAGTCTTGGCCGGATTTCTGGCCGGGCGATCTGCAGCAGGCAAAGGTCTGCTCCGCGTTGCTGAAGCACATCGTGATCGCCGACCGCTCCGCGAGGTGGTGTTTGATCAGTGCGAACCGCTCGCGGATGATCTTGGACACCGCCGACTCTTCCTTCCCGGCTTCACCAAGCCCGGAAGCGCCAGCCACTTCGGTGGAGTCTGGACGGACCTTGCGGAGACGTTCGAACGGCTCTCCGACGTCGGCTACGACGTCATCGTGGACGCCGGCCGGCTCGGCGCTGCGGGCCTACCGGCGCCGCTCGTCGAACACGCAGCGCAGACCTGCCTGGTGCTGCGCTCAACTCTACGAGCCGTGATGGCGGCCCGTGTGCACCTCGCCACCCTTCGTGATCATGCTCGCCTCGGCGAGACCGGTGGTGCGCTCGGCCTGGTCGTTGTGGGCGAGTCAGATCCCTATTCAGGTTCAGAGATCGCCAAAGCGCTCGGTGTGCCAGCACTGGGCGTCGTTGCCAATGATCACCGCGTCGCAGCACACCTGTCGGACGGGAAGCCGCGCCCGCGCAAGTTCGATCGGTCGGCTCTGATCACCTCGCTCTCCGACCTGGCCGCAACACTTGCAGCCCGCTTGGAGCGCTCTGCTGATCTGATCCGGAGTTGATCATGAAAAACAACGTGACAGCGCAGGCTCCCGCCTCCCTGGCGGAGATCCCCGTCTTCGCCGAGTACGAGGATGAGTCGGCATCAAGTCCAGTCCCGAACGCGCCTTCCGTACGGTGGGAGCGCCGCCCCGCTCTGGGAATCTACTCGGCTCGAGAACTCGACGTTGCCCGCGATGCACTTCCGGCCGCTGACATCGATTGGACGAAGGTCGTCGAGCTCCGTCGGCTGGCCTCGGCAGCGATCACTGAGGAAACCGAAGATCATCTGCGAAACGCCGGTGCGCCGTTGGCTGGCGCTGACCGGCTGCTCATGGGCCGCGCGGTCATCAAGCGCGTCGTCGGTGACCACGTCCGAACGCTCCACCGCGAGGGCGCCGATTTGTGGTCGACAGCCCAAGAGCAGGCGTACGTCCATGCGGTCGAGGACGCCGTCTTCGGTTATGGACGGTTGCAGCCGCTGTTGGAAATGCCGGAGGTCGAGAACATTGAGATTCACGGTTTCGACTCGGTCGTCGTGCAGTACGGAGACGGCCGGCGGCAACGCATGCCGGCGATCGCCGCCAATGACGAGGAGTTGGTCGAAGCCATGCGCTTCTTGGGCCAGAACACCGAGCCGTCACGTCCGTTCGACGACGCTCACCCGACGATGACGCTGGCGCTTGGCGAGCGGTTCCGGCTACACGCCATCGGATTCGGCCTCTCCTACCGGCCAAGTGTGGTGATCCGGCAGCACACCCTTACCGACGTCTCGCTGGCCGGCCTTGCCGCGAGCGGCCTGATGCCGCAGGAGGTAGCACAGTTCCTCGACGCAGCAATCCTCGCCCGGAAGTCGATGGTGATCTCGGGTGATCAAGGAGCCGGAAAGACCACATTGCTGCGCGCCTTGATCAACTCCATCCCGCAGAACGAGCGGTTCGGCACGCTGGAAACCGATTATGAGCTGATGACACACCTGCAGCCTGGTCGGGAGAACATTCTCGCGTTGCAGGCTCGAGTCGGCCATGGTGAGACCTCCGGCGGCACCCGGGTCGGCGACGTTTCGATCTCGGATCTGATGCCGGAAGCACTCCGCCAGAACCTCTCCCGGCTGATCGTCGGCGAGGTACGAGGTGGCGAGGCGGCGGCCATGTTCGAGGCGATGCAGGCCGGGACGGGGACGCTGAGCACGACTCACTCGCACTCGGCGGAGTCGACGATCGATCGGCTGGCGTCCCGGGTTGCCCAAGGTGGCGTCCTAAGCATCGAGGAGGCCTACCGGCAGATCGCCCACAATATTCACCTCTTCATCTACGTCAAGCTCGTCGATGAGACATGGAAGGGGGGCAGCAGGCGGCGGTTCATCTCCGAGATCCGCCAGGTCACCCGCGCCATCGAGAACGGACGCCCGGTCACCCATCTGACGTACAGCGCTTCTGACGGCCCCGGCCAACCCGCCGGGTTCTATCCTGACGCCGACTTCGAGGCGGAGCTACTGCCGTTCAGGCGGGAGCTCAGGTGATGGACGCGGTGGCGGCTGCTATCGGGCTGCTCGTGGTCGGCGGCGTGCTCGCCATCATCCGGGGTCTTCAGCGAATCCCTCCGACTGGCCGGCAGCGTCCTGAGCCATTGGCCGCGAGGTGGACGAGATTGACTCGGCGGCCGGTCGGCCGCGCCGGACGTCGCCGGGACGCGACCCTGCTGGCCGGCATTCTCGTCGGCCTTGGCGCGGCGGCGGTGTCCGGCTGGCTGATCGCCATCGTCGCGATCCCGGTTCTCGCGCTCGGACTGCCCTACCTGCTGACGCTGCCCAAGCCGCGCGATGTAGAGCTACTCGAGGCCTTGGACCGCTGGGTGCGATCGTTGACCGCGACTCTGACCACGGGCAAGTCGGTTACCGACGCCATCCGCGTCTCGCGGCGTACCGCGCCATCGACCATCGCCGAGGAGATCGGCGTCCTCGTCGCTCGGCTGAACAACCGCTGGGAAACGCACGACGCTCTGCTGAGTTTCGCCGACGACATGAATTCGCCCGACGCCGACGCGGTGGTGGCAGCCTTGATCTTGGCTGCCAACCGAGGAGCGAACGGCGCCTCGGCCACTCTCCACGCGCTGGCCGACTCCATTCAGGCGCAACTCAAGGGCCGCCGAGCGATCGAGAGAGAGCGTTCGAAGCCGTACGTCGTCGTGCGGCAGGTCACGGTCATTAGCTTGACCACACTTGCTTTGGTGCTGGTCCTGAATCCCCAATTCTTCGAGCCTTACCGGACGCCGATCGGCCAGCTGATCTTGTCCGTGTTGGTGTGTCTGTACCTGGGTTCGTTGATCTTGATGCGGCGACGAGCGCAGCAACGCCCGAGGCAGCGCATTCTGGTGGGGCAACGGTTGTGATCCTTCTGATGGTCTTACTCGCAGGCGCACTGGTGGCCGGTGGATTTGCTTGCGTTGTTGTCGCACTCGTGCCAACCACCCCTCGGCTGGCTGATGCTCTGGCGC
>DASQUD010000238.1:0-16758 GCA_035641455.1 Propionibacteriaceae bacterium | reverse complement strand
CGCCCGGCTTGCTGGTGTTGCACCCTCCGTCCAGCACGCTGTCCTCGGTGCCTGAGTATGACGTCGCCTCAGGGTGCGTCTTCTTGCCCGGCCTCCCGCATCTCGGTCTCGACCACCGCGCCGCCTGGGTGGAAGCCGACGTCGAAGGCACCGTGACTCAGATGATCAGCCGGTCCGGTATCGATCCGCAGCGGAATGCCGACACGGCCGCGCTGGCTCTCCTCCTCGCCGCCTAGCACACTCCACTGCCGCTCGCGAATCTCAGATCCGGCGCATCGCGTCGCTCGGGTGGTGTGGCAAAAGCGGTCGCGATCACATGGCAGGCCCAGGTAGCGTCGAGGCTCATGGGCCATGTCGATCTCTCCGGCGTGTCCTATGCCCTTCCCGACGGCCGGCCCCTGCTGGACGAGGTGTCGTTCCGGGTCGGCGAGGGTTCGGTCGTGGCCCTGGTGGGCGCCAACGGCTCGGGCAAGACGACGCTGTTGCGGATCATCGCCGGTGATCTTGCCCCATCGGCCGGCTCGGTTTCCCGGGGCGGCGGCCTGGGAGTGATGCGTCAGTTCATCGGCAGTATCCGTGACAGCTCGTCAGTCCGCGACCTGCTTTTCTCGCTGTCTCCGGCGAGGCTGCAGGCGGCGGTGGCGGACATGGACCGCCTCGAGCTTGCGCTCATGACCGACGATCGGGAAGCCACGCAGCTGGCTTACGCCCAGGCTCTCGCCGATTATGCCGATGCTGGCGGATACGAGGCGGAAGTGGTCTTCGACGCCTGCTGCATGGCGGCTCTGGGCACGTCGTATGACCGCGCCAAGTGGCGAGAGGTCAATTCCCTCTCCGGCGGTGAGCAGAAGCGTCTCGCCCTCGAGGCGCTACTCCGCGGGCCGGACGAGGTGCTGCTCCTCGACGAGCCGGACAACTACCTGGACGTGCCCAGCAAGCGGTGGCTCGAGGCTCAGTTAGCGGCGACGCCGAAGTCGATCTTGCTCGTCAGCCATGACCGGGAGCTGCTGGCTCAGGTCGCGCAGACGATTGCCGCCGTCGAGCTTGGTGCGTCGGGCAACTCAGTGTGGACTCACGGTGGCGGCTTCGGGTCCTTTGCGGAGGCCCGGCACGCCCGCTTCGAGCGCTTCGCAGAGCTGCGGCGTCGCTGGGACGAGGAACACGCGAAGCTTCGCGAGCTGATGTTGATGTACAAGCAGAAGGCGGCCTACAACGACGGCATGGCGTCGCGCTACCAGGCGGCCCAGACCCGACTGGCCAAGTTCGAGGAGGCTGGCCCGCCTCAGGCCGTCCCGCTGCAGCAGAGCGTGTCGATGCGGCTCACCGGAGGTCGTACCGGAAAGAGGGCGGTCGTCATCACCGACCTCGAGCTCACCGGTCTGATGAGGCCCTTCGACGCCGAAATCTGGTTCGGGGACCGGGTCGCAGTGCTCGGCTCCAACGGGTCGGGCAAGTCGCACTTTCTGCGCCTCCTGGCCCGGGGCGGCTCCGACCCGGACCTGGAGCACCGCCCGGTGGGCGAGGAGAAGGTTGAGCCGGTGGCTCACACCGGCCGGGCCAAGCTGGGCGCTCGCGTCCGGCCGGGCTGGTTCGCGCAGACCCATCATCATCCCGAGCTGGCGGGTCGTACGCTGCTGGAAATTCTGCACCGAGGCGATCATTACCGAGCCGGGATGGGCCGCGAGGAAGCCTCGCGGAAGCTGGATCGCTACGAACTCGCCAAGGCCGCCGAGCAGCGTTTCGAGTCGATGTCGGGGGGCCAGCAAGCGCGGTTGCAGATCTTGCTGCTCGAACTGTCGGGGGCCACCTTGCTGGTGTTGGACGAGCCGACGGACAACCTTGACATCGAGTCGGCCGAGGCCCTCGAGCATGGGTTGGCATCGTTCGAGGGAACGGTGGTGGCCGTCACCCATGACCGCTGGTTCGCCCGCAGCTTCGACCGGTTCTTGATCTTCGGCGCCGACGGCAGCGTCTACGAGTCAGCTGAGCCGGTGTGGGACGAGGGCCGCGTCCAGCGCTCCCGCTGAGTGTCGCGAGGGCGGAGACACGTCGGCTTATCCCCAGGCCAACCTTCAGCGCTGATCGATCGGGACGAAGTCTCGGCTGCGCATGCCCGTGTAGATCTGCTTCGGCCGGGCGATCTTCTGCTCTTTGTCCTCCACCAGCTCCGACCACTGGGCCAGCCAGCCCGGGGTCCGGCCGATCGCGAACAGCACGGTGAACATCTCCGGCGGGAACTGCAGCGCCTCGTAGATCAGCCCCGAGTAGAAGTCCACGTTCGGGTAGAGCTTGCGCTTGACGAAGTATTCGTCCTCGAGGGCGATCTTCTCCAGCTCCATCGCGACCTTGAGCAACGGATTGACCCCGGTGACCGCGAAGACGTCGTCGCAGGCCTTTTTGATGATCGTGGCGCGTGGGTCGTAGTTCTTGTACACGCGGTGGCCGAAGCCCATGAGCTTCTCCTTGCCGCCCTTCACACCTTCGATGAAGTCGGGCACCTTCTCGGTGGACCCCACCCGCTTGAGCATCTTCAGCACCGCCTCATTGGCCCCGCCGTGCAGCGGTCCGAAGAGAGCACCGATTCCGGCGGCGACCGCGGAGTACGGATCAGCCTCGGCCGAGCCGACGGAACGTACGGCGTTGGTAGAGCAATTCTGCTCGTGGTCGGCGTGCAGGATGAACAAGATCTCCAGTGCCTTCACCAGCCGCTCATCGGCCTCGTAGGTGGGCTCGCTCATCTTGAACAGCATCGCCAGAAAGTTGGCCGTGTATGACAGACGGTTGTCCGGGTAGACGTACGGCTTTCCCTGCACATGCCGGAAGGCGAAGGCGCCAAGCGTGGGCATCTTGGCGATCAACCGAGTGATCTGCAGCTTGCGATTCTCCGGATCCTTGATCTCCCGCGCATCGGGATAGAAGGTCGATAGCGCACTGACCGCGGCCATCAGCATGCCCATCGGGTGCGCGTCGTATCGAAAGCCCTGGATGAACTGCTTGAGATTCTCGTGCAAGAAGGTGTGGTACGTGACTTCGTGGACCCAGTGGTCGAGCTGATCCTGGGTCGGTAGCTCGCCGTACAGCAGCAGGTAGGAGACCTCCAGGAATGTGGAGCTCTCGGCGAGCTGCTCGATGGGGTAGCCGCGGTATTCGAGGATGCCGACATCGCCGTCGATGTAGGTAATCGAGCTTCGGCACGACGCGGTGTTCACGAATCCGGGATCGTAGGTGGCAAGCCCAGGCTCGCCGTCGACGGCAAGCTGCTTCAAGTCTGCGGCGCGAATCGTGCCGTCCGCGATCGGGACCTCATACTCGCGACCCGTGCGGTTGTCGCGGATGCTGAGCGTATCGGTCATGCGGTAAACCTACGTTGGCGCACGCCGAGCGGACTAGTAGGGCCACCTATGACTTAGGCGACACTTTCGCTCGCTTGATGCACGCTCACTTTGACCGGCCCGACGGATGGCGAGTAGCCTAGACGGCTGTTGCGTCAACGCAGGGAGCTGACGCTGCCCTGCAGCAGGGTGCTCAGCGAATCAGCGCCTGGCACCTACGCAGACAAGTGGTCTTTACAACGGAAGTCTGGTCATGTCTACCTATAGCCCGAAGCCTGGGGACATCACGCGGTCCTGGCATGTGATCGACGCGGACGACGTCGTCCTGGGTCGGCTGGCCGTGACCGCCGCGACGCTGCTGCGGGGGAAGCACAAGCCGACCTACGCGCCGCACCTCGACGGTGGTGACTTCGTCGTGGTGGTGAACGCATCGAAGATCGCCCTCACCGGCAAGAAGCGGACCGACAAGCTCGCGTACCGGCACTCGGGTCGTCCTGGCAGCCTGCATTCAGTGCCGTACGGCGAACTCCTCGATCGGGACCCGCGAAAAGCCGTGGAGCTTGCGGTGTGGGGGATGCTGCCCAAGAACAAGCTCAGCCGCAAACTGATCAGGAAGCTCAAGGTGTACGCCGGTCCCGAGCACCCGCACCGCGCCCAGCAGCCTCAGCCTTACCAGATGACCCAGATCGCCCAGTAGCCCGCAAGCGAAAGCAAGGAACCGCGCAGTGACCAATACCGCCACCGAAACCACCGAGGACGAGATCACTCCCTTCGTGGACAACGATCGGGAGATCGCCTACCGCTCTGAAGCGGCGCCGCAGGCGTCCCAGGGTCCAGCAGGTCGGCCCGCCGTGGTGGCTCCTTCAGGCGCCACGGGTCGGCGAAAGGAGGCGGTGGCCAGGGTTCGGATCGTTCCCGGAAGTGGCCAGTGGAGCATCAACGGTCGGGATCTGAACGACTACTTTCCCAACAAGGTGCATCAGCAGATCGTGGCCGAACCCTTCACGGCCGCAGCGGTGGCCGGCTCCTACGACGTCATCGCCCGGATTCACGGCGGCGGAGTCACCGGTCAGGCTGGAGCCCTACGGCTCGGTGTGGCACGCGCGCTCAATGCCGTGGATGCCGAAGCCAGCCGCCCCTCACTAAAAAAGGCGGGCATGCTGACCCGCGACGCGCGCATCAAGGAGCGCAAGAAGGCGGGTCTGAAAAAGGCTCGCAAGGCGCCGCAGTACAGCAAGCGCTGACCGTTCGACCATGGGTCGCCTGTTCGGCACCGATGGGGTTCGCGGCCGAGCCAACGACGAGCTCACCGCCGAGCTGGCGCTCGGCCTTTCCGTCGCGGCCGCAGCCGTGCTTGCCGAGACCGGAGCTTTCGGTGATCACCGTCCCGTCGCCTTGGTGGGCCGGGACCCCCGTGCTTCCGGCGAGTTCCTCGAGGCGGCGGTCGTGGCCGGCCTGGCCAGTGCCGGAGTCGACGTCGTACGGCTAGGGGTGTTGCCCACCCCCGGCGTCGCCTTCCTGACCGGGGCAACCTTCGCTGACCTCGGTGTGATGATCTCTGCCAGCCACAACCCGATGCCCGACAACGGCATCAAGTTCTTCGCGCGCGGCGGAGCCAAGTTGGACGACGAGCTGGAGGACGCGATCGAGGCGCGGATGACCGCGGCCACGCTCAACGGGGCAAGTCCGCGGCCGACTGGCGCCGATGTGGGAAGGGTTCGCGACGATCCTGCGCTGGTGGAGCACTACATCGCCCATCTCGTGTCAAGCGTGGGCGGTCCGGTCAGCCTCGAGGGCATCAAGGTGGTGGTCGATTGCGCCAACGGTGCGGCCTACATCGCGGCTCCGGCAGCGTTCGAGGCTCAGGGCGCCGAGGTGATCCGGATCCATGCGACGCCGGACGGCATCAACATCAACGACAACTGTGGATCGACGCACGTGGACTCGCTCCGCTCCGCTGTTGTCGAGCACCATGCCGACATCGGCGTCGCTCTCGACGGAGATGCCGATCGCTGCCTGGCGGTCGACGCCGACGGCAAGGTGGTCGACGGTGACCAGATCCTCGCGATCTTGGCTCTCGCTCTCCGGGACGCTGGTCGACTCAAGAACGACACCGTGGTGGCCACGGTGATGAGCAACCTCGGGTTCGTTCAGGCGATGAGGGACAACGGGATCCGGGTGGCGCAGACCAAGGTGGGCGACCGGTACGTGCTCGAAGCGATGCACGACGGCTCTTTCTCACTCGGGGGTGAGCAATCCGGCCACGTGGTCATGATGGAGCACGCCACCACCGGGGACGGTGTACTCACCGCACTTCATCTGATGAGCATCATGGCCAACACCGGTGAGACGCTGGCCAAGCTGGCGGCTGTGATGACCCGGATGCCCCAGGTGCTGATCAACGTGCCGGGTGTCGACAAGGCGCGCGCCGACTCTCATCCCGACCTGAGTCGGGCCATCGCCGAGGCTGAGGAGGAGTTGGGCGACAGCGGCCGGGTGCTGCTCCGACCGTCGGGAACCGAGTCGCTGGTCCGAGTCATGGTGGAAGCGAAAACCTTCGAGGCGGCCAATGACGTCGCCTACCGGCTCGCCGACGCCGTACGGTCTCACCTCGCGCTCTGAGCACCCTGGCGATGGCCCGGCCCGATGAAGGGTTGCAGCGGTTAGTTCGGGAACAGATTCACCAGGGAATCGAAGGAGCCTGTGACGACAAGGACCAGAGCGATCAGGCCGATGATCGCGTAGACGATCAACATGAACAAGAACGCGCCGAACGCTCCAAAGAAGCCGATCTTCATCGCGGTGCCGGCGCCGAGTGTCATCCGCTGCCTCGACGAGGTGACCGGGTATTGCGTTGTGGTCATGTAGGCGACGCTATCGGTTGCGATCGCGCCATCGCCGAATTGGTGTCTGCGAGTCCTCCCCACAGCTCTGCTGCTGACCTGATCACAGCTTGCGGATCCGGACCCACTCCACGCGATGATCGCTGTCTTTCCGGAGGATGGCGGTAGCCCGGCCCCGGGTGGGGCGGATGTTTTGGCTCAAGTTGGGCCCATTGATGGTGTCCCACACGTACCGCGCCTGGCGGACCGCCTGCTCCTGGCTGAGGTCGGCATAGCGGGTGAAGTACGAGCGGGGATCCCGGAAGGCAGTGTCCCGGAGCGCCAGGAACCGGTGAACGTACCAGTCGCGGACGTCATCGTCGTCGGCGTCGACATAGACGGAGAAGTCGAAGAAGTCGCTGACTGCAAGCCCGCTGCTTCCGTCTGCCCGCATCCGAGCCGGTTGCAGGACGTTCAAGCCCTCCAAGATCAAGATGTCGGATCGCCGGATCGCTACGCTCGCACCGGGCACGATGTCGTATGTCAGGTGGTCATAGACCGGTGCCGTCACCTCGTCCTTGCCTGACTTCACATCCATCACGAAGCGCAGCAGCGCCCGGCGGTCGTACGACTCGGGGAAGCCTTTCCGGCTCATCAGCCCCCGCCGCTCGAGCTCCGCGTTCGGCAGCAGGAACCCGTCAGTGGTCACCAGGGAGACGCGCGGATGCTCCGGCCAAGCAGCCAGCAGCTCCCGTAACAGGCGCGCGGTGGTCGACTTGCCCACCGCTACCGAGCCGGCGATGCCGATCACGAACGGCGTCCGGCTGACCGAGAGTTTCAGAAAATCGTTGGTCGAACGATGCAGCTCCCCGGTGTGCAACACGTAGCTGCTGAGCAGTCGAGTCAGCGGCAGGTAGACCTCACGGACATCGAGCAGGCTGGTTGGATCATCGAGGCCGCGTAGCCGCTCGAGCGTGGCCGCATCCAGCGCCATCGGTGTCGACGCGGCCAGCTCAGCCCAGTCGGCCCGACTTCGTTCCACGTACGGGCCAAGCGCCTGCCCGTCGCGCCGCATGTCAGAAATCTAATGCGTGACCGAGTCTGCATTAGCCTTGCTGCCTATGTGCGGAATCGTGGGCTACGTGGGGCCGCAGCCCGCCTTGGACGTGGTGGTCGAAGGGTTGCGGCGATTGGAATACCGGGGGTACGACTCCGCCGGGGTGGCGATCGTCGCGGAGAACGCCGTCCACCTCGCCAAGAAGGCAGGAAAGATCTCCAACCTCGACAAGCTGCTGGCCGAGGAGCCACTGCCACGCGCCGGGTTGGGTCTTGGTCATACGAGGTGGGCGACGCACGGCGCTCCCAATGATGTGAACGCGCATCCGCACCTTTCGGCCGGCGGTCGCGTTGCGCTGGTGCACAACGGCATCATCGAGAACTACGTCACGCTCAGCGCCGAACTTCACCAGGCGGGCGTCACGTTGACCTCGCAGACCGATACCGAGATCGTGGCTCACCTGCTAGGACTCCAGGTCGCTGCCGGTAAGAGCCTGGCCGACGCGATGCGCACGGTGTGTGCTCGGCTGCAAGGCGCCTTCACCTTGGTGGCCGTGGACAGCACGGACCCGGACCACGTCGTGGCTGCCCGGCGCAACTCTCCGCTGGTCGTTGGTGTCGGGGTGGGGGAGAACTTCGTGGCCTCGGATGTCGCGGCGTTCATTGAGCACACCCGCGAGGCGATCGAGCTCGGTCAAGACCAGGTGGTGGAAATCTCCGCCGCGGAGATCGTGATCACCGACTTTGACGGATCGACGGCGTCCGTCCGGCCCTACCATGTCGACTGGGACCTCTCTGCGGCCGAAAAGGGGGGCTACGACTGGTTCATGCGCAAGGAGATCTACGAGCAACCAAAGGCCGTCGCCGATACCCTGCTTGGCCGTCACGACGCGCACGGCAAGCTCACCCTCGACGAGATCCGGATCGGCGAAGCGGAGTTGCGCGCGGTGGACAAGATCGTCGTCGTCGCCTGCGGCACCGCCTTCTATGCCGGTCTCGTGGCCAAGTACGCGATCGAGCACTGGACGCGAATCCCATGCGAGGTCGAGCTGGCGAGCGAATTCCGCTATCGCGACCCCATCGTGGGGCCCAGCACACTTGTGGTCGCCATCAGCCAGTCCGGCGAGACTGCCGACACGTTGATGGCCATCCGGCACGCGCGCGAACAGCGCGCCCGCGTGCTGGCCATCTGCAACACCAACGGCTCCACCATCCCGCGCGAGTCCGACGCGGTGATCTACACCCACGCTGGTCCTGAGGTGGGGGTCGCCTCGACCAAGGGCTTTCTCACCCAACTCGTCGCTTGCTATTTGCTCGGCCTCTACCTGGCGCAGATTCGGGGCACGAAATTCTTGGACGAGATCGCCACCACCATGCGCGAGCTGGCCACCATGCCGGCCGCGGTCGGCGCCGTACTGGAGGGCATTGACTCGGTGCTGAAGCTCGCCGCGGACTTCGCCGACGAGCCTTCGGTGCTGTTCCTCGGCCGGCACGTGGGTTACCCCGTCGCGCTCGAGGGAGCCCTGAAACTCAAGGAGCTGGCCTACATCCATGCCGAGGGTTTCGCCGCCGGAGAATTGAAGCACGGCCCCATTGCCTTGGTACAAGATCAGCTCCCCGTCTTTGTGGTCGTACCTCCGCAGGGGCGGGACATGTTGCACGACAAAGTGGTCTCCAATCTCCAGGAAATTCGAGCCCGCGGAGCTCGCACGGTGGTTCTGGCGGAGGAAGATGATCATGAAGTCGAGCCCTTCGCGGACGTCCTGATCCGGTTGCCGAAGGTGTCCACGCTGCTGCAGCCGCTGGTGGCTACGGTGCCGCTGCAGATGTTCGCCTGCGAACTGGCCACGCAGAAGGGCCACGACGTCGACCAGCCGCGCAACCTGGCCAAATCTGTCACGGTGGAATGACCGTGATCATCTACCGCGGATGATCATCGGAGTGGGAATCGATGTTTGCGACGTCGCCCGGTTTGCCGAATCAGTGGAGCGGCGTCCCGGACTGGTGGCACGGCTTTTCACGCCGGCCGAAGCTGAACGCCCGATCGCCTCTCAGGCGGCGAGGTTCGCCGCCAAGGAAGCGTTGGCCAAGGCGCTAGGTGCACCGTCGGGCATGTCCTGGTTGGATGCCGAAGTGCTCACCGATGACCACGGCCGGCCCGCTTTCTCGATCACTGGCACCGTCGCGGATCGGGCGAAGCAGCTCGGCGTCGGGACCATTCATCTCTCCTTGTCTCATGACGCGGGGATCGCCTCGGCCGTGGTGGTCTGCGAGGCTTGAATGATCGACGCCTACGACGTAGCGACTATTCGCGCCCTCGAAGCCGAGGCTATTGCGGAAGTGGGCGAAGACACGCTGATGCAGCGGGCGGCCAGCGGTGTGGCCGCGGCAGTAGCTCGGGAGGCTGCTGCGGCTTGCGGCAGGACTTATGGCACCAAGATCATGATCTTGGTGGGTCCCGGCAACAACGGCGGGGACGCGCTCTTCGCCGGTGCCCGGCTGGCTCGCCGGGGAGCGGCGGTGACGGCGGTTCGGTGTTTGGGCCAGCCTCACGCCCCCGGGCTCGGGGCATTGCGAGATGCCGGCGGCCGCTTGATCGACATCGACATCTTGGATTTGGCCGAGGACCGGACGTCCTCGAAGCCTGACATCGCGGTTGACGGCATTCTCGGCATCGGTGGGCGCCCTGGTCTGCCCGACCTGGTCGCAAGGCTGGCTGGCGCGCTCGACTCCTGGTTGGTGCCCATCGTGGCCGTCGATTTGCCCTCCGGGGTGGACGCGGACACCGGAGCTGTTCCGGGCGCTTCGATCCGCGCGACACGTACGGTGACCTTCGGCGCGCAGAAACCCTGTCACCTGCTGGAACCCGCTCGGAGTCGTTGTGGCGAGATCCAGGTGGTCGACATCGGCCTGGGCGGGCTACGTGTGCCCGGTGACAGATGGCTACGGCAGATGGAGGAAGCGGAGCTCACGGATTGGCCCTATCCGGACTCCCGTAGCGACAAGTACTCCCGCGGCGTTGTCGGCATCGACGCCGGCTCCGACCAGTACCCGGGGGCCGGCGTGCTCTCGACGTACGGAGCGGTGCACGGTGGCGCCGGCATGGTGCGCTTCCTCGGCGCGGACAAGCCGGCGGATATCATCCGCCGGGTCCTTCCCAACGTCGTGTTCTCACCCGGCCAGGTGCAGGCCCACCTGCTCGGCTCCGGCTGGGGGGACAGGCCTGACGGCGGCGATATGATCGCCGCCGCGCTGGACTCCGGTCTGCCAGCTGTGGTCGATGCCGATGGGCTGAAGTACCTGCCCGAGAACGTCCCGGACACCTGGCTGCTGACCCCGCACGCCGGGGAACTGGGGAAGCTACTCGGCGAGGAACGGTCCTGGGTGACCGATGACCCCGCACGCGCCGTCCATGAAGCGGTCCAGCGCACGGGAGCGACGGTTCTCCTCAAGGGCGCAACCCAACTGGTGGCTGGCCCGGACACCGACGCGATCTCCGTGGCCCTCCCGGGCCCGGCGTGGACCGGTCAGGCTGGCTCCGGCGATGTGCTGGGTGGCCTGTGCGCGGCCTTGCTGGCCGCTGGACGCCCCGCGCTGGACGCCGGCGTGCGGGCCGCTTCCATCCAGGCGCTGACCGCGCGCCGACACCCCGGTCCACTGCCGCCGCAGCGCCTCGCCGAGCTCATCGCCGACGAGATCGGCCGGCTGCAGCGCCGCCAAGCGGCGATGATCGACGAGATCAGGCAAGCACGGCGATGAGTCCGGAAACCCTCCCGGGAATCGACCCGGCGACCGCCCGCGCCGAGATTGACTTGGCAGCCTTCCGGCAAAACCTGGCCGCGATCCGGCAACACGTCGGCGAGCCCATGCTCATGGTCGTGGTCAAGGCGGATGGCTATGGGCACGGCATGCTGGCCTGTGCCCGCGAAGCCCGCGTTGCTGGAGCTGATTGGCTGGGAGTCGCCACTCCGGCCGAGGCCTTGGCTGTACGGGACGCCGGAGACACCGGGCCTATGCTCGCCTGGCTGTACGGCCCCGACGAGGACCTGAGCGATCTAGTCGCTGCCGACGTCGACGTCTCCGCGCAATCGCTGGACCAGCTGACCCGACTTGCCGCCGCCGCGGCAACGGCCGAACGACGAGCCCGGGTGCACCTCAAGATCGACACTGGACTCTCCCGCAACGGTGCCTCGCCGCAGATCTGGCCGGACGTCTGCGCGGCGGCGGCGGAGGGGGAGGCAGCCGGCGCCTTCCAGGTCGTCGGCCTTTGGTCGCACTTCGCCGCTGCCGACGAACCCGGTCACCCCGGCACCGACAGGCAGATCGACGCCTTCTTCGACGCCGAGAAGGTGGCTCGCGCCGCCGGACTCCAACCTGAGCTGCGACACCTGAGCAATTCGGCCGGCGCCCTCGTGGTTCCCCAGGCCCATCTCGATATGGTTCGGATCGGTATCGCCGCCTACGGGATCGATCCGGCCCCTGGCATCGCCGCCCTGGCGGGCGTCGAGCTGCGACCGGTGATGACGCTCCGGGCTCAGTTGATCAACGTCAAGGAGCTGAGCCCAGGTGACGGCGTGTCGTACGGCTGGACCTGGGTGGCGGACGAGGCGACCACCGTAGGACTGGTGCCGCTCGGCTATGCGGACGGCATTCCGCGGCACGCAGGCAACACTGCTCGGGTCGGGTGGCGAGGCGGGCACGCGCCCGTCCGCGGTCGGATCTGCATGGACCAGTTCGTAGTCGATCTCGGGCCTCAGGCAGCGACCGTCGGTGACGAAGTAGTTGTCTTCGGCGCTGGAGATCTCGGCGAGCCGACGGCGGCGCAATGGGCGGAATGGTGCGACACGATCGGCTACGAGATTGTCTCCCGGATCGGCACTCGGGTGCCCAGGGTGTTTCTCAACGCCAGTGAACTTGACGCACGGGCCGATTGATGAGGAGTCGGATCGCGAAGGGCTTGGGCTTCATCACGGGCGTCGGCGCCCTCGCCGCGGGCGGAATCGCCGCTGGACTGGAACTGGAGCGCCGTTTCGTTACCAAGCGGATCTTGCGGGAAACCAGCGATGAGTCCGAGAACTTCTTCGGGCTTCGCGCTGACGGTCCAAAGATCATTACGCCCGATGGGGTGGTACTGCACACCGAGGTCGATGAGGTGGACGAAGCTGATGCCGGCGACCCCACCCTGGTTTTCGTCCACGGCTACGCGCTGAGCCTGCATTGCTGGCATTTCCAGCGGAAGCACTTCCGCGGCCAGTACCGGCAGGTGCTCTACGATCTGCGCTCACATGGCCGCTCCAGCAGGTCCGACCGGCAGCATTGCCGAATCCCGCAGCTGGCCGATGATCTTGCGCAGATTCTCGACGAGGTGGTGGGTGACCGGCCGGTGATCTTGATCGGTCACTCGATGGGCGGCATGACGATCATGCGCCTGGTGCAGAGCCAGCCGGAGCGATTCGGCAGCCAAATCCGCGCGGTCGCCCTGTTCTCGACCGCGGCTGGAGAGATGGCCGAGCACTCACCGATCCCGCAACTTCCTGGGCGTGCCTTCGCCAGGGTTGCCGAACCTATGCTGGCCGCCCTGAATCGCATCCCGGAGCTGGTCGAGCACGGCCGCCGGGCGGGATCGGATCTGGGTTACGTCGTCACTCGCCGGTTTGCCTTCGCCTCAGACGTACCTCCCAGTTACGTTGAGTTCGTCAGCGAGATGCTGGCTCAGACGCCGCTGGAGGTTGTCGCCGACTTCTACCCGGCGTTTGAAGAACTGGACGAGTACAAGGCCTTCCAGGTGCTCAGCCGGATCCCCACCGCGGTGATCGGAGGCCAGAACGACCTCTTCACGCCGGTGACGCACACCGACCGGATCCTGGAGCTGCTGCCCGACACGGACGCGCGGCGGTTGGCCCACTGTGGGCATCTGGGCATGATCGAGCACTCGGGCGTTTGCAACGAGGTGCTTGACGGGCTGGTGAAGCGGGCTTGCCACTACGATTGAGCGCTGGTGAGCGTTTCGGTTGACGACCTGGTCGTGTCGGTGGCGAGCGCCGCCGACGCCGAGGGCATGGTCGACGTCATCCATGCTGCATTCGGTGCCCGACCAGCCCTGGATCCGCCGTCGACGGCAATCGACGAGACACCCGGAAGCATCCGAGACGCCTTCGCTCGTGGGGGCGGTGCGATATACGCGACGATGTGCGGCCGTCCGGCTGGCGTGATCTTGGTGACCGAGGCGGTGCCCGGCGTCGCTCGTTGGTCTCGGGTTTCGGTTCATCCCGACTTCCAGCGGCACGGCGTTGGCTCCACCATGGTGGCCGCGGCTGAGGACTATGCTGCCGAACTCGGATTTCGGCGGGCGGAGCTGTATGCCCGCGAGGAGCTGGCCGACTTGATCGCCTTTTGGCACCACCGCGGTTTCGGCCTAGCCCGTACAGTTCCGCACGGCGTGATCTTGACCAAGACCTTGCCGGTGGCGATCGGAGTGCCAACCGCCGAAGACATGCAGCGGTTGGGCGCCCGGCTGGCCACGGTGCTGCGCCGCGGTGATCTGATCGTGGCCTCTGGAGAGCTCGGCGCGGGCAAGACGACGCTCGCCCAAGGTCTCGGTCAGGCTCTGGACAGCGCCGGCCCCATTATTTCGCCGACCTTCGTGCTGTCCCGGGTACATCGATCGCACACCGGAAAGCCAGACCTCGTCCATGTCGACGCCTACCGGCTCACCAGCGCAGCCGAATTGGATGATCTTGATTTGGACGCGCACACCGCCGACGCAATCACGCTCGTCGAATGGGGGCGAGGGCTGGCCGAGGGGCTGGCCGAAGATCGGCTGGAGATCGACATTCGGCCGGCGCCGAACGGCGATCATGACGCTCGCCTGGTACTGATTCGTGGCGTCGGCCGGCGGTGGCATCACGTCGACCTTGAAGGTCTCCAAGCGTGACTGTCGAGGAAGTTCCGCCGCTTGTTCTCGGCATCGATACCTGCACCGTGGTCAACGTCGGACTCGCGTGGGGCGACAAGGTTTTAGCGACCGCGACGGTCGCCGATGCCAGGGCCCACGTCGAGGAACTCATCCCGCTGGTGAGGGAGTGCATAACCGAAAGCGATCGTCGGTTGCCCGACCTCGATCACCTGGTGGTCGGCATGGGTCCCGGTCCGTTCACTGGATTGCGCGTCGGCATTGCGACGGCGCAGATCCTCTCCACAGTGCTGGGGATTCGCCTGCACGGCATTTGTTCGCTGGACGTTATCGCGGCTCAATACGTGGCTGAGTTCACGCCAGACGGTGATTTCATCGCGGCCACTGACGCGCGTCGGCGCGAGGTGTACTGGGCCCGGTACGCCGCCTCCGGCGCGCGGGTCGGCCGTCCGGAGGTGGGCTCGGCCGACACAGTGCCATCGTTACCCGTCGTCGGTCCAGCGGCCGACCTCTATCCGGACCGGCTGTCGAGCGTGCCGGGGCCCCGGGCGCTCGATCCTGGTGTGCTGGCGACTCTCGGGTTGCGACTTCCACCGGTGGGAACCAAGCCGCTTTATCTGCGCCGCGCCGATGCAACCGAACCGACCCGCCGCAAGTCCGTCCTTGTGCGACGCCCGGCCGGACCGCCGAGATGAGCCCGGATCGGATTCACATCTCTGCGGCACACCGCGACGATCTGGCGGCGATCATGGCGTTAGAAGGCGCGGGATTTCCCGAGGCAGAGCGGTGGAGCGAACGCAGCTGGCTCGGCGAGCTGCTGGGCGACGGCCGTACCGTGCTCATTGCTCGCGCTCATGCTCCCGTTGGTGTGATCACCGTGCAGACCGTCGGAGAGCTGGCCGATCTCCATCGCCTGGTGGTGGCGCCGGGCTACCGTAGGCGAGGTGTCGGAACCCAGCTGACGACGGCGGCGGTCCGCGCCGTCCGTCACCTCGGCGCCCGAGCAATGATCTTGGAAGTGGACTACACCAACGATCCGGCGATCGCGCTCTACGCGCGGGTCGGCTTCGAGCAGCTGACCGCCCGTGAGAACTACTACGGACCAGGGCAGCATGCCTTGATCATGAAGCTGTATGACCTCGAGGCATGGACTGGCCCTCCAGAGTGTAAGCCGTGAGCGGTCCGCTGATCCTGGGCATCGAGTCCTCGTGTGATGAAACCGGCGTCGGCCTGGTCCGCGGTCATGAACTGCTGGCCAACGAGGTCGCCAGCAGCGTCGAACTGCACATGCGATACGGCGGCGTCGTGCCGGAGATCGCCAGCCGGGCTCACCTGGAGGCTCTGGTTCCGACTCTCAATCGAGCTTGCGAAACGGCTGCCATCGACCTCACCGAGCTCGATGGCATCGCCGTCACCGCCGGTCCGGGCTTGATGGGCGCCCTGGTGGTGGGTCTGGCCGGTGCCAAAGCGCTCGCGTATGCCCTCGACAAACCCCTGTATGCGGTGAATCACCTGGCTGGCCACGTGGCGGTCGACGTGCTCGAGCACGGGCCGCTGCCGCAGCCCTGCGTAGCCCTGCTGGTGTCTGGCGGCCACACCTCGCTGCTGCTGGTCGAGGACATGTCGAGCGCGATCACCCAGCTTGGCTCGACCGTGGACGACGCGGCCGGGGAGGCGTACGACAAGGTTGCCCGGCTCCTTGGCCTGCCCTATCCCGGTGGTCCGGTGATCGATCGTGCCGCGACCGGCGACCCGACGTTCATCGCCTTTCCTCGCGGCCTCACCGCGCAGAAGGACCAAAGCAAGCATCGGTTCGACTTCTCGTTCTCCGGTCTCAAGACGTCGGTGTCGCGCTGGGTGGAGGAGCGGGAGAACGACGGTGATTCGGTGCCCATCGCTGATGTCGCCGCAAGCTTCCAAGAGGCGGTCTGTGACGTGCTCAGCGCGAAAGCGATGGATGCCTGCGACGCCACGGGTGCCAATGACCTGCTGATCGGCGGCGGTGTCGCTGCCAATGGAAGGTTGCGGGCGCTGCTTGCCGAGCGTGCCACTGCTTGCGGCGTTCAGCTGAGAACCCCGCGTCCGGCGCTTTGTACCGACAACGGAGCGATGATCGCCGCCTTGGGCGCCGAGATCGTCATGGCCGGCGGGCGCTCGTCAGCCCTGGACGTTGGCGCCGATTCATCGCTGCCGGTGTCCCGCATTCTGATCTAGGACTTCGCTTCAGGACGTACGTTATCGAACATGTGGGCGAATAGTGGCAGTGGTGCTCTGTAGCGTCTGAGGTATGTCAGTCGCTCTCGCGTGAGCGCCGGAGATTTCTCCACCGGTGGATCCGTTGTGCGTGCGGTTGGACGGGATGCTGGCTGAGTTGGCCGCGGGTGTGGCGGGGTGTGCGGATCTGCGGGATGTCGGTGTGGTGTCTGATGGGGAGCGGATTGATCGGATTGCCCGGTTGGAGAAGTTGAAGGCGGCCGCGGCGGCGTTGCAGGCAGCCGAGAGCGTGCGGTTCGCCCAGTCGCAGGTCGAGCTGCAGCTGGCGGCCGGGGTGCACCCCACCGCGGTCGGGCGTGGGATCGCCGACCAGATTGCACTGGCCGGCAAGGTGTCACCGTACGAGGGGTCGCGGCGGCTC
>DASQUD010000237.1:0-17992 GCA_035641455.1 Propionibacteriaceae bacterium | reverse complement strand
GGGCCGGAGAGTCGGCGCGCCGGACCCCGCTGGCCCACGCTGAATACTTCGTGAGCGCGTGATCGAGGGGCTGCGTTTTGCGCATGGCGCAGCAGAGGTCTGGGTTCGTGGCGAACAGGTCCTTCCCCCAAATGGCGTCCTGCTCGGCCGGGGTGTGATCGGGAGTGAGGCTGATCAAGTTGACGTTGTGAACAGCCGCCACCGCGTCACGGGTTCCCAACGTCTCGGCGAAGTGATACCCGGTATCAAGGAAGATCACGTCGATCCCCGGCGCGACCCGCTCGGCCAGGTGGATCATCACGGGGTCGGCCAGCGAGGAAGTGACGACAAGGCCGCTGCCGAATTCGGTGTAGGCCCACTGCAGGATCTCGGTGGCTGACGCATCCTCCAGCGCATGGCTGGCCTCTCGAGCGAGCTGCCGTTGATCAATTGTCGTCGTCATGGCCGCTCCGGTTCCGCGCTGCGGCCGGCGACAGCCAGGCCGAGAAACGTCACGGAGAACGCCCGGAGGCAACTACGGCATTCCCAGCCGCCACCCTCCAACGGAAACAAGGTCTCCTCGGCGCAGTAGGGGCAGTACATGACCGCCTGCCGGTCGGCGTGCGACGGGCGCCCTGAGCTTGTCGAAGGGCTGCTCACGCCAGCACCGCCTCATCGGCTCGCGCCACCCACTGGGCAAATCGCTCGTCTTCAGTTCGCCCGGCCAGGAACGCCCGGGCCACCCGCTCGACGTAGTCCGGCAGCTCGTCGGCCGTCACCTTGTGGCCGCGAAGCTTCCGGCCGAATCCGGCATCCAGCCCAAGACCCCCGCCAAGGTGGACCTGATAGCCCTCCACCTGCGCGCCGTCCGGCGCAGTGACCAGCTGGCCCTTGAGTCCGATGTCGGCGACCTGGATCCGAGCGCAGGAGTTGGGGCAACCGTTGAGATGAACGGTGATCGGTGAATCGAGCTCGCCCAACCGCCGCTCCAGCTCGTCCACCACGCGCGCGGCCTGGCGCTTGGTCTCAACGATCGCGAGTTTGCAGAACTCGATGCCCGTGCAGGCCATCACCGAGCGGCGCCAGCCAGCTGGCTTAGCCGACAGACCGATCTGCTCCGCCTCGGCAATCAAGGGCTGAACCTGATCCTCGGCGAGGTCGAGCACGAGCAACTTCTGAAGAGGCGTCGTACGCAACCGATAGGAGCCGTGTGCCTCAGCGATGTCGGCCAGCCGCAGGAGCGCGGCGCCACCGGTACGCCCGGCAACGGCGGCCAGGCCGACGAAGTACTTTCCGTCCTTCTGTCGGTTTACTCCCACGTGGTCGCCCGGCGTGGTCGGCGTTGCCGGAGCCGGTCCGTCGATGAGCTTGCGTTGCAAATACTCGGCTTCCAATACCTCCCGGAACTTCTCGATTCCCCAGTCAGCTACCAGGAACTTCAGCCGTGCCCGGGCGCGCAACCGCCGGTAGCCGTAGTCGCGGAACACCCCAACGACGCCGGCCCAGACCTCGGCTACGTCCTCACTCGGCACCCAGGCACCAACGCGCTGGGCCAGCATCGGGTTGGTGGAGAGACCGCCGCCAACCCAGAGGTCGAAACCCGGCCCGTACTCGGGGTGGACGACGCCGACAAAGGCGACGTCGTTGACTTCCGGGGCTACATCGTGGTCCGGAACGCCCGTCAGCGCGGTCTTGAATTTCCGCGGCAGGTTCGAGAACTGCGGATCACCGATGTAACGGTCCGCGATATCCCGTATCGCCTGGCTCGGGTCGATGATCTCGTCTGCCGCTATACCGGCGACCGGCGAGCCCAGGATGACGCGCGGGCAATCGCCACATGCCTCAGTGGTATGCAGACCGACCGCCTCCAGCCGGCGCCAGATCTCGGGCACGTCCTCGATGCGGATCCAGTGCAGCTGGACGTTCTGTCGATCGGTGATGTCCGCCGTGTCGCGGGCAAACTCCACGGCGATTTGACCGATGACGCGGAGCTGCTCGGTACTCAACCCACCGCCGTCGATCCGGATCCGGAGCATGAAGTATTCGTCGTCGAGCTCCCACGGCTCCAGCGTCGCGGTCTTTCCGCCGTCGATCCCAGGCCGCCGCTGTGTGTAGAGCCCGTACCAACGGAAGCGCCCGCGCAGGTCAGCGGGATCGATCGAGGCGAAGCCCCCCTTCGCATAGATATTCTCGATCCGCTCCCGTACCAAGAGCGGGTCGTTGTCCTTCTTGGATTGCTCGTTGGCGTTGAGGGGCTCACGGTAGCCCAGGGCCCATTGGCCCTCGCCCTTCTTCCGCCGCGCTGGCGGCGTCGCACGAGCTGGCCGCGTTGGACGGCTATTCGCTAGCTCAGTCGGGTTCTGGGTGGTGGTGGTCATGTGTCCTCAGTCGGGAGCGGCCGCCGCCCATGATCAGATGGGCTTTTCGCAGACGTGCGGGCGTGGGGCGGGTCAGCAGGGACGGTGAGGACACATCATCGACTCGGTTCGACCAAGATCGACGAAGCGGCGCGAAGTCAGCCGCTCGGCCCGACGCCAGGTGCCGCGGGGTGCCCGCCGGGCGGCCTGATCGGGGTCAAGGGCGATGCGCATAGGGACAACCCTGTGCCACAGGATCGAGCCAATCAAATCAGATTCTCAAAAAGTGAGAAACATGTCCGAATTTTGAGATTGCCCGCTCACTGCTGAGGGAGTCTACGGTGGTCGATGCCGGTCAGCCGCGGCCACACCTTGTCCACAGCGGCGTTGAAAGCGGCTCCAATCAAGGTGGCGATGGAGATCACGTACAGCCAGATGAGGACCGCGATCGGAGCGGCAAGCGGCCCATAGATCGAACTGCCGCCGGTGGACAGGCTCAGCACCAGTCGCAGCAATGCGCTTCCCCCAAGCCACATGAACAAGGTGAGTGCAGCGCCCGGGAGTTCGCCACGCCAGTGGCTGCGCACGGGGACCGAGAGGTGGTACAGCGTCGCCAGGATGCACACCGACCCGACCAGCACCACCGGCCAGTAAAGGGACGCGACCAATTCGAATCGGTTCGGCAGCACCTTGTCGACCAAGCTTGGACCGGCCAACACCAGCGGCAGCAACACAACGCCGGCGAAGAGGAACACCACATAGAGCGAAAACGACAACGCGCGAGTACGAACGATGCCGCGCCTGCCACCGAGTCCATACATGATCGTTATGGTGTCGACCAAGACGTTGAGCGCCCGCGACCCCGACCAGAGGGCGAGCACGAAGCCGATCGAAATCACTTCAAATCGGCCGCCCGACAATACGTCGTCGAGCGTCGGTGCGATCACGTTGTTGACCGCGTCGGGAGTAAGGGCGCGAAGAGACAGCCGCAGCACCTCCACCCGGAAGTTGGCAATGGTCTGGACATCGAAGCGATCGGCCACGTACCCGATGGCGCCAGCCAGGCCGAAGATCAGCGGCGGCAGCGACAGGATGGCGAAGAAGGCGGCCTCGGCAGCAAGTCCGGTGACGCGGTGCCGCAGGCAGGCACTAATCGTCTGCGCCACCACCTGCCAGCCGGGGCGGCCCCAGTGCCGGGCGCGGTCAAGTGCTGTGGATCGTCGCGCCTTGGAGCCTTCGGCCTGATCGGGCGCGCTCACCGATCCAGCGTAAGTCCGCCTCTTGACAATGTGGCGTTGCCCGAGACATAGTTTCCTTACTGGTTAATTAACTCATTGGTTAAGGACTTGAACGATCCGCTCAGCACCACCTTCGCCGCACTGGCCGACCCCACCCGGCGTGCCATCTTGGAGCGCCTGGCACATGGGGATGCGACGGTGGGGGAGTTGGCCGAACCGTTCCGGATGACCATGCCAGCCATCTCCAAGCACCTGTCTGTGCTGGAGCGGGCCGGCCTGATCACCAAGAGTCGCGATGGGCAGCGCCGGAACTGCCGCATCACGGCGACTCCGCTCAAGAACGCCACGTCCTGGCTCAGCGAATATCGCCGCCACTGGGAAGCGAATCTGGAGAGTCTCGACGCCTACCTCACCCGCATCCAAGAACAGGAGAAACGACCATGAGCAGCACCGAATCACCGGCCCGCAAGGCAACGGTGAGCTACCCGTCCGACACCGAGCTGGTGATCAGCCGCCAGTTCCCGGCCCCCCGCAGCATGGTGTTCGACGCCATCACCAAGCCCGAGCACGTCCGTGAGTGGTACGGCATGGAGCCCGGCGGCATGAAGGTCTGTGACATCGATTTCCGAGTGGGCGGTAAGTGGCACTACGTGCTCGCCGGCGAACCGGGCGGGGAGGATCACTCCTTCTCCGGTGAGTATCTCGAGATCGACGCCCCAACACGGTTGGTCAGCACGGAGGGCTACGACAACATGCCGGGCGCGGTGTACCACGTGACTGTCACCCTCGAGGAAGTAGACGGCGTGACCACGCTGCGCAGTCATCTGCAGTATCCGTCCAAGGAATCCCGCGACGGACACGTCGGTTCCGGGATGGAGTACGGCATGAACATCAGTTACAACCGGCTCGAGGAGTTGCTCACCCGGCTCTCGTGAGCCTCAACCAGAAGATCGTGATCAATCCCCACCGTAGTGGCGGCGGACTGATCACGATCTTTCATGGGTTCCAGCTCATTCGGTCGGTTCCGAGTCTTTCCGCTCGAGGTAGCTGGTGGCGGGACCTTCCAGCACCGTACCGTCAGCGGCGAATCGTGATCCGTGCAACGGGCAGTCCCAAGAGCGCTCCAGATCGTTCCATCGCACAATGCCGCCTAGGTGGGTGCAAACAGCAGACACTGCGCAGGTGGTGCCCTCCACGGTCGAGACGGCGATCGGTCGTCCGTGCTGAGTGCCGACCTTTCCCTCGCCTTCCCGAGGCTTGGTCCCTGGCACAGTGATCGGTCGCAGCCCGGCCCCCAGCCACCCCTGGGCGGCCGTGTATCCGACCCCGGCGTTGAAGCGCAGCCCTTCCAACACGCTCGCGGGTTTGCTGATCCGGGTCCCCAGCGCCCGCGCCCAGTCGGTCTTGTCACCGAGGGTGTTACTTGTGATCATCAGGGCCGCCATGGCGGCGTTGGTCATGCCCCACTTGGCGTAGCCGGTGGCCAGCTGCACATGGCCGCCGCCACGTGGGAGTTCGCCGATGAAGGGCACGTGGTTGTGCGACTGGTAGTCCTGCGCCGACCAGATGTGGGTGACTTCGGCGCCGGTGAAGTGCTTCTGGGTCCAGTTGATCAAGTCCTCGACGAGATGGCTTGGTGGCTCGGGAAAGTGCCCGACCTCGTGTCCATTGCCGCCGACCAACAGCAGTTCCTCGCCGTCCTGGGTGGCGGTTCGCAGTGATCGGGTCGGCGAATCGGCCGATAGATACATGCCGTGGGGTACCGTCCCGGGCACCCTGAACGCGACCACGTAGGAGCGCTGCGGCGTGACCTTCGCGAAGTACAAACCACGGTCGAGGAAGGGCACGCCGCTGGCAAGGACGACCTGACTCGCGGTGACGGCGCCGCGGTGAGTTTCGACCGACGCGTCGCGGCCAACCTTCACGTCATGGACCCGCAAGCCCTCGATCAGCACGCCGCCTAGGCTGCGCAATTCCGCAGCCAGCGTGATCAGCAGATCGAGTGGATAAAGCTGGGCCTGATCCGGCAGCCGGATGGCGCCGTAGCTGTTGTATGGCAGCTCGACGGCATCCTCCTGGGACAGATCCAGCCCGAGCCGGCGGCCGAGCTCGTACTCGCGGCTGACGGCCTTGCGACCGCTCCTCGATCCCGCGTACGTCCATGCGTCGCGGCGCTCGACCGGAACACCATGGTCGGCGCAGTACCGCAGCACCCAGTGCTGACCGGCTCGATTCCCTTCGACGTAGGCAGCCGCCACTCTCTCACTGTGCGACCGTACGATCCTGGACAGCTGAATGCCCTGGAGCAGGCTGAGCTTGCCTGTCGTGTGACCCGTGGTCACTGCCCCGATGTGGCGGGCCTCCAGCACTCCGACGCGGCGGCCGGCACGGGCCAAGAGCACTGCTGTGATCAACCCTGTCATCCCCGCGCCGACGATCAGGTCGTGGAAACTGGCGCCCGGAACGAATTCATCGCTCGCCGGCAAGCCGTCCCGGTCCAGCCACAGTGAGGTCATAGCGCCTCCATAGATTGTCACCTGCCTGAAGATCAGGCCGTCGTCGTCGTGCTCAAGACCTACCCGCGAGCGGTCCTGCCAAGCGAAAGCTCCACCATGTGCTGCAAGGGCAACCCGGGCGCACTAGGGTAGCGATCGACCTAGGGAGGCGCGCTGTGGATACATGGATCATTGTGATCATCATCATTGTCGTCGTGCTGGCCATCATCGCGGCACTGGTTCTGCCCCGTATGCGCCGGCAGGCCGACGAACGTCGACAGGTCCAGGCTCGAGATCATCGTCAGGAAGCCGCCCGGCTTTCGGCTCAAGCCGAATCCGCCCAAGCCGCGGCCGACGAGCGAGCTGCGGCTGCAAGGCGAGAGCGCGCTGAGGCAGAGCTGCGCGCCGCGGACAATCAGCGGGACGCCCAGCAGAGCCTTGCGGAGGCGGAGCGTCAGCGGGCCGAGGCCCAGAGGCTCGAGGACAAGGCGAACAAGCTCGAGTCACGAGCGCGAGGCGGTTCCCACGAGGAGCCGGTCGCCAGGCGCGCGGACACCGGAGTTGGCGATGAGGAGCGCCTGGAGACCCGCCAGGACCGGCCGGGTCCCTATGACAGCGGCGCGGACGCGACAGATATCCGCCAGGACCGGCCCGGTCCCTCTGACAGCGGCGCGGACGCGACAGATACCCGCCAGGACCGGCCCGGTCCCTACGACAGCGGCGCGGACATCAGAGATGACTCGCGGCCGGGCGCTCGCCGGGATGAAGACGTCACTGCCCAGGACGAAGTAGTGCGAGATGACCCCCGGCGTGACGAGCCCGGTCCTGGCCGCTGACATCTCGACCGCGCTGCCTGTTGGCGAAAGATACATCCGTTCTTGCGTCGCATCGCTTCATTGGTGCCCAGGACCTTGGTGGCGGACTTCACTCACCACGTAGGGCGTGACCGAACAGTTCGCAGCACCGCGGCTTGACGGCCGTGGGGCAGAAGCGATAGCTCACGTCCTCTCGTCGGCGCGTAGCCACTGGAACGTGCGTCGGCATGGTGTGCAGAAAGCCATATCGGGAACCTGCACCATCGGCAACCCGGGAACGACAGAGGCAATAGGTGACGACTGGTGTCGGCACGGTCGGTCCGAGATTGAAAGGCACCCCTATGCCACCGCCAGCCGGAGGAAGCGACCTCAACGCAACGGAAGCACTGGCGGTCAACACCGGTGAAGTGCCGGAAACGGGACCGCCGGGTCATGTTCGGGAGACGGTTGTTCTCATCGTGCTTTCGATCACGGCGGTGCTGACGGCGTGGTGCGGCTTCCAGTCGTCGCAGTGGAGCGGCGAGATGTCCATCGCATTCAGCCAGGCGTCCAGCGCCAGGATCGAGGCGGCCCGCCAGGCTGGCGTCGCGAACGCCGCCCGCCAGGCCGACCTCACCATCTGGAGCGTGTATCTGCAAGCCCGTGCTCAGGGCGACACCGCGCTAGGGAGCTACGTGGAGCAGCGCTTCACCGACCACTTTCAGGTGGCCTACAGGACTTGGATTGCAAAAGGGGAGCCGACGGACGGCCCGTTCAAGATGAAGGAGTATGTCCCCCCTGGAACGACCGAGGCCACGGCCGCAGACGAGCGCGCCGACAGCCGCTTCGCTGATGCACTCATGTTCAACAAGTACGGAGACAACTACACCATCCTCACCGTGCTCTTCGCGATGGTCTTGTTCTTCGCCGCTACATCCACGAGGTTGGGCAGTCCGCGCGCTCAATGGATCTTGCTCGGAGTAGCGATCACCTTTCTGATCACGGGCATAGTGATACTCACCACCTTCCCGATCGATATCTGAAAAGGCGGCAAGCCAACCGGATCCGGTTCTGGTTGTCCCGGCCTCGGGCGACCAGGTCTCGCTCGGTCACCGGTGGTCTCGTGCCAGCACGACCTGACGCAGGCCGCCCCACCGCCTAGAGTGCACCCTGCGAGATCACCTCGGGCCGCGTCCATGACAAGCAGTCAACTTTGTATAGCGTCGCTCGGCGAGCCTCGGCGGCGGCAGAACACAATGCCTGGGCACGTAAGCTCAACCAAGCAAACTCAGGGCCGCCTGAAAATCCTAGGAGGTCAAGGGATGTGACCACGGGTGCATCTGTGTTGACTGCCCATTTCTGGCGCAGCCGGCGGTCGGCGGCAATTGCGGGGATCGTCTTCGCCGTGCTCCTGCTGACGGCCCTGACGATGATGCGTATTGCCTTGTCGGAGGACAGCCTTCAGGCACTCCAAACAGATGCGCAGCGACGAACCCTGATCCGGCTGAGCCTCCACCTGGTGCCGTTTGCCGGAATTGCCTTCCTGTGGTTCATCGGGGTCGTCCGCGAGCAGCTCGGCAACGTGGAGGATCGCCTCTTCTCCACGGTCTTTCTGGGTAGCGGGCTGCTGTTCTTGGCGATGCTATTCATGGGCGCGGCCACCTCGACCAGCCTGATGGCGATGCTCACCGCATCCAACCCCAACGGCGACCTCTTCGCATTTGGTCGCAGCACCACTCAGACGCTGATCTCGGTCTATGCCATGCGGATGGCGGCAGTGTTCACGCTCTCGGTGAGCACAGTAGGGCTTCGCACCTCGGGCCTGCCGCGCTGGGTCTCCTACCTCGGCTATCTGGTCGCGCTGACTCTGCTTCTGGCATCGGGGGAGCACAAGTGGTTCCAACTCCTGTTTCCCGCATGGGTCCTGTTGGTCAGCGTCGTGATTCTCTTGGTCCGCCCACAAACCAGGACAGCAATCCCAGGCAGTGCCGTCGGATGACAATCCGACCAAACAACGAGAGCGGCCGGCACGGCCAGCGCAGGACTATGAGCATGCTTCGCAGCGGGCCGCTCGCATACGGATGACCGGGCTGAGATTTCGCACGCCCCCTCACTCACTCGACCGCCGTGCGATGCTGCCGCACAGACTCCCGTACTGCCGGTACGACCTCGTCAGCGAAGATGGCCACCTGCCGCACCGGGTCCTCGGCTGGGCCGAAGATGAAGGTGTCCAGGCCATGGTCGACAACCAGCGCAGTCAGCTCATCAACCCACTGCTTCACCGGGCCGTTGAGAAACTCCTTCGACGTTCCGATCGAACCGTAGACGTTGTAGAGCCGCCGGATGTCGCTGGGATTCCGTCCAGCCGCTTCCGCCGCATCATCGATGAGCCGGTTCATCTTGCGCAGCTTGTCAGGAGTCGCCCAGGAGCTCGAGGGGACCCAACCATCAGCTGCCCGACCCAGCAGGCCCAGCATGCGCGGCCCGCCAGCGCCCAGCCAGAGGCCAATCGGGTGCGCTGGTTGAGGACCGGGCTTGACGCCGCTCAGCCGGTAATGGTGCCCCGAGTACCGAACCGACCGCTCATTCGACCACATCAGCCGAATCACGGCGATGGCCTCCTCGATCGCGGTCACCGCCTCGCCTGGTGACCGTCGCTGGCCACCCATTGCCTCGATGGCGTCCCAAAACGCACCGGCACCGAGGCCGAGTTCGAATCTTCCGCCAGACATGACGTCGAGGCTCGCTGCTGCTTTGGCGATCATCGCTGGAGGCCGGAGCGGCAAGTTCGCCACATCGGGAAAGACCCGCACCCGTTTGGTACGAGCCAAGATCGTTGCCATCAGCATCCAGGTATCCAGAAACCTGCGCTGATACGGATGGTCTTGGATTCCGATGAGGTCGAGGCCGCTTCTGTCGGCGATGCTCGCCATGGCGAAGATCTCGTCCAGCGCTGCCGCCTCCGGCGAGGGAAAGATCCCGAACCCCAGCGGGCGTCCATAGTCCGTCACACCCCTATCCTCTGACGGCTCGTGGGGCTCTGTCTGACACCTACCTCAAGGCTGCGAGAGCCGCTGCGCGTAGTGGTCCTGAAGGCGGCGTGCATCGTCCTCTTTGTCCACCAACGGAGGGGCAAAGCCAGTGTTGAGCAGCACGCCAAGCTCGTCCAAGCAAACGTGGCAACCGCCTGCGGCGCTTCATTAGTATTTCGGCGTGCCCGATCGGCGGGAGGACCAGCGGGTGCGTGTGGGCGGCGGTCGGTGGCGGCCCAGATTTCGCCATCCCGCCCAGGTGATTGTCGGGGCGTTCGCGGTAGCTGTGGCCGTGGGCACCGGACTGCTGATGTTGCCGATCGCGCGGGAGGGGCCGGGCTCGGCTCCGCTGTTGACCGCGTTGTTCACCGCAACCAGCGCGGTGTGCGTGACCGGGCTGATTGTGGTCGACACACCGGTGTACTGGTCGGGCTTCGGCCAGGTGGCAATCCTGGCGATGATCCAGGTAGGCGGATTCGGCATCATGACCTTGGCCTCGCTGGTGGGGTTGCTCATCTCCCGCCGGCTAGGTCTGCGCTCGCGGTTGGTCGCTGCGGCCGAGACGAAACATATTGGGCTCGGCGACGTGAACCGGGTAATCGTCGGGGTCATCAAGGCGAGCGTGTTGTTCGAAGTCGTGACCGCCGTGCTGCTCACCGCTCGCTTCGCCCTCGGCTACCAAGTGGGGCTTGAGCGGGCGATCGAGTTGGGTGTGTTTCACGCGGTCTCGGCGTTCAACAACGCCGGGTTCGCGCTGTTCAGCGATAACCTCATCGGGTTCGCCAGCGACCCGTGGATCTGCCTGCCGATCGCCGCGGCGGTCATCTTCGGGGGCATCGGCTTCCCGGTGCTCTTCGAGCTGCGGCAGCGGCTGCGACGACCACGTCAATGGAGTCTGCATACCAAGTTGACCGTCGGCATGACGGTGGTGCTGCTTGTCTCCAGCACGGTGTTCTTCCTGCTGGCGGAATGGGGGAATCCAGGAACGCTCGGCAGGCTCGATCCGGGCGGCCGATTCCTTTCTGCATTTTTCAACGCAACCATGCTGCGCACAGCCGGCTTCAACAGCCTCGATCCGGGACAGCTCGAGCCCGGCACGCTCCTGGGCTCGGACGTGGTGATGTTCATCGGCGGCGGATCGGCAGGGACCGCAGGGGGGATCAAGGTGACCACGTTCGTGCTGCTGCTGTTCGTGATCTGGGCTGAGGTGCGCGGTGAACCCGAGGTTCGTGTCCTGGACCGCCGGATCGAGCCGCGGGTCTGGCGTCAGGCTCTCTCCGTGGCGCTGTTCTCGGTGGCCGCGGTGGTCATCTCTACCTTCGTGCTGGTGGAGATGACCAAGATGTCCTTCGATGCGGTGTTGTATGAGAGCGTGTCGGCGTTCGCCACGGTGGGCCTGTCTACGGGTATCACCGCAACCCTTCCCCCGGCTGGGCAGCTGGTCCTGGTTGCGCTGATGTTCATCGGCCGGCTCGGCCCCATCAGCCTGGTCTCGGCCCTGGCCCTGCGGGAGCGGCACCGACTCTTCCATATGCCTGAAGGTCGACCCCTGATCGGTTAGGAGAAGCGACATGGCCAGACGTCACCGGCGGCTCGACGCAGTCGCCATCTTGGGCCTCGGCCGGTTCGGCACCTCGCTGGCCCTGGAGCTGATGAAAGAAGACATCGAGGTGCTGGCTGTCGACTCCGACCAGCGGATCGTGGAATCACTGGCCGGGCAACTGACCCAGGTGGTGAGCGCCGACACCACCAGCGAGGACGCGCTACGGCAACTCTCGGTGCACGAGTTCTACCGGGTGGTCATCGCGGTGGGAAACAACCTAGAGGCCAGCATCCTCACTGCCACCGTATGCCTCGGTTTTGAGACCCCCGAAATCTGGGCCAAAGCCATCAGCGAAGCCCACGCCAAGATCCTCACCCAGCTTGGGGTGCACCACATCGTGCGGCCCGAGCATGACATGGGTAAACGGGTAGCCCACCTGGTGGCCGGACGAATGCTGGACTACATGGAGTTCGACGACGGCTACGCGATGGTCAAGACCACCCCACCCGCCGCCATCCTCGGTCAACCACTCCGAGAGACCGAAGTACGGCAGCGGTTCGGGGTCACCATCGTGGCAATCAAACGACCCGGCGAAGACTTCACCTACGCCACCCCCGAGACGGTGGTCAACCGGGGCGACGTCATCATCGCCTCCGGCAAGACGAACCAGGTAGAACACTTCAGCGACGAAGGCTGAGACGATTTCCCAGCCGCGTTTCTGACAACTGCTGGCTGCGTCACTGCTGAACCTCATCGTCGGCGCGTTGGACCCTGGCACCAACGAGACAGCTGTGAACCGCGGGTTCCGTCACCGTCGGACGTAGCCGCCACTCGCTCACTTCACCAGGCCGCTGCGCAAGGCGCCCGGCGAGGCGGTCAAACGTCCGGCGGCGGATCGGACGATCGGTCTCAATCGACAAGGAGAAGAAATGACGGATGCGAGAGACAACTTGAGGCCAAGCACCCGGCAGCTGTGGGTGTGGCCGGTTGCGATTCTTATCAGCTTTCCCATCGGCGGGTATATCGCCGACTTAGCCGTGGATGGAGTTGATTCCGTGTTGACAGCGCTCGTTGGAGGTCTCATAGCGGGCGCAATCATCGGAGCGGCAGAATGGTTCGCCCTGCGGCAGTGGATATCTTGGCTGTGGATCGCGGCGACGAGTGTCGGAATGGCCGCGGGCCTGACTGCCGGCGCGGCGCTCGTCGACTACGGGATCGGCCGGGGAGACCTCGCACTGATGGGTGCTGTCACCGGGGTCGGTGTGGGGGTACTGCAGGCGCTGGTGCTCGCACGGCACCGCGTCTCCGGTGCACTCTGGTGGGCGGCCGCGAATCCGCCGGCCTGGGCCCTTGGCTGGGTCGTGACCTCGTACGTGATTACGAGAAACATCAAGGAGCAGTTCCCGAACTTTGGCGCCAGCGGGGCGCTCGTCTTCGGACTGTTGACGTGGCCGCTGCTGGCAAGGTTGTTCCGCGAGACCGGACGCAAAGGCACACGATGAATATTGAGAGCACCGCCGGCGCGTTCCTCATCATCCTGCCGCTCGCGTTTAATCTGTTCTTCTTCCTGCTCGGCCGACGCTTCAACTACCCGGCGATCCTGCGCAGCCCGACCGCTGAGATCCTCAGCCGATTCGGGGCTGGAGGTGTGCGCCTCAAGATCCTCTGGTACGTCTTCATGCTGACGGCTGTCTTGCTCGCGCCACTTGCCGTCCTGGTGGGACAGGTGTTCGCCCCCGAGAGCCTGGCTGTGGTGCCCATGGCCACGGTGATTGGCGTCCTGGCCGCCGTCGTGCAGTTCTTTGGGCTTGCCCGCTGGCCTTTCCTGGTCCCCACGCTGGCGCGCATCTACGAGGATCCCGCCGCGAGCGAGGGTACGAGAGAGGCGGCCGTGGTGGCTTTCGAGTCGTTCCATCGCTACCTCGGTGTCGCGATCGGAGAGTGTCTCGGATATCTCTTCACGGGCGCGTGGACCGTGCTCGTCGGCGTGGCCATGCTGCAGTCCTCCAGCTTCGGGGCGTGGCTCGCCTGGCCCGGCATCGTGATCGGACTTTTCCTGGTCGCTGGCTCATTCGAGTTCGTCGGCCGCTTTGAGGAGAAGGGCTGGAAATTCGCGGGCACGATCATTCCCATCGCTTACGCGGCCTGGTCGCTCTGGCTCATCGTGGCTGGGCTCGTGCTTCTCTTCGGATGAGAAGACATCGGCCGTCGCCCCTGGTCCCGCCGACCCTCGTGTAAGCGTTGCCCGGGGAGGCCGAACATCGCCTCGATTGGCTTGGCAGCATGGCTGTCAGGACGGTGGCGGTCCTGGCGGTGGAGTCGTTTGGGGAACACTGGGCGAACTGGGACGAACGGCGATTACTTTCATCACCGCGTGGGGTCGAATGATTATCACCCCACGCGCCGGTGCGTGGCTCGATCGTGAGGAAGAGCAATGTCGAAGGTGTTCTTGACCATGGCGATGTCCCTGGACGGCTTCATCACCGGGCCGCACGACGACGTCCAGAATCCGGCAGGAGTCAACGGCATGCGTCTGATGGATTGGCTCGACGGAGTCGACAAGAGCGGCAACACTCCCGATGACTACCGGCCGAGCGACCCGAACAACCAAATCGTCTTCGACGAAGCGATGGCGAGCGGCGCCGTCATCACCGGACGACGGACCGGGGACTTCGCCGGCTACTGGGGTGGCGACCACCACGACGGCGTGCCGATCTTCGTCCCAACCCACCAACCACCTGCGGAGAACCCATTCGAGCGGGTCCACTACATCACCGACGGAATCGAGGCGTGCGTGCAGCAGGCCAAAGCAGCGGCCGGCGACCGCGACGTGATGCTGCACGGTGCCCAGACCGCGCAGGAGTGCCTGAAGGCCGGCGCGCTTGATCTGATTGACATCCAACTGCGGCCGGTCCTCCTCGGGCAGGGCCGCCGGCTGTTCGACAACCTCCCACCCGAGCACATCGAGCTCGACCTAATCCGGACCCTTGAAGCCCCCGGCACTCTGCACCTGCGCTACGAGGTACGACACCCGTGAGGCGGACCTCACGGCCACCTTTCCTGGAATCCCGCGACTATGGCACGAACGCTAGGCACAGTTGGTCGATCCGCTTGTGCCCCTCAGGCAGGGTTCCAGGGTCGCCATGACGGATTCCTGCTGCCTCTCGTAGCGATGCAGCGGCGGCCGTCCGATCCACGGCGGTAAGAAAGCCGTTCAGCAGCGGTACCGGCACGGATCGAATTGCCGCTTCCAGTGCCGGGTCGGTTGGTCCGAAGCAGGCCAAGACGACCCAGGTGATTGCCCAGATCGAGCGACCGTTGCGCCCACCTGCTGTTCGTCCAATCGATCAACACTGCACCGTCGGCGCTCATCGTACGTTGCCCGGGTGAAGGTCACCGTGGACCAAGCCAGCCCCGAAAAGCCCGTCGTTGCTACGGACCGACCGACCGGTCGGTCGGGTAGTCTTGGGGCGTGACTATGCGTTTGCGGCTGCTGGCTGAAGCTCGCCGGCTCACCATCACAGAAGGCAGCGTGCCGTCGTTGAATGCCCTGGCGGCCGCGGCGGGTGTGTCGAAAGGCGGGCTTGTTCACCACTTCCCGACTCGGGCGGTGCTGGTGGACGGCTTGGCCCGGGCGGCGATCGCCGAAGTCGACCAAATGATGCTGGCTGCCGCCGCTGCCGGGACGGCCAGTGTCACCTGGCTCCAGCTAGCCTCACCGGAGCCTGCCGAGGCGGATCTATTTCGCGCCTTGGCGGCGGCCTACCAGTCGATCGAGGATGACTGCACGGGGACCCTGACCGCCGCCGCCGAGGCGGCTGGACGGTGGGAAGCCCTCATCGCGGACGAGGTAGGCGACGCGCTGACAGCCCGAGTGATCCGCCTGCTCGGCGACGGGATCACCTTCAACACCCTCGTTGGGGTCCCGATCCCCGTCGACGACGCTGCGGATCTTGTCCGTCGGGTCACGCATCTCGCCCAGCCCACGGACTGAACGCCGGTGGCGTGGCCGCTGCTGGCCGGCATCGCCGGCCTGGCTCTGCTCGACTCATTGAACCCCGCAACCATTGCTGCGGTTGCCTTGGTGTTGCTCCTGGCTCAGCATCGTCCAGTGCTCAGCGCTGTCGCTGTGGCCGCTGGGGCCTACCTCGCCGTGTCAGGTGTTGGGCTCCTAGTCTTCTTCTCCGCCGGGGCAGCGGCCGAAGCGGTCAATGGCGTGGTGGTCGGCCTTCGCTTCCTGGCGTTCGGGCTCGCAGGATTCAGCCTGATTGTTGCAGGGGCTCGACGGCTCCGCGACCGGCCTCGGAAGCGGGTACGCCTACCTGACTGGTTCTCGCCAGCGACCGCCATCGGGCTCGGGGCTGGCATGACAGCGGCTGACTTACCGAATGCCTTTCCGTACTTCATCGCCATCGAGCGTCTCCTCAACGCCCACGTCGGCGGCCTTACCGGGGTCGCTGTCATCGCTGGCTACGCCGCGGTCTACTGCCTGCCGTGCGTCGTCCTGGTCGTCATCGGCTCCGTTGCCCACGACAAGGTACGGGGCCGGCTGCAGAGGCTCGTGGCCCGATTCACCACAGGTCTCGTCAAACGTTCCGTCCCCATCGCCGCGGGATCGATGGTGGCCGGCGTAGTGGTCGCAGCTGTCCCGTTCTTCCTTTAGGAAGACGACAAGCGATCTGGTCGGACACACAAGCACCGTTGTGACCGAGAAGGTCTAGCGCAAGGAGTTGCGCCCGGTCCTGACGCGAGGAGCGCGGGCCATTAATGGACTCTTCGAGGGGCAGCGTGCGTGGTGAGTCAGGCTGTCAGTTGGGCTGTCAAGGTCCGATTCAGGGCTCTAGCGGGCACGAACAACAGCGGCGTAAGTCGTTCCGACTAGCAGTGTTGCTGGTGGGCGATACTGGGTTCGAACCAGTGACCTCTTCCGTGTCAGGGAAGCGCGCTACCGCTGCGCTAATCGCCCGAGGTGGAGACGGGATTTGAACCCGTGTACACGGATTTGCAGTCCGTTGCCTCGCCTCTCGGCCACTCCACCAGGGGGCACTGCTCATCCAAGTGAAGGTGGGGAACACTGCTCCCCAAGGGGCTTGGGCGAGACTCGCTCCGAGCGGACGACGGGATTCGAACCCGCGACCCTCACCTTGGCAAGGTGATGCTCTACCAGCTGAGCCACGTCCGCACTACGGCCTTCGGCGATCGCTCGCCTTTGGTGCGATCTAGAACCATAGCCGAGCCCAAGGCCGGAGTCCAAACGTCCTGGCGTCATGATCCGCGGCCGTCGCCCGACTGCGCCGTCATGATCAACAAGTCACCGTTAGGCTAGCTCGATGCTCGCTGAGAGTTCCGCTGCACCGACGTCTGTTCAGCGCGTGAAGGTGTGGGTCAACGGCGTGCGATATGACAACCGAAGCGACGCCACGATATCCGCGACGGACCACGGTGTCGTGGTGGGGAACGGCGTTTTCGAGGCGCTCAAGGTGACCGACGCCGGTCCTTTCGCCGTCCAGCGCCATCTGAACCGGTTGAGCCGATCGGCAGCGGCGATGGGCCTCCCACCCCCTGACCACGCCCGCATCCGCGCGGCAATCGACGAGGTGCTCGACGATCGAGAGTTCAGTCACGGCCGGCTGCGGATCACCTACACGGGCGGGCTGGGGCCGCTGAATTCCGGCGCTCCTCACGGTCCGCCGACTCTCGTGGTAGCGGTCGAGCCGGCGCAGCTGCCTCCTGCGTCCACGGCGGTCGTCACGGCCCCTTGGACCCGCAACGAGCGTGGGGCCCTCTCGGGAGTGAAGTCCACCTCCTACGCCGAGAACGTACGGACACTCGCTTACGCGACCAGCCGAGGTGCGACTGAAGCGATCTTCCTCAACACCGAGGGCAACGTGTGCGAAGGCACGGGGACGAACACCTTCGTGGTGATCGACGGCACGATCATCACCCCGCCGCTGAGCTCGGGGCCACTCGCCGGCATCACCCGCGAAGTGATCTTGGAGTGGTGCGACGTGGAGGAGCGCGATCTCACCTTGGCTGAGGCGATGGCTGCCGACGAGGTGTTCATCACTTCTTCGCTGCGGGACGTGCAAGCAGTCCATCGGTGGGACGAGACGGACCTTGGCGCATCCCACCCAATCACCAAGCGCATCGCCGCGACGTTCGCTGAGCGGTCATCAATGGTCGTTGATCCCTGACTCAGATGTGGTGGGCGATACTGGGTTCGAACCAGTGACCTCTTCGGTGTGAACGAAGCGCGCTACCACTGCGCCAATCGCCCGCAATGCCTCTGCGCGTCGACCACCTTATCCCATCCCGGGCGCGCCATGAGCCTGAAAATCTAGCCCCCGTTCAGTAACTGGTGTCACTTCCACCGCGGGTCCGCGCTGCGCGCCGACGGCGGCATTCCCGGATTTGACGATCTCGTTAGCTGCGCTTAAGCGATCGAGCGAGAGCCCGGTTACGTCTACCCTTACTCGAGGCGCCCCCGGCGGCGCCGCTACCTCGTTCTGGAAGGAGCCGTACGTGTCCAGCATGTCGATCACCATCGCCTCGGA
>DASQUD010000236.1:0-4871 GCA_035641455.1 Propionibacteriaceae bacterium | reverse complement strand
TCCTCGGACAGGTCCCAGATGGACACCGCTGCTCCGGACCGGGCGAACGTGCGGGCGCAAGCCAAGCCGATGCCCGAAGCACCGCCGGTGACCACGGCGACCTTGCCGTCCAGTTCGTAATTGATCATGAATGCCTCCTCTATCAGCTGTTATAGCAGGCTTCCGCAGCGTCGAATGGGACTGGGCGTCGACGTTCGCCAAGGTCGGACGCACAATCCATCCCGCGTATTTGTCGTGCGAGTATCGGCGAATGAGTGAGGACTTGTTCGGCGAGATACCCGCCGCACAACCAGCGGGCGTAGGCGGCAGCCTGTCTGAGCCGGCGCGTACCGGCCTGCCGCTGGCGGTGCGGATGCGGCCGAAGACCATCGACGAGATCGTGGGCCAGCAGCACCTGCTCGGCGCCGGATCGCCCCTCCGCCGGCTGGCCGGAGGTGAGGCCATGTCTGTGTTCTTGTGGGGCCCGCCAGGCACTGGCAAGACGACGATCGCGTACGTGGTATCTCAGAGCACGAATCGGCGGTTCGTCGAGATCTCCGCGGTGACGGCCGGGGTGAAGGAAGTGCGAGCCATCCTCGATCAAGCGCGGCGCGACCTGCGCAACGGCAAGGAGACGGTGCTCTTCGTGGACGAGGTCCACAGGTTCAACAAGGCGCAGCAGGACGTTCTTCTACCCGCCGTGGAGAACCGGTTAGTCACCTTGATCGCCGCCACCACGGAGAACCCGAGCTTCTCAGTGATCTCGCCCCTGCTGTCTCGCTCGTTGCTGCTCACCCTCAAGCCACTGGAAGACGATGATCTCGCCGGACTGCTCGATCGCGCCCTCAGCGAGGAGGCGGGGTTGGCCGGAGCGTACGAGCTGGACGACGATGCCCGCGCGATGATCTTGCGGCTGGCCGGGGGCGACGCCCGGCGCGCCCTGACCTATCTGGAGGAGGCCGCAGCCGGCCTCGGTGCCGGGGACGAACCTGGCGAGGAGAAAGGCGCAGCCGTTCGACGGGCTCAGGCCGCAGATCGACGTGCTCGGCGAGTGCCGGTGATCACACCGGAGGCGGTGGAACGCGCGGTCGACAAGGCGGCAATCCGGTACGACCGCGACGGCGACCAGCATTACGACGTGATCAGCGCGTTCATCAAGTCGATCCGCGGCTCCGACGTTCACGCTGCGCTGCACTATCTCGCCCGCATGATCGCTGCCGGGGAGGACCCACGCTTCATTGCCCGTCGCCTGGTGATCTTGGCCTCGGAGGACATCGGGCTGGCCGACCCGACTGCCCTGCAGACTGCAGTTGCCGCCGCCCACGCGGTGCAATTCATCGGCATGCCGGAAGGCCGGATCAACCTTGCCCAGGCCGTGATCGCGTTCGCTCTGGCGCCCAAGTCCAACGCGGTGATCATGGCAGTCGATGCGGCGCTTGCCGACGTCAATGCCGGTCGGATCGGCCTGGTTCCTGCCCATCTGCGTGACGCGCACTATCCGGGTGCGAAGAAGATCGGCCACGGCCAGTCTTACGTCTATGCCCACGACGAACCGCACGGCATCGCCGCTCAGCAGTATCTTCCGGATGAGCTGATCAACGCTCGGTATTACGAGCCAACCAATCACGGCGCCGAGGCGGCGACGGCGGAACGGTTGAAGCGGATCGAGGGACTACTCAGGCGCGAATAGAGAGAGTCGATTGCCTCTTCGCAACGTGCCTCACCTTGCCCACGGAACCCGGGCGCGCTCGGCGGCGGTGCGCGGTAGGGTCGTCGAGGCACGCGGGAGCGTGCCACCCGCCGCTCGTTACACCGACCACGGAGAAGCCGCATGTCAGTAGGGGAGATCGCCGGCCTGGTCGCCGCCATCGCCTTCGTTGTTCTGGTGGCCCTCACGGCCGTGCCGCTGCTGAAACTCGGTCGGGTACTGGAAGAGGTCCGCCTTGCGGTTCGCGACATCGGTCACGAGTCGGTGCCGATCCTGACCGAGCTGCGCGGCACGGTCCAGGCGACCAACGAGGAGCTCGAGAAGCTGAGCCTCGTCACCGAGGACGTCGCCAAGGTGAGCAGCAACGCGACGGTGGTCAGCGAGAATGCGGCCCAGATGACCACGTTGTTCCGGGCGACGCTCAGCGGGCCGCTGATCAAGACGGCAGCATTGACTTACGGCGTGCGGAAGGCGCTGCGCGGTGAGTCGGGCATCGTCCGGCCCCGGCGAGGCAAACGAGGTAAGTAGATGGTCAAGCGATTCTTCTGGTTCGCGATCGGCGCCGGTTTTGCCCTCTTCGTCTACGTGAAGCTGCGCGGCTACCTGAGGCGCGCCAGGCCGTCGGTCATTGGCAGCCGGGTCGCCGACTCGGCCGCTGGTGTCGGCGATCGAGCGCAAGACTTTGTCGGTCGGGTCCGAGCGGCGATGGCCGAACGGGAAGCCGAACTTCGCGAGGTCTTCGATGAGCGCGGAGCAGGCGTCGAACGGTTCGACGTACCCGAGTAACGCTTTGCCGTCCACCTAAGGAAAGAGACCGATGAAAACCGCCGAGATCCGGCGCCGGTTCCTGGATTTCTTCGCCGACCGCAGCCACGAGGTCGTCCCGTCAGCACCGCTGCTCTACAACGACCCGACCCTGTTGTTCGTCAACGCCGGCATGGTGCCCTTCAAGTCCTATTTCACCGGTGCCGAGACGCCACCCTTCGATCGGGCGACGAGTGTGCAGAAATGCGTCCGAACCCTCGACATCGACGAGGTCGGCAAGACCACCCGGCACAACACTTTCTTCCAGATGAACGGCAACTTCTCCTTCGGCGACTACTTCAAGGCAGAGGCCATTCGCTACGCCTGGGAGCTGGTGACCGGCTCGATAGACGAGGACTGCCTCGGATTTGACCCGAACAAAATCTGGGTCACCGTGCTGCACTCCGACGACGAGGCGGCCGCGCTATGGGCGAGCATTGCGGGCCTGCCGCCGGAGCGGATCCAGCGCCGGGGTCTGCTGGACAACTACTGGAACATGGGCGTGCCCGGACCCGGTGGTCCGTGCAGCGAGATCTACGTCGACCGGGGACCGGCGTACGGGCCGGACGGCGGGCCGGTCGTGGATGAGGATCGCTTCCTCGAAATCTGGAATCTCGTCTTCATGCAGGAGGAGTTGTCAGTCGTCCGGGCGAAGGACGACTTCGACATCGCCAGCGACCTGCCGCGGAAGAACATCGACACCGGCATGGGGCTGGAACGGGTGGCCTTTCTGCTCCAGGGCGTGGACAACCTGTACGAGATCGACCAGGTGTTTCCGGTCTTGGCCCGCGCGGCCGAGATGTCGGGCAAGACCTACGGCCGCCATCACGATGACGACGTACGACTGCGGGTGGTCGCCGACCACATTCGCTCAGGACTGATGTTGATCACCGACGGCGTCACGCCCGGCAACGAGGCGCGTGGATACGTGCTGCGCCGGCTGCTGCGCCGCGTGGTACGGGCAATGCGTCTGCTCGGCGTCGCCGATCCGGTGCTGCCCGAACTCCTGCCCGTGAGCCGCGATCTGATGGCGGAGTCCTATCCCGAGGTCGAGCGGGACTGGGCTCGAATATCTGCCATCGCGTACGCCGAGGAAGACGCGTTCCGAAGGACGCTCACGGCCGGCACCCAGATTTTCGATCTGGCCGTCGCGGACGCGCGACGCGACGCGCAGACCGTGCTGTCCGGCGATCGGGCCTTCCAGCTGCACGACACGTACGGCTTTCCGATCGACCTCACCCTGGAGATGGCCTCTGAACAAGGGTTGGTTGTCGATGAGGCCGGCTTCCGGAAGCTGATGCAGGAACAGCGCGATCGTGCGAAGGCCGACGCGAAGTCCAAGAAGGCCGGCGCCCAGGCGGTTGAGGTTTACCGCAACCTGCGCGATCTCGGCGAAACACCCTTCACCGGGTACAGCGAAGTGGCCACCGAATCGGTCGTGCGGGGAATGGTGGCCGACGGTGAACTGGTCGAGGCGGCCGAGGAGGGTGACCTGGTCGAGGTGGTCCTCGAACGCACCCCCTTCTACGCCGAGTCCGGCGGCCAGGACTCCGACGCCGGCGTGATCACCGGCGACGGCGTGTCGCTCGAGGTGGTCGACGTGCAGCGCCCGGTGAAAGGTCTGATCGTCCATCGAGTCCGGATCACCAAGGGCGAGCTGCTGCGCGGCGCTTCGGTGCTGGCCGCCGTGGATGGCGAGTGGCGTCTCGGCGCCTGCCAGGCGCACTCGGGTACGCATGTCATGCACGCGGCCCTCCGGCAGGTGCTGGGGCCGACCGCTCTGCAGAGCGGCTCGTACAACAAGCCTGGCTACCTCCGGCTGGACTTCGCCTGGCAGAGCGGGCTCTCGCAGCAGATCCGCGAGGCGGTCGAGGAGGCCGCAAACTGGGCGATCCGCGCCGACCTCAACGTCACCGCCACCTACATGCCGCTCGCGACGGCACGGGAGATCGGAGCCCTCGCCTTGTTCGGCGAGACGTACGGCGAGGAGGTCCGGGTCGTCGAAATGGGCGGGCCCTGGTCCCGTGAGCTCTGTGGCGGCACGCACGTGCAGCACGCGTCCCAGATCGGTCTGGTGACCATCACTGGCGAGTCGTCGATCGGCTCCGGCGTCCGGCGGGTGGAGGCTTTCGTCGGCATCGAAGCGTTCCGTTACCTGGCCAAGGAGCGGGCGCTCGTCCTCGGCCTCACCGATGCCCTGAAGGTGCAGCCGGACCAGCTCACCGACAGGGTCGCCAAACTGGTGGCGCAGCTCAAGGCGGCCGAGAAGCAGATCGCCGACCTGAAGAGCGCCCAGGTGCTCTCCGATGTCTCGAGCATCGTCGCCACCTCGCGCGACCTGGGGGGCGTGGGTTATATCGCGCACCGTGCCGATGGCGTT
>DASQUD010000235.1:0-12335 GCA_035641455.1 Propionibacteriaceae bacterium | reverse complement strand
AAGACCGTCGTCGTGGCGGTGGAGGACCGGGTCAAGCACCGGCTGTACGGCAAGGTGCTCCGCCAGACCGCTCGGCTGAAGGCGCACGACGAGGCCAACAGCGCCGGGCTGGGGGATCGCGTGCGGATCATGGAAACCCGCCCGCTGAGCGCCACCAAGCGCTGGCGACTGGTCGAGATCCTCGAGAAGGCCGAGTAGTAATGCAACGCGCCCCGAGCTTGTCGAAGGGTGCGGGTCACGAGCCGTTCGCCAGGCTCGGGGCACGTAATCAGGAGAAGAGATGATTCAGCAGGAGTCGCGGCTCAAGGTCGCCGACAATACGGGTGCCAAGGAGATCTTGTGCATCCGCGTGCTCGGCGGATCCGGTCGCCGTTACGCCGGCATAGGCGACGTCATCGTCGCCACCGTGAAGGACGCCATCCCGGGCGGCAACGTCAAGAAGGGCGAGGTCGTCAAGGCGGTTGTCGTGCGTACGGTCAAGGAACGCCGGCGCCCGGACGGCTCGTACATCAAGTTCGACGAGAACGCCGCGGTGATCTTGAAGAACGACGGCGAGCCGCGCGGCACCCGCATCTTCGGTCCGGTCGGCCGCGAGCTCCGCGAGAAGCGCTTCATGCGCATCATCTCGCTCGCACCAGAGGTGATCTAAGACATGGCAGTGAAGAAGGCAACCCCGCACAACGGCAAGCTGCAGGTGCGCAAAGGTGACCGGGTGAAGGTGATTTCCGGCAAGGACAAGGGTTTGGTCGGCGAGGTGATCGCTGTCTATCCCGACCGCAACCGCGTCACCGTTGCCGGGGTGAACATCGTCAAGCGGCACCTGCGCGACACGTCGGCCCAGCCTCAGTCGAGGCAAACCACCAAGGGCGGGATCGTGTCGTCGGAGGCACCCATTCACGCATCGAATGTTCAGCTTGTGGTCAAGAACGACAAGGGGGACGAGGTCGTGACCCGAGTCGGCTACACCCGCTCCCAGGTGATCAAGCGCCGGCCCGACGGCACGGAGTACACGTCGAGCCGCGGCGTACGAATTGCTCGGGCAACCGGGGAGGAGATCTGATGACAGCCACCACGACCAACGACCGCGGCCTGAGCCTGTCGGAGACGGCCCCCTCAACAGGTTCGGGGCGCGTGACGCCAAGGCTCAAGCAGCGCTATCGCGACGAGATCGCCAAGGGGTTGCAACAGGAGTTCTCCATCCCCAACGTCATGCAAGTCCCGAACCTGGTCAAGATCGTGGTCAACATGGGCATCGGCGAGGCGGCTCGTGACTCGAAATTGATCGATGGCGCCGTTCGCGATCTCGCCACCATCACCGGCCAGAAGCCGGTTGTCACTCGGGCCCGCAAGTCGATCGCCCAGTTCAAGCTGCGCGAGGGCATGCCGATCGGTGCCCACGTGACGCTGCGGGGTGATCGGATGTGGGAGTTCGCTGACCGGTTGCTGACCTTGGCGCTGCCGCGGATTCGTGACTTCCGTGGGCTTTCGCCGAAGCAGTTCGACGGCCAAGGCAATTACACCTTCGGTCTCAACGAGCAGGTCATGTTCCACGAGATCAACCAGGACCGGATCGACCGGGTGCGAGGGATGGACATCACCTTCGTGACCAGCGCGACCAACGACGAGCAGGGACGTGCGCTGCTGAGGCAGCTCGGTTTCCCGTTCCGGACCAACTGAGAAAGGGCGCAACAGATATGGCCAAGACAGCGCTACGGGTGAAGCAGGCACGCAAGCCGAAGTTCGCCGTACGGGCTTACACCCGGTGCCAGCGGTGCGGCCGGCCGAAGGCGGTCTACCGCAAGTTCGGGCTGTGCCGGATCTGTGTACGCGATATGGCACACAAGGGCGAGCTTCCCGGCATCACCAAGTCCTCTTGGTGAGGAATCGACGAGACAAGCCGTGACAGGTCCCGTACGGGAAACCACACGAGGAAGAAGTAGAAGCACATGACGATGACGGATCCGATTGCGGACATGCTGACCCGCGTGCGGAACGCCAGCCAGGCGTACCACGAGACCGCGATCATGCCGCACAGCAAGATCAAGGTGGGAATCGCCGAGATCTTGACCAACGAGGGCTACATCGCGGGGTATGCGGTGAACGAGCCTGAGGAGAGCCAGGTCGGTAAGACCTTGTCGATCACCCTGAAGTACGGGCAGAACCGGGAGCGCTCGATCGCGGGCGTGCGGCGGATCTCCAAGCCCGGGCTGCGGGTGTACGCGAAGTCGACCGCACTGCCCAAGGTGCTCGGTGGCCTCGGCATCGCGATCATCTCCACATCTCAGGGCTTGCTGACCGACAAGCAGGCGCACAACACCCGCGTGGGCGGCGAAGTGCTCGCCTACGTGTGGTGAGCGGCGAGAGACGAGAGAGGTAGCGGACATGTCACGCATTGGCAGGCTTCCCGTGCCGGTTCCGTCTGGTGTCGAAGTGAGCGTCGACGGCCAAGCGGTCTCGGTCAAGGGGCCCAGGGGCAACTTGCAGCACGTCGTCAAAGAACCGATCAAGGTGGTGCGCGCTGACGGCGGTCAGCTCGAGGTCACCCGGCCAGACGACGAGCGGCTGAGCAAGTCGCTGCACGGCCTGACCCGGACGCTCGTGGCCAACATGGTCACCGGCGTGACGGACGGGTATGAGAAGAAGCTGGAGATCCTCGGAGTTGGTTACCGCGTGGTCGCCAAGAGCCCGACCGAGCTGGAGTTCGCGCTGGGCTACAGCCACCCGATCAAGGTCACCGCGCCTGAGGGCATCACCTTCAACGTCGAGGCGCCGACCCGGTTCTCCGTGCTGGGCATTGACAAGCAGCAGGTCGGCGAGGTTGCGGCGAACATCCGCAAGCTGCGCAAACCCGAGCCGTACAAGGGCAAGGGTGTTCGGTACGCGGGCGAGAAGGTCCGCCGCAAGGTTGGAAAGGCTGGTAAGTGATGGCTGTCTCGCTGTCTTCACACAAGGGCACGGCGGCCAAGACGCGGTCCCGGATGCGTCGCCAGTTGCGGGGTCGGAAGAAGATCTTCGGAGCTCGGGAGCGTCCTCGGCTGGTCGTCACCCGGTCCGCTCGGCACATCTCCGCACAGGTGATCGACGACACGGCAGGTCGTACGCTGGCGTCAGCCTCCAGCATGGAGGCCACCCTGCGAACAGCCTCCGGCGACAAGTCGGACAAGGCCAAGCAGGTCGGCGGCCTGGTCGCCGAGCGGGCGAAGGCGGCCGGCGTCGAGCGCGTGGTCTTCGACCGCGCGGGCCACAAGTACCACGGTCGAATCGCGGCGCTGGCTGACGGCGCCCGCGAGGGCGGCCTCGGTTTCTGATCGACACGACTGATTGGTCGAGGCTGCAAGCACCTCGAACGAGCTACGGAAGGAATAGCGATGACGGTAACCCAGCGCCGCGGAAGCGGTACCGGTGGGGAGCGTCGCGGCCGTGACGATCGTCGTGGTGGCCAGGCGCAGGAGAAGAGCAACTACATCGAGCGGGTGGTGGCCATCAACCGGGTGGCCAAGGTCGTCAAGGGCGGCCGGCGGTTCAGCTTCACCGCCCTGGTGGTCGTCGGAGACGGCGACGGAACTGTGGGCGTCGGATACGGCAAGGCCAAGGAGGTGCCGGCGGCGATTGCCAAGGGAGTGGAGGAGGCGAAGAAGCACTTCTTCGCGGTCCCTCGGATCCAGGGCACTATCCCGCATCCCGTACAGGGTGAGAAGGCGGCTGGCGTGGTTCTGCTGCGCCCGGCTTCGCCCGGCACAGGTGTGATCGCCGGTGGGTCAGCCCGCGCAGTGCTTGAGTGCGCCGGTGTGCACGACGTGCTGGCCAAGTCCCTCGGCTCCGCCAATGCGATCAATGTGGTGCACGCGACCGTGGCTGCGCTGCAGGGGCTGGAGCAGCCGGAGGCTGTGGCGAAGCGGCGCGGCAAGACGGTCGAGGACGTCACCCCCGCGGCGATTCTGCGGGCCCGGCAGGCGGTGAGCTCGTAGTGGCACAGCTCAAGGTCCGTCAAGTGCGCAGTGCCGTGGGTGGCAAGCAGAATCAGCGGGACACGCTTCGCACGTTAGGTTTGCGACGCATCGGCGACGAGTCGGTGCGTGATGATCGGCCTGAGGTCCGCGGCATGATCAAGACGGTGTCGCATCTGGTGGCCGTCGAGGAGGTCTGACATGACACTGAAGGTCCATCATCTGCGTCCAGCACCCGGCGCGAAGACGCCGAAGACCCGGGTGGGTCGAGGCGGGGGCTCGAAGGGCAAGACCGCCGGTCGCGGTACTAAGGGGTCGGGCGCGCGGGACAGATTGCCGCAGAACTTCGAGGGCGGCCAGATGCCGCTGCACATGCGCGTCCCGAAGCTGCGGGGGTTCAAGAATCCGTTTCGGGTGGAGTATCAGGTGGTCAACCTGTCCCGGCTCGCTGAGCTGTTCCCCGAGGGCGGCCCGATCGGCGTCGACGACCTGGTGTCCGCTGGTGCTGTCCGGTCCGGGCAGCCTGTCAAGGTGCTGGGCAGCGGCGACATCACGGTGGCCGTCCAGGTGAGCGCTCACGCGTTCTCGGCCTCGGCCAAAGCGAAGATTGCGGCTGCCGGAGGCAGCACCACCGAGCTCTGAGCCGGACCCCGACGGCGGGTGGCCGTTCTAGGCTGGGCGAGTGACGCATCGGATCGAGCTGACCGACGCGACCGTGCGGGAGTGGGCTGCGACCGTCCTGCACTCCTCCGCTGACGACGGCATTGTTCTCGACCGGTCGGCCTTCTATCCCGGTGGGGGCGGCCAGCCGCCGGACGCCGGGGTCTTGTTATGGGGCGGCGTCCAAACTCGGATTCTTGGTGCGCGGCTGACCGACGATGTCTACCTCATTCCCCACGAGGACGACCCGCTGCCGCCGGTAGGCAGCGCCGTGCAGGGGGCACTCGACGAGCAGCGCCGGAGCATGCTGATGCGCACGCACTCAGGTATGCACGTGCTCTCCGCGATCGTTTTCCGAGACTTCGCCGCCAAGGTGACGGGCTCCTCGATGGATCCCGGTGTCGGTCGGATGGACTTCAACCTCCCCGAGCTGCCCCCCGATTTCAGATCGGCCGTCGAGGACGCCTGCAACGCCGCCATCCAAGCCGATCACCGGGTCCAGGTCCGCTTCGTTCCTGCTGATCAGATCACCGACATGGCCGAGCTGAGCCGCGCTGAGGAGGTCCGCATTCCAGAAGGGCTGTCGGAAGTGCGGATTGTCGATCTCGTGGGGCTCGATGTCCAAGCTGACGGCGGCACACATGTCGCTTCGACCCGGCAAATCGGCCGATTCCGGGTCCTCAAGACCGAGAGCAAGGGGCGGGGCTTCCGCCGCATCCGCTTCGCCGTCGACTAAGAATTCCTTTTTCAGGGAGCCGGCGCAAGCCTCCCGGGGCATGGGATATCGCCGGTCAGCCCTTCGGCTTCACGGCGACCACTGGACAATCGGCTGCGAGCAGGATCGCCTGCGCCGAGCTGCCGGTGACCAGTTTGCCGACCGGGGACCGCCTGCGCAGTCCGATGACGATCAGGTCGGCATCGAGCTCGGCTGCCAATCGCACGATGGCTTCGGCGGCCGGAGCGCCGTCGTTGGGCCGGTGGACCTGGTAAGGAATGCCACGCTTTGTCAGGTCGGCTTCCACCGCGTCGATGTCCTGCGACGACGCGAATATTGGATCGGAGTAGTCCCCGTCTCTCCCCGTGTTGAGGACGGCCAGCGTGCCGCCGGTCAGCTTGGCATGTTCGGTAGCCCAATCCAGCGCAGCGAGGCCCTCGGGAGTCGGGATATAGCCGACGAGAATCTTCATGGCCACACACTAGGGGAGATATCACTCACGAGGCTCCGTAGAGCTGACGAGGGGACGTACGCTCGATCGGGGGTCGGGCGGCGGTAGGGGTTTCCGCCCGAAGCTTGATAAAGTCGGGCGGTCCTGCGCGTTCGCCTCGTACCCCGACGGCATGTTGTTCAGGGACGTGTCAGGCTGTCAGACAGAAAGGGAGGGCAGGAGTGCTCGCCGCCTTCGCCAATGCATTCCGGACTCCGGATCTGAGGAAGAAGATCCTCTTCACCCTCGGCATCCTCGCCATCTTCCGGCTGGGCTCGATCATCCCGACCCCGAACGTGAACGTGGCGCAGGTCGACTTCTGCGTGAAACAAGCCACGACTGGCGCAAACCAGGGTCTTTATTCGCTGATCAATCTGTTTTCCGGCGGCGCGCTGCTACAGCTGGCAATCTTCGCGCTCGGCATCATGCCCTACATCACCGCGAGCATCATCCTCCAGCTGCTGACCGTGGTCATTCCACGTCTGGAAGCCCTCAAAAAGGAGGGTCAGGCGGGTCAGGCGAAGATCACCCAGTACACGCGTTACCTCACCCTCGTGCTTGCGGTTCTGAACTCGACCGCTTTCGTCACCGTTGCGGTGAACGACCAGCTCTTCGTCGGCTGTCCCGGGCTGGTGCACGACAAGAGCGTTTTCCCGGTCGTGGTGATGATTCTCACCATGACGGCTGGCACCGGGGTCATCATGTGGCTCGGCGAGTTGATCACTGAGCGCGGCGTCGGCAACGGCATGTCGGTGATGATTTTCACGCAGATCGCCGCCACCTTCCCGCAGGCGCTGTGGAGCATCAAGGTCGCGCGCCCCGGTGCAAACGGCTGGGTCGTCTTCCTTCTGGTCGTCGCGCTCGGGCTGGTCGTCATGGCCGGCGTCATCTTCGTCGAGCAGTCTCAGCGCCGCATCCCGGTTCAGTACGCCAAGCGCATGGTGGGTCGGCGGATGTTCGGGGGCTCCACCACCTATATCCCCATCAAGGTGAATCAGGCTGGTGTCATCCCGGTCATCTTCGCCTCGTCTTTGCTCTACCTGCCAGCCCTGTACGCACAGTTCCGACCCGAGGGCAGGATCGCCACGTGGATCTCCGCGAACTTCGTCACGGGTGACCACCCCGTCTACATGATCAGCTTCTTCCTGCTGATCGTGTTCTTCGCCTACTTCTACGTCGCGATCACGTTCAATCCGAACGAGGTCGCCGACAACATGAAGAAGTACGGCGGCTTCATTCCGGGCATCCGCGCCGGCAAACCGACCGAGGACTATCTCGGCTTCGTGCTGTCTCGCCTGACGTTCCCGGGCTCGCTCTACCTCGGCCTGATCGCCTTGCTTCCCTCGGTTGCCTTCATCTTGTTGAACGCGAATCAGAACTTTCCCTTCGGTGGCACCTCGATCCTCATCATCGTGGGCGTCGGACTGGACACCGTCAAACAGATCGAGAGCCAGCTCCAGCAACGTCACTACGAAGGGTTCCTCCGCTGATGCGTCTGCTGATCATGGGCCCGCCGGGCGCCGGCAAGGGCACGCAGGCGCAGCGGGTCTCCGAACACTACGGGATACCGGCTATCTCCACCGGTGACATCTTTCGCGCCATGAAGACCAGCGACACGCCCCTGGCGCGGCAATTGCGAGCCATCATGGACTCCGGCGACTACGTGAGTGACGAGATCACCAACGCGATCGTCGCTGAACGGCTCACCCAGATGGACTGCGCCGGAGGTTTTCTCCTTGACGGCTACCCGCGGACGCTGCAGCAGGTCGAGGCTCTCGACGACTTCCTCGCGACCACTGGCGAATCGCTGGACGCGGTGATCTCGTTGCAGGCCGACGTCGACGAGGTAGTGGATCGGCTGCTCAAGCGGGCGGAGATCGAAGGTCGCGCTGACGATACAGCGGACACCATTCGGCGACGACAGCTCATCTTCGCGCAGGAGACCGAGCCGCTGCTCGAGGTCTATCGCAGTCGCGGTCTGCTTGTCGAGGTCGACGGTTTGGGCGCGATCGAGGAGGTCTCCGCCCGGCTGTTCGCCGCTCTGGACTCCCGGCGCAACGAGTTGGCCAAGCCGTAGCGCAGGCCGTAAGCCGGCAACGCTGTCCTCACCCGAGATTCGCGAAACGTGCTGCGCTTAAGCTGGCGCAGTGAGCCAGCCTTCGAGCGTGTGGACGTTCCTGTCCAATCACGGCCACGTCCTCGTTGCCCTTGCTGCCGACCCGCAGGCCAGGATGCGGGACGTCGCACTGAGTGTCGGGATCACCGAACGAGCCGTCCAGCTGATCGTCCGTGATCTTTCTGAGGCGGGTTACCTGGAGGTTCAGCGCGTCGGCCGCCGCAACACCTACACCGTTGTCAGGAACCGGCCGCTACGCCATCGGTTGGAACAGCACGCGAGCATCGGGGACTTCCTCAATGTGCTTCGCCCCACGGCTGCCCCTAGGCCTGAGCTGTCGCAAGGCTCACCACCCCGGCTGCCCCATCCACAGTGACGAGCTGGCCGGTCTCAATCAGATTGGTCGCCTCAGGCACGCCCACGACGGCCGGAATCCCGTATTCGCGGGCCACGACCGCGCCGTGGGAATTCGACCCGCCCATCTCCATCACCAGACCACCCGCAGTCAAGAAGAGCGGAGTCCAGCCGGGGTCGGTCGACGGCGCAACGAGGATCTCGCCGGGGTCCAGATGAGCACCCACCGGATCGAGGACGACGCGCGCCAGCCCTGTCACCTTCCCCGGTGAGGCGGGACTTCCCGACATCGCTCCACCGTGCGATTGCGCCAACGCGGCCACCGCTTCCAGTTCAGTGCCGTCGGAAAGCAACAGCCGGGGTATGTGCCGCCGTCGGAGTTCGACCTGGTATGCCTCTCGCCGCTCGGTGACGAGGTGGTGCATGGCTTCGCCGGCCAGTGCGCGTCGGGCTTCGGCAATATCGAGGAAGAAGATATCGGCCGGAGCGTCGATCCGGCCTTGATCAGCGAGCGCCTCGCCTACTTTGGCCAGCTGCTCACGCAGGGCGCCCAGGGTGAGCACCAGGAGGTTCTTCGGACTCTCCCGCAGTCCGACCAGCTGCCGGGCGCGGCCGAGCGCGAAGCGGACGAATCGGGCTTTGGCTCGGCTGTGCTGAGCGGCACGCCGAATCAGCTCCGCGGTCATGGCCGAGGCCGCGGCCTCTCCTTGCTGGAATTGGGCGGCTGGTGCAAGATCAAAATCTTGCAGCCGCAGGTAATTGCTTATCGCGCCGACGAGATGGCTGGGATCGTCGGACCACCGCGGCATGCCAAGATCGATTTCGGCCACCGCCCGATGGCCGTAGCGACGCAGGAACGCCGTCAGTCCCTGCTGGGCGACTTGAGGTAGAGTGCGGTTCCGATACCGAGCGGTCAGGGATGCTGTGGTGCCGTTCGAGAAGGCCATGACCGAGTCAGCATCGTCCCGGATCCGCTCGGTCAGCCGCCAGAGTTCCAGGTCCATTTCGGTCGTCACGTTGTTCGGCAGGCCGCGCAACACGGTCTGGAGATCACCAGGCTGAGCAAGATCACCCAGGGCATTCCGCGCCATGCGCAGGATCAGCAGACCCGCGGCGGCGGGGCTGAAGACTGTCGGCATGATCAGGAACAGATCATTACCCAGTTGCCGTTCCACGTGGTCCAAGCGCTGGTCGATGGTGGCGTCGGCCGGCAAGCCGGTGGCAATGCGCAGCCGCCGATCAGTGCGGGCGATCAATCGCGGTGCGATGGCCGGACTGATCAAAGTTGCGGCGAGTCGCAGGGGCACCTTGGCCCGAACCACCAGAAGTCGAGCCACCGGTGGAATCGCTCTCCACGGCACGCGGCTGGTGATCGGAAATCGGGGGTCGTTGTCAAGCGACTTGAGCACGCCGGAGGACCGTGCCTCCATGGCACCGAACGCCCCAATGATGAGCCGGCGACCTAGTCTGCTGCGAAGCACTCCTGAGATGTCCAGGAAGGCCCGCTGCCCGGCAATCGCCAACGGCGGCGGCCCTGCTCGTCGGTCAGCGGGTGGGCGGCCGAAAGCTGCCGCCGCGGAGGAACCGATCAGCCGGAAGGCTGCCAGTCCCATCGGGGTGATCGGCCGAGTCAAGCCCTGGGCCAGCGTCATGCACAAGAAAAGCCGGGGCCTGGCCATGTCCCGACCCGGCACTGGGTACAAGGTGGTGATCGGCCGTGCTTGGGTCAGCCAGAATCGCCCCGCATCGTCCAACGCCCACTCGGTGTCTTGAGGCGATCCGTAGTGAGCCGTCACCCGCCGGCCGAGCTCAACCAGCTCGAGCACTTGATCATCAGTGAGGCATGGCTCGGCGCTCGTGTCGTCGAGCTGGCGGGAATCGGTCCCACCGCCTGCCTTGGACAAGATCACCACTCGCTTGTCACCTAGCCGCCGCTGGACGATGGTGCGACGAGTCGAGTCCACGACGAAGTGATCCGGGTTCACGGCTCCGGACACGACCGCCTCACCGAGCCCGGTGCTTGCGTCGATCACGGTCTCGTGTCGCGTCCCGGTCACCGGGTTGGCGGTGAACATCACGCCGGCAGCCACCGCGTCGATCATCTGCTGGACCACGACCGCCAGCGCGACCGTACGGTGATCGATGCCATTGGCGTTTCGATAGCTCACGGCTCGGTCGGTCCACAGGGACGCCCAGCAGCGCCGCACGGCTTCCACCATCGCGTCCGCGCCCACCACGTTCAGGTAGGTGTCCTGCTGACCCGCGAAGCTCGCGTACGCCAGGTCCTCCGCGGTCGCCGAGGAACGTACTGCGACCGGCGTACCCTCGCCGAGCGCTCGGTAGTGCCCGACAATCGTCTGACGAAGCTCGTCGGAGACCGGTGCGGCCAGAACCCGCGAGCGGGCTTCCTCCGCGAGTCGAGCAAGAGCGTCGGAGTCCTTTGGATCGGCCAGCTGGTCGATCAGATTATCGAGCTGGTCAGCCACGGCATCCTGATAGGCCCGGGTGGTCACGCAGAAGCCGTGCGGAACGGGAAGGCCGGCCGCACTCATGATGCCGAGATTGACCGCCTTCCCGCCGACCGCGTCGCTCATCGAGCCGTCGATATCGGAAAGGTCCAGCACCGTCGTCATATAACGACGATAGGGTTCAAGAGGCCTTAATTCAACGGGTGATGAATTACTACCTCAGAATGGCGCTCAACCCCAGCCGGCGCAATCCCTGGTCGTTGGGTCCATTTTTGCGGCTCTCGAGAGTGGCAGTCCGACTCCCCGAGTAGCTTGCTTTCCATGACTGTTGTCGTCGACGAGGATGCGTTCGCCCAGCTGGTGGAGCCGTTGCGTGGCGAGCTGACCGCACACTGCTATCGCATGCTGGGCTCGGTCCAGGAGGCCGAGGATCAGGTTCAGGAGACCTATCTACGAGCCTGGCGCGGATTTCACGGTTTCGAGAATCGTTCATCGATCCGGACCTGGATGTATCGCATCGCGACGAATGTCTGTTTGACCGCGCTCGACGGCCGCCAGCGCCGCCCCATGCCGACAGGACTCGGTCAACCGAGCGCCGATCCGCGTGGAGCGCTGGACGCTCGCCCGGAGATCGGCTGGCTGGAACCCCTGCCCGACGCCGTAATTTGGGCCGGCCAGGCGGCAGACCCCGCCGATGAGGTCATGGATCGCGAAAGCGTGCGCCTTGCGTTCATTGCCGCGCTGCAGCATCTGACTCCGGCGCAGCGGGCCGTCGTCATCCTGCGTGACGTGCTCGCCTGGCAAGCCAGCGAAGTCGCCGAGCTGCTGGACATGTCCGTTGCCGCGGTCAACAGCAGCCTGCAGCGTGCTCGTGCTCAACTGCACAAGATGGACCCGGAGGCGGGTGGTGAGCCGATGACGGACGATCGCGCCAAGGAGCTTCTCGCCGATTACGTCGAGGCTTTTGAGAACTACGACGTGCAGCGGATCGTGCAGCTGCTGGCCAAGGATGCCGTCTGGGAGATGCCGCCGTACGTCGGCTGGTATCGGGGGGCGGAGGCAATCGGACAGCTCATTGAGCGCCATTGCCCTGCCGAAGGGCCCGGTGATCAAGTGCTGATGCCGGTGTCGGCCAACGGTCAGCCGGCCTTTGCCCTGTACATGAAACAGCCAGACGGATCGTATGGCGCCTTTCAGCTGCAGGTGCTGACCCTGGACGGCACCGGTGTCTCACACGTGGCGACCTTCTTCGACACATCGCTCTTCGCTCGATTCGGTCTCCCGCAGACGCTGAATCGTTGAAACCTGTCCCATCGACCTCAATCGGGGCGACAGCGCTGCTAGCGTGACCACGCGCCCTGCGGAGTGGCGCGGTCGCAAAGGCCTTTCCCGAGCTAGCGGAGCCACCATGACATCGACCACCACCGACAGCTGGACACCTGAAGTTTCCCGAGGTCTCGGCACCCTCGGCATCGTTGTCGGCATCAGCGCCCTTGTGTTCGGGATTCTGCTGCTGGTCTGGCCCGAAATCAGCCTGCTGGTCGCGGCGGTGCTTTTCGGTTTACAACTGCTGATCGCCGGAATC
>DASQUD010000234.1:0-13856 GCA_035641455.1 Propionibacteriaceae bacterium | reverse complement strand
GGCCGTGAGTTTCTTGCCCGCCGGGGAATCACCAACGTTACGGCTTTGTGCGTTGCGGAGGCTTGAGCTGACCATCCGAGATCCGTTCACCAGCCGAAACACCCGGTACGCCGACCGCAGCAGCCAGGCGCTGGTCAGTCTGCCGGCTCGGACGCGATCGCCCGCCGGAGAGCTGGCCATTCGCGGACTGGCCGCCCTCGCCTTGCTCGCCATCACGGTGACGCTGGTCTATGCCGACCGTGAGTCCTACACCGACAACTGGGACGGCGAGGTCAGCTTTATCGATGCCATCTACTACGCGACGGTGACGATCACCACAACGGGCTACGGCGACATCACGCCGGTGACACAGGGCGCTCGGATCCTCAACGCAGTGGTGGTCACCCCGCTGCGGATCGCTTTTCTGGTCTTGCTGGTCGGCACCACGTTGGAGGTGCTGGCCAACGAAGGCCGGCGCATCTTTCGAGACACCCGTTGGAGGAAGCGGATGCGCAATCATGTCGTCGTGGTCGGCTACGGCACCAAGGGGCGAAGTGCGGTGGACAGCCTGCTGGTGACAAACACGAACCCCGCCCAGATCGTCGTTATCGACAGTCGGCCAGGAGTGGTGGCCGAAGCCAACCTCCTGGGCCTGGCGGCGATCGAGGGCGATTCCACCCGACGGGAAGTCCTGCGCCGGGCAGAGATCATCAAGGCCCGGGAGGTGATCATCACTCTGGATCGGGACGATTCGGCGATCCTGGTGACCTTGACGGTCCGGCAGCTCAACCCGAGCGCCCACGTGGTGGTCGCCGTACGGGAGGAGGACAACGCCTCCCTCGTTCGGCAATCGGGGGCCAACGCGGTGATCACCTCCTCCGAGGCGGTCGGCCGACTCCTCGGCTTGTCTGCCGTGAGTCCTCATCTCGGCACCGTCATCGAAGATCTGCTGTCCTCCAATGAGGGGTTGGAAGTGGGCGAACGACAGGTCACCTCAGAGGAGGTCGGCAAGTCACCCGACGAGGTGAGGAGTGAGCGCGTCATTGCGGTGGTCCGCAACAAGACGCTGCGGCGCTTCTATGATCCGACGGTCGCGATCCTGCAAACCGGCGACCAGGTCGTGGTCGTGCGGCAGGCGCTCGAGGAGACCTGACGCGGCGCGTCACGCAGTCAGCCGCTGTCGCGCTTAGACTGGACCCACGCCGTTCCCACTCCGGATGACGGTCTGATGAGCGTAGAGGCGGGCAGGCAGCGACGAGAGATGCAGAAGTGAACGAGCCGCGGCAGGGCGCCCCGGCCACGGTGGCCAAACCGGCGGCGCTCGCGACGGGCAGGCGCGGCAACGCGCCGGCACCGCGGCGTGCGCTCCTGTCCGACTCGGCCGAGTCTGCGCCTGGTGGCCCCTCTCGCGCCCTATCCGAAGTAACCGCGGCACCGCCGACACCCCCTGCTGAGGTGCCTGCCGAAGCGCCGGCACGGACCGGCGGCCCCGAGCAGCCGCTGGTGAGAATGCGGCAGCGAATCGCTCGGCTGGGCAGCGCGCGACCGCAGACCCCGGTGCTCGACCCGCTCTTCCGCATCGTGCGGGCGAACCACCCGAAAGCTGATCTCAACCTGATCGCTCGGGCGTACAAGGTGGCGGAGCGGTGTCACCGCGGTCAGCTGCGGATCAGCGGTGACGCCTACATCACCCACCCGCTATCAGTGACGACGATCCTCGCCGAAATGGGCATGACCGAGCCGACGTTGTGCGCGGCGTTGCTGCACGACACGGTGGAGGACAGCTCGTACACCCTCACTCAGCTAGCCCACGATTTCGGTGAGGAGATCGCGCTGCTGGTCGACGGCTGCACCAAGCTCGAGAAGATCAAGTACGGAGATTCGGCCAAGGCCGAGACCATCCGGAAGATGATCTTGGCGATGAGCCGCGACATCCGAGTGCTGGTGATCAAGCTGGCGGACCGGCTGCACAACATGCGTACCCTTAACCACCTGCGACCCGACAAGCAGTCCCGGATCGCGTCGGAAACGCTCCAGATCTTCGCCCCGCTCGCACACCGGCTCGGCATGAACGCGATCAAGTGGGAGCTCGAGGACCTGTCCTTCGCCACCCTGCAACCGAAGATCTACGACGAGGTCGTCCGGATGGTTGCCGAGGCTGCGCCGAGCCGGGACGAGTTCTTGAAGCAGGTCATCGCCCAGGTGGAGGCTGACCTGCATGCGAACAAGATCAAGGCCACAGTCACCGGCCGGCCGAAGCACTACTACTCGATCTACCAGAAGATGGTGGTGAGAGGGCGCGACTTTCAGGAGATCTATGACCTGGTCGGGCTGCGGGTGCTGGTCGAGACCCCGCGCGACTGCTATGCCGCTCTGGGCGCGCTGCACGTCCGTTGGAACCCGCTGCCGGGCCGGTTCAAGGACTACATCGCGATGCCGAAGTTCAACCTCTACCAGTCGCTGCACACCACGGTGCTGGGCCCCGAGGGGAAGCCGGTCGAGCTCCAGATTCGTACCGATGAGATGCACCGCAAGGCCGAGTACGGCGTGGCGGCCCACTGGAAGTACAAGGAGCCGAAGGGGGCAGCAGAAGGCGCCAAGGGCGACGCCTCGGAGCTGCGCTGGGTCCGCCAGCTCGCCGACTGGGGCAAGGAGACCAACGACCCGAGCGAGTTCCTCGATTCGCTGCGCTTCGAGATCAATTCGACCGAGGTCTACGTGTTCACTCCGAAGGGTGAAGTGGTCACGCTCCCGCAGGAGTCGACCCCCATCGATTTTGCTTATGCCATCCACACCGAGATCGGCAACAAGACCATCGGTGCCCGGGTGAACGGGCGGCTGGTGCCTCTGGAGTCCCAGCTGACCAACGGCGACATGGTCGAGATCCTGACCTCGCGGTCCGAGAACGCGGGTCCCAGTCGGGACTGGCTTGAGTTCGTCCGCAGCCCCCGCGCTCGCAACAAGATTCGCCACTACTTCACCCGGGAACGCCGCGAGGAGTCCATCGAGGCGGGCCGGGACGCGCTCGCCCGCCAGATGCGCAAGGCCGGGCTGCCGTTGCAACGGTTGCTGACCCTGGAGCACTTGACGGCAGTGGCCGGCTACTTCAAGCTGGCCGACGTCTCAAGCCTGTACGCGGCGGTAGGGGAGGGCCACGTCGGTCCGCAGGCGGTGGTGAACCGCCTGATCAGCGTCGAGGGCGGCGAGGATGCGGCGGCGGACGAGACCAGCGAGGACCGGGTTGTCCACGAGCGGCAGCGTCCGAGCGGCACCGCGCCAGACTCCGGCGTGCACGTGGTCGGCGCGTCGGACCTGCTGGTCAAGCTGGCGAAGTGCTGCACGCCGGTGCCGGGTGACGACATCCTCGGCTTCGTCACCAAGGGCAGCGGGGTCTCGGTTCACCGAACGGACTGCACCAACGCTGGAAATCTGCGATCCGAACCGGACCGGCTGGTCGGTGTCGAGTGGGCGCTGACCGCTAATAGCGCCTTCCTGGTCGCCATCCAGGTCGAGGCGTTGGACCGCAACCGGCTGCTGTCCGACATCACCCGGGCGCTGTCCGACCAGCATGTGAACATCTTGTCAGCGGCCTTGAACACCAGCCGGGACCGCATCTGTAAGGCCCGCTTCACGTTCGAAACCGCGGATCCTACCCATCTCGACCACGTCTTGGCCGGGGTCCGCGGCGTGCCCGGAGTATTCGACGTCTACCGGATTCAGCAATAACTCAGCCGCCGAACTCGCTGGCGGCTCGCTGTGCTTGGGCCAGCCACTCGCGATACGTCGCGGCGGAGGCTGCGGCTTCCCGGGCGGTGCGCTCATCTCCGCTGGCCTGGGCCCGGGCCGCCTTGTCCTCCAGGGCGTCGATCTGGGCCTCGAGCTTGGCGGCGGTCTCTACGGCCCGGGCTCGCGCTTCGGGGTTGTTCCGCCGCCATCGTTCCTGCTCGGCGTCGGAGATCGCCTTCTCGATCGCCCTCAGCCGGAGATCTAGCGGACGAACCGCGTCCCGGGGAACCTTGCCGATCGCGGTCCACTTCTCCAGCAACGCACGATAGGCCGCCTTGGCGGCAGCGACGTCGGTGACCGGCTGCAGTTTCTCGCCCTCGGCGAGCAGCGCCTCCTTGGCGGCCAGGTTGGATCGGAACTCCGAATCCTGCGCGGACAGGGCGCCCTGCTTGGCCCTGAAGAAGGTGTCCTGGGCCTCCCGGAACCGCTTCCACAAGATTTCGTCAACGTCACGCGGAGCCGGTCCGGCCGCCTTCCAGCGGGTCATCAGGTCGCGGTACCTGCTGGTTCCGGGCCCCCAATCGGTGGAGTTGGCCAGCGCTTCAGCCTCCCCGACCAGTTGCTCCTTGATCACCCGGGAGCTTTCCCGCTGCTCGGCGAGGTGGGCGAACTGAGCCTTCCGTCGGCGCGTATAGGTGGTCCGGGCACTGGAGAACCGATGCCAAAGCTCGTCGTCGGTCGCGCGGTCGAGCCGAGGCAGCGCCTTCCACTGCTCCAGCAGTGCCCGGAAGCGGTTGACGCCGCCTCGCCAATCGTTGCCGGCGGCGAGCTTTTCGGCCTCGAGGACGAAGCGCTCCTTGGCCTCGCGAGCCTCTTGCGTCTGTCTGGACCGCTCCGCCTTGCGCTCGGCCCGATGCTCGGCAATGACAGGCGCCAATGCGTCCAGCCGCTGCACCAGACCGTCCAGATCACCGACGGCGTTCGCATGGCTGACTGCTGCCCGCACTGTCTTGATCGAGGCAACCGCATCCTCGGGGGACACCGTCTGGGAAGCGATCCGGGTCTCCAGCAGTGAGACTTCGAGCTCGAGTGACTGGAAGCGGCGAGTGAAGAAGGTCAACGCTTCCTCCGCCGGGACACCGGGAACCTGTCCCACGCTGCGCTCACCGGTCTCGGTGCGGACGTAGACCGTGCCATCCGGGTCCACTCGGCCGAACGAGGCCGGAGCCGCGCCTTCACTCACGCCATCAATCCTGCCCGATATTCTCGCTGGAGTGTTTATCGCGTCGTTCCCCGCCGGACCCTGGCAGACCAACTGCTATGTGGTCGCTGGAGCCGTCGGCGGGGAGTGCGTCATCGTCGATCCAGGCATGGACGCGGCGGACGGAGTCGCTGACGTGATCAGTCAGTACGGCCTCCATCCGGTTGCGGCGCTGCTGACGCACGGGCACCTCGACCACATGTTTTCGGTGACTCCGCTGTGCCGGCAGCACGAGGCGGTCTGCTGGGTGCATCCCGATGATCGGCACCTGCTGATCGACCCGCTTCGAGCGATGGGGGAGGAGACGCGGGTTCTGCTGTCCCGGCTGACCGGCAGCACCGTGGCGTTCGCCGAGCCCGACGACGTGCGGGAGCTGAGCGACGGGGCCGCGATCACCATCGCGGGCGTGGACTTCGAGGCCATTCACGCGCCCGGGCACACACCGGGCTCGATCATGTTCCGCAGCCCCTACGAGCCCGAATCGGCCGATCCCGGCGCGTCTGAAGTCGACTCCGTACTGTTCTCCGGAGACGTCTTGTTCGCGGGCTCCATCGGTCGGACTGATTTGCCAGGCGGCAGCCAGGCCGACATGCTGAGAAGCCTGCGGATGAAGGTGCTGCCGCTGCCCGACAGCGTTGCGGTCCTGCCCGGCCACGGCCCGCAGACCACGATCGCCCGAGAACGAGCCGGCAACCCGTACCTGCAAGATCGGCATCTGGCAGCGTCGGCCTAGGAGTAGTGCGTTGAGTCGCCCCAAGCCGCTGTCCGGTTTCCCGGAGTTCACACCGGACGCCCGCATCGTCGAGCAGTTCGTGCTCGACCGGCTGCGGGAGACCTTCGAGTTGCACGGCTTTGCGTCGATCGAGACCCGGGCCGTGGAGCCGATCGACCGGCTGGCCAAGCAGGGCGAGATCGACAAGGAGGTATACGTCCTGCACCGTCTGCATGCCGAGCCGAACGCACCGGCCGAGCTCGGCCTGCACTTCGACCTCACTGTGCCTTTCGCCCGCTATGTGCTGGAGCACGCGCACCAGCTGCAGTTTCCGTTCCGCCGCTACCAGATCCAGAAAGTCTGGCGGGGGGAGCGGCCACAGGAAGGCCGCTACCGGGAGTTCACTCAGGCCGACATTGACATCGTCGACACCGAGACGCTCGCCCCGCACCACGACGTCGAGCTGCCGCTGGTCACCCTGGCGGCTCTGGAGCGATTGCATGTCGATCTGGGCCTGCCCCCTGTCCTGATGCGGGTGAACAACCGCCGGCTGGCACAGGGCTTCTATCTGGGACTGGACGTCTCCGACCCGGCGGCAGTGCTCCGGCAGGTCGACAAGATCGACAAGATCGGTCCCCAGCAGGTGGCGGACCTCCTGGTGGCCGATGTGGGGCTCACCGCATCGCAGGCCAAGATGTGTGTGGCATTGGCTGAGATCAATTCGGCCGACGAGTCGTTCGTCGATTCGGTACGGGCGCTGGATGTCAACCACCCGGAACTGGACGCCGGCCTCGAGCTGCTGTCCACGGTGGTTGCCACCGCGCGCGCCTACGTCCCCGGCCGGCTGATTGCCGACTTGCGCATCGCCCGGGGTCTGGACTACTACACGGGCACGGTTTACGAGACGCACCTGGTCGGATTCGAGTCCTGGGGATCCATCTCTTCGGGCGGCCGCTATGACGCGCTGGCCAGCGACGGCCGGACCACGTATCCGGGCGTTGGCCTGTCCATCGGAGTCACTCGGCTGCTGGCACCGCTGTTCGCTCGAGGCATGCTTACCGCGTCCCGGCCGGTGCCGACCGCGATTCTTGTCGCGGTCGACGCCGAGGACACGCGGGCCGACGCGATCGCTGTCGCTGAGCAGCTGCGGGTTCGGGGGATTGCGACCGAAGTGGCGCCCAAGGCCGACAAGTTCGGCCGTCAGATCCGCTACGCCGCCCGGCGTGGCATCCCCTATGTGTGGTTCGGTTCCGTGGTCGGCGAGGTTAAGGATCTGCGCTCGGGCGAGCAGGTGGCGGCCGATGCCAGCACCTGGACTCCGCCGGAGGATGACCGGCGACCGCGGGTGATCGCGACGAGCTCGTGACCGCCACAGGAGCCTGGCGCCAGGGATCTGGAACTAACGATCCGCAGCTGGCGCGGCCCCTGCGTCCAGCGATACGGCGGGGCGCTTTCGGGTAGGAAGGAACCGTGCTCGATCGTCCAGCCAGTCACACGGTGCTGGCTAGTGCCGACAGTGATGTCTTCACCTCGCTGCTGAAACGCCCCAGTTCACGCGCCGACCGCTACGCCATGGGCAAGGCGCTGCGGAAGGTGGTCCCGCGCAAGAAACTGGCCGGCTGGCGGATCACAAGTGAGGGTCGAAATCCGGTTCAGCTCATTCACGACTCGCATGAGGGACGACTGGACTGGCTGATACCGGTCCGCGTGGCACGGATGCTCAGCTCGCCGTACGGCTTCCTGCGAGGGACCGCGATCGTGATGGCCTCGGACGTGGCCAGACTTCCGGCCACCGGCATCACACCGGTGGTTTGCGGGGACTCCCATCTTGGCAACTTCGGTTTCTATGCCTCGCCCGAGGGCGAGCTGGTGATCGACCTCAACGACTTCGACGAGGCCCATCCTGGCAGTTGGGAATGGGACTTGCGACGGCTGGTCGCCAGCATCTTCGTCGCCGGCCGGGAGAACGGGGCTAGCGAGGAGGAGTGCCACGCTTCGGTGCTTGCCTGCGTCGCCGCCTACCGCGACGAGGTGCGATTCCTCGCCGAGCAGCCGTTGCTGTTGCGCAGTTTCAATCGGCTCGACGTCGGGAGGCTGCACGAAACGGCAACCGAGAAGTCGTTGCGTGATGAGATCGAACGCTCGGCCAAGCGTGCCCGGACCCGCACCAGCGACCGAGCCCTGCCACGGTTCACCGCTGAGCACGAGGGACAGCGACGGATCGTGGAGGAGCCGCCGTTGATCACCCGGGTGAGCGAGGTGGACGCGGAGGCGATCGGCCAGGGGCTCGACGCCTACCTGCTGACGCTGGCGCCCCACTGGCGCCGGGTGCTGGGTGGCTACACGCTGGTCGACATCGCGCACAAGGTTGTCGGCGTCGGCAGTGTGGGGCTCCGCGCGTACGTCGCTTTGCTCGAGGGCAGCAGCCCCGACGACGTGGTGTTCTTGCAGCTCAAGCAGGCACGGCGCTCCGTGCTTGCTCCGTACGTGCACGGCGAGTCGGCCTGGCACGCCCATCAAGGCCAACGGGTGGTCGAGTACCAGCAGGCGTTGCAGACGGTGAGCGATCCGCTGCTGGGCTGGACCACCATCGGCGACCACCAGTACTACGTGCGCCAGTTCCGCAACATGAAAGGCACCGTGGCGCTCGATGCGATCGACGCGGCGGCCCTCAGCGACTATGCGGGGATCGTTGGTCACCTGCTTGCCAAGGGTCACGCGAGAACAAGCGGAGCATCGATGATCGCGGGCTATGCCGGAGTTTCGGACAAGCTGGATCAGGCGCTGGCGAGCTTTGCTCGTGCTTACGCGGATCAGACCGAGGCCGATCACGCTCAGCTGGTGGACGCTGTGCGGAAGGGACAGGTATCGGTTGCCGAGGGTCCCCTGGAGGAGTCGGGCTCGGCTTTCCGGCCGTAAGCGTCGTCAGCGCGGGCGATTTGGACGCCAGAGCACCACGAGACCAATGGCTACCAAGGCCCCGGCGACGAGCAGCACCATGCCGCCGATCGCCAGACCACGGGTCACGGCTCGGTCGGTGTTGATCGACTGCTCTTCCCGGTCGGAGGCGCCCTCGAGCGGGGGACGGGGCTCGCCCAGGATGGCCGGGGCCGTGCCGGAGGGAACATTGCCGCTGCACAAGGTGGTCACCAGGCGCTGTACTGTCTCGTTGCCGCTTCCCTCGATGCCGTCGACGGCGAAGATCACCCAGGTGCTGCCGATCTTGGGATCGAGGCCGCAGGCTGTGGCCTCCCTCGGCGAGGCCACCACCTGTTCTTGGTGGACTGCACCCTTGTAGACGGCGTCGACCTGGAACCGGATATCGGTACGAGCCTCCGTGCGCCGACCGACTGAGTGCTTTTCCAGCACAGTTCCGCGGAACACCGCCGTCGACTGCCGCAACGCCCGGGCAATGGAGATGCCGGCACAGTCACAGGCGTACGCCTTTCCCGGCGGAGCGACCATCGCGGCGAAGACGCCGAGCATGACGGCGGCCACGAATCCGAGCAGTCGCACGGAGAGCCTCGTCACAGTGGCCAGTCTTGGCGGCCGTACGGTCGAAGACAAGGCCGGCCTACGTACGCGCCGTTGCTGACCGCGACGAACTCGGCGTGGCGCGGCTTGCTCACCGATAGGCATTCGCCTGGAGCCGGAAGAGCTCCGCGTAGACGCCGCCGCACCGCATGAGGGCATCATGGCTGCCGATCTCGGCGAGGCGAGAACCGTCGAGCACGATGATCAAGTCCGCCATTCGCACGGTGCTGAAGCGATGCGAGACCAAGATCGTGATGCCACCTACGGCGGTGCTCCGCGCCGCCTCGGCGTAGCTTTCGAACAGCGCGTGTTCGGTCTCGGCATCCAATGCCGCGGTGGGCTCGTCGAGGACCATCAGGAGGGGTTCCTCGCGCATATAGCCTCGGGACAGCGCCAGCTTCTGCCACTGACCGAAGCTCAGTTCCTGTCCGTCCGGCCAGGTCGGACCCAGTTGGCTTTGCAGGCCCTCGGGAAGTCGCTCCACCACATCGGTCGCGCCGGCCCGGCCGACGGCCCGAGACACTGCAGGTTCGTCGTCGAGCCGGGGCAGATCACCCAATCCGATGCTGCGCTGCGCCGTGAATTCGAAGCGGTAGAAGTCTTGGAAGGCACCGGTGACCCGAGCTCGCCATTCGTCGGCGGGCATCCGGCGCAGCGGTCGGCCGTCGATGAGCACCTCACCCGAGCTTGGCTCGTACATCTTGGTCAACAGCTTGACCAGCGTTGACTTCCCGGCCCCGTTCTCCCCGACGATGGCGACCACCGAACGAGGAGGAAGGTGCAGCGTGATGTCGTCCAGGGCCAGCCGCTCAGTGCCGGGATAGGAAAAGCTCACCCGGCTGAGCTCGATCCCGCGGGTCAGCCGGGAAGGGACTTCGACGTCGCTCTGAGCGGTGAGCGAGTTGGCGTAGTCCTCCAACCAAGCCAATCGACGGGCGCCGTCCATCCAGATGCCGCGCAGGAAGCCGATCTCACCGATCGTCGCCCCGACGTAAGCCGATAGCTGGGCCCCCGCTGCCAGAATGAGCAGAACCGATCCCACTGGTGCCCGCAGGCCGGCGGCGACGAAGACGACGGCGCCCACGTAGGCCAGAGCGAAGACCGCCCAGGCGCCAGACAGTGAGGCGGCCGTCACCCAGCGGGCGCGTGCAAGTGGCGAGAACCAGTGCCGCCATTCCTGTCGGCGTCGGACGGCCAGCTGGGGGGCGATGCCGGTCACCCGGACTTCCTTTCCGGCGTCTGGGCCGGTGGCCAGGCGAAAGAAGTGCTCGGCGAGTCGGCCGTATGGGGCACATTGCTCCTCGATCCGGCGTTCGGCCGTCGGGCGGCGGGCCGAGCTGACTACCGTCGGCACGGCGAATGCCGCCAGCAGGAGAAGTGCCGGATGGATGGAGGCCAGCAGTGTCAGCGTGATGGCGAGCCGAACCAGCCAGCCGAGCGTGTTGAGCACGGAGGCGTACATGTGGTCCAGCACGAAGATCTGGGTGCGCAGCACCTGCAGCCGGTCGAGGTAGTCCGACCTCTCCTGATGTTCGAGGCCGGACACTGATGCCTGCAGGGTGGCGACGTGCGTCTCGAGTGCCACCGTCACCCGATCACGGAATCGGCGGGTGAGCCGGGCATTCAGCACCGTCAGCAGCCAGGTCAGGGCGGCAGAAACGGCCATCAGGCCCAGCACGAGCCAGATTGTCGTCGTGTCCCGGGCGATCACGGCATTTCCCAGGAGGTTGAGCCAGAGCGCGAACAGCGCGTCCGGGACGCCCACGACCAACGTCAGAAGGACGACGAGCATCACCATTCTGGGTTCGTGCGAGTAGCCGAGCTTGCACAGTCGCCACATCGAGGACAGGGCCGGGGGAAGTCCGTCAACTCCAATCCGGTGGCGGTCTTGAGTGTCAGAGGACATCGAAGACCGCTCCTTCTTCGTCCATCGTCGCCTCGAACCGCTTGGCCTGGAGGTCGAACATCCTCCGGTAACGACCGTCTTCGGCCATCAGCTCGTCGTGACTGCCGAGTTCGATCACTCGACCGTGTTCGAGCACACAGATCAGGTCGGCGTGCCGGACCGTGGAGAAGCGATGAGAGATCAAGATCGTGGTCACCTGTCGGGTTGCCAGCAGGACCCGGTCGAAGACTTCCGCCTCACCACGCACGTCCAGCTGCGCCGTCGGCTCGTCGAGCAGGACCAGTCCGGAGCCCCGCCGCACTGCGCACAGCGCGCGAGCGAGGGCGACCCGCTGCCACTGCCCGCCGGAGAGGTCCGTGCCGCCGGGGTAGCCCTTGGCCAACGGGGTATCCAGCTCGGCGAGTCGGTCGGCGCCGGCATCGGCGAGCGCGGCTCGTACGTCTTCGTCACTCGCTATGCCGCCCGGATCCACGTTCTGCCGGAGCGTCAACTCGAAACGAACAAAGTCCTGGAAGACGGCGGTGATTCGGCTCCGCCATGCCTCGACGTCGAACAATCGAAGATCGATCCCGTCCACCTCGATGGCCCCTGAGGTGGGGTCGTAGAGACGGCACAGCAATTTGGCGAGGGTCGTCTTGCCGGCACCGTTCTGACCGACGATGGCGATTGATGTCCCAGCCGGAATGCTGAGGTTCAGGCCGTCGAAGATCAGCCGATCCGTGTCGGGATACCGGAAGCAAAGGTCTCGGGCAGCGAGGCTTTGAGCCGGGCGGCCGCTTGGATCCGGATCTTGGCGAGGTACGGGGGCCAAGGCACCCCGCAGCGCCATCGCCGGCGCCAGGCGCTCGACCGCCGCGACGGGGGCCGCCGCTCCGTCCAGTGCCCAACTGAAGCCACCGAACGCGATCCGGCCGATCGCGCTCGCGACCACCGCAAACGTCACCAGCCGATCCAAGGGCAGGGCGCCGGTGGTCGCCTGCCAGCCCAAACCTGCGAAGACAGCCGCGTTGCCGACCAAGATCAAAATCAAGCACCAGGCGACAGGTTTCTCCCGCAGCCGGGTGGCCCGATACTGCAGCTCGAACAGCAGCCGGCGACGCTCCACGAAGCGATCGACGACCCAGCTCGGCAGACCGAAGAGACGGACCTCCTTCGCCGGTTCCGGATCCACCGCGAGCCGGTACGCGTACTCGGCATCACGTTGTGCAGAACGCACCGGCGTGGTGTTGCGATCCTTCCAGACCCCGCTCTCACGCAGCAGCCAGTGCGTGGAGCCCCAGGCGATCACCAAGACCACCGGCGCCCACCACGCAAAGCCGGCCAAGACCACCGCGGCGCCGAGGCCAGCCACGATGCCGACCAGACCATCGGAGACGAACTGCACGTTCAGCGACATGGGGGGCGCCGTCTGGCCGCGATCGAAGTCGCGTGCCACAGTGAGGTCGTCGCGCAACGTCGGATCCTCCAGGTGACCGATCCCCGGCGGGGTGACGCAGCTGCTGATCAGCGACTCGTTGAGCCAGGCAGAGACCAGGTCGCCGAGGTTCTGGCTGACCGCGATCCGGATCGGACCCACCACCTGCTGGACCACGAAGACCACTCCGACGAGCGCCAGGGGCCAGGTGAGCGGCGCTCCTGACTGGACCGCGCCCACGGTCCGGCCCATGGCGATCGCGAAGACCGCGGGCAACGTACCGGCGAGCAGCAGCAACGCCCACCAGGCAAGGGCCAGGCCACGGTGCGCTTTGGGCAGCACACCGAAGAACTTCCACTCCTGCCGCGCTCGGAGCCTGGACCGCACAAGCCGACTCTGCCACGAGGCACCGACGTAGCTTGTGATCGGGAGCCGCCGATCGGGAGCCGCTGAGCGGCGTGGCTGCACCAACACCTTGTGCCCGTGTGAGTCGGAAGGCGAGCGTAAAAGTCCGACGGCGAGGGAGTCGTCGGCCCGTAAGATGTGACGTTCGTACTCGTCGAGATGGAGGCACGTTGATCCGCACCCACGATGCCGGCACGCTGAGCGCCGAGCAGGCTGGAACCCAGGTCACCCTGGCCGGATGGGTCGCCCGACGGCGAGACCACGGCGGGGTCGCCTTCATCGATCTGCGCGACGCCTCCGGTGTCGTGCAGGTGGTCGTGCGCGATGAGATGCTTTCGGCCTCCGGAGCTCACGAGCTGCGGAACGAGTACTGCCTCCAGATCGTCGGTGAGGTTGCCCTGCGACCCGAGGGAAACGCGAACCCTGACCTGCCCACGGGCGAGGTAGAGGTGGTCACGACCCGGCTGGAGGTCTTGAGCCCTTCCGACACACTGCCGTTCCAGATCGACGACCGGGTGAGCGTGGGCGAAGAGACTCGGCTGAAATATCGCTACCTGGATCTGCGCCGGCCGGGACCGGCGGCGGCTATCCGGATGCGCAGCGAGGTCAACCGGGTGGCGCGTGCGGTGCTGAACGATCGGGAGTTCGTCGAGGTCGAGACGCCGACGCTCACTCGCTCGACGCCGGAGGGTGCGCGGGACTTCCTGGTACCGGCGCGGCTCAAGCCCGGCTGCTGGTACGCACTGCCGCAGAGCCCGCAACTGTTCAAGCAGCTGCTGATGGTGGGTGGCCTGGAGCGGTACTACCAGATCGCCCGGTGCTACCGGGACGAGGATTTTCGCGCCGACCGCCAGCCGGAGTTCACCCAGCTGGACATCGAGATGAGCTTCGTCGACCAGGACGATGTCATCGAGCTCAC
>DASQUD010000233.1:0-5585 GCA_035641455.1 Propionibacteriaceae bacterium | reverse complement strand
CACCTGTCCGATGCCGGTGCGAACATTGAGGCCGCATTCTTGCGCCTGCGCCTCGGTCAACCCGACCGCGCCGATCTCTGGGTCGGTGAAGGTGACCCGTGGAACGGCTTGGTAGTCGGCGGCAGGGCCGGGGCGCTGCAGGATGTCGCGCACAGCGATCCTCGCCTGGTACGTCGCGACGTGGGTGTAAGCGCCGTGGCCGGTGACATCCCCAACCGCCCAGAGCTTGTCGCCGGCGCGCATGTGGTCGTCGACGGCCAGCGCATGGGTGCCGGGGTCGATGCCGACGCTCGCCACCCCGAGGCCGGTCAGATCGACGCGTCTGCCAGTGGCGACCAGCAGTCTTTCGGCGTGAAGTAGCTCCGCGCCTACGAGGCGCAGAGCGAAGCGTCTCCCATCATGGCTAGTCCGGTCGACCGTGGCCCCGGTGCGGACCGTGATGCCTTCAGTTTGAAGCGTGCGTGCGATGAGCTCGGAGACTTCCGGCTCCTCCTGGGCCAACAGCCGGTCGGCTGCCTCAACGATGGTGACGGTGACCCGGAACCGGGCGAACACTTGGCCTAACTCCAGACCGATCGCGCCACCGCCGAGCACGATCAGTGAACCGGGCAGGGTGGTGGTCGCAACGGCCTCGCGGTTCGTCCAGTACGGCGTATCGGCTAACCCCGGAACCGGCGGGACCGACGGGACGGTCCCAGTGGCCAGGACCACGCCTCGATGGGCGCTGACCGTGCGCCCGTCAACACTGACCACACCAGGGCCCGCCAACCCGGCCCGCCCCGGACGAACTGGCCCCCTCGCCGGACGAAGCGCTCCACCGCCACCTGGTCATTCCAGTCGTCGGTGGCCTCGTCCCGGATCCGTTGTGCGACCGGCGACCAGTCCGGTGAGGCGCTCGCTGTCCCTGCCATGCCCTCGACCCGTTTGGTTTCGGCGAGAAGAACGGCTGCCCGCACCATCATCTTGGTTGGGATACACCCCCAGTAAGCACACTCCCCACCTACCAGTCGCGCTTCGACCCCGATGACGTCGAGTCCGGCGGCCGCGAGTTCACGCAAGCCGACAGATACGGCTGTGGCCAGCTGCAAACCCACCTGACCAGTTGCCGTCGTAGACGGACGACCACGGACGCTCAGATGAGCCTGGCCCGGACCTACGGATCAGACAGTTGCGGTTCGAATCCCTCGGTATGCGCCAGCGTTCACCGGTCACCGCAGCACCTGGGGAAGCAGGGCGGCGATGAGGCTCGACGAAAGCCATTGGCCGAACTTCTTCGGCGACCAGCCACGGGCGTTGACCAGGAGGTCGTAGAGCTCAGGCGAGTTGTGGGTCCAAAGCAGGTCGCGGGCGTCATCCACGGTCACATCGTCGCGCAGATGCTCAGCGAGGCTTCGGGCGAACAAGGTCATGCCACGCAGTCGCTCGGCGCAGAGCTCGTCCCAGATGGCGGCCGCCTCTGGATCAGTAGCGGCGGCGGCCCGCGCGAGCAGTTGGATCGGCGTGTGACGGGGTGTGGTGTCGGCTACGAAGCGTCCATAGAGGCGAAGCTTCTCACGCGGATCCGGTTCCTCGCGCACGCGGATCAGCGCCTCCCGCTCGATCATCGCTAGCGGCTCGTCGTCGCCGGCCATCGCGACGTCAAAGACCGCCTTCAGGAGCCCCGGCTTGTTCCGGAAGGCCTTGTACACGTTCTGTGGCGAAACGCCCGCAGCCCGGGCCACGGCCGGCACTGTGGTGTCGCTGTACCCCCGTTCCACGAACATCTGCGTGGCCGTCGCCAACACACGTCTGCGGCTGGCGCGAGCCTGCTGGTGACGGCTAGAAGCGTCGTATGGTCTCCGACCCTTGACAACCTCAGACATTCAGGAGAGACTCCTCTATCAAATAAAAGGGGCTCTAATCAATTCATCATAGACCTAGAGGAGGAGCCATGACCTACGCGTTCTACTACGACGCCCCGGGCAACGAGCAGATCTACCAGCTGGTGAGCACGGCCATCGGCGATGAGCGCCCGGAGGGGCTGATCGCCGCGGTGGTCACCAAGACCGACATTGGCCTGCGGCATCTGGACGTGTGGCAGTCACGTGAGCAATGGCTGACCTTCCGGGACGGACGGGTGCGGCCGGCGGTCGCCGCAGTTCTCGCGGACCTTGGCATCCCGGCGCCAGCCGAGCCACCGCAGGAGCACGAACTGGACCTTATCGACGTGGCTTCTTAATCTGCCGCCCCGAGTCACCGCCGGCCGTTCTTCAAGGGTCGGGGACGCTGATCCATCCGCGCGGAGTTCGGGACGAAGCAGGATGAGTGACCAACTGGGTGACTACGGGTCCGTAGACCAGCACCCGTCCGGCAGGTCAGGTGGTGCTTGTCGGGCATTCGGCTGGCGCTGCCATTGCCTACGCGGCGGTTGACGCAAGACCGGACCGCGTCCACCGGGTCATCTACGTCGGCGGCTTTCCGGTGGCCGACGGCGACAGCCTCGCCCCCGACTTCGCGGCTGAGAACGGCGAGGTGCCGCTTCCTGACTGGACCGCCTTCGACGAAGAAGAACTCGCCGACTTGAACGAGGAGGCCTTGACCCGCTTCCGCGAACGGGCCGTCCCGTCCCCCGAACGGGTCACACGCGACATTAAGCGACTCTCCGATACTCGTCGATACGGCGTGCCCGCGACAGTCATCTGCACGGAGTTCAGCGCAGACACCTTGCGCGAGTGGATCGAGCACGGGAAACGCGGTACAAGGGTTCACCAAGATCCGCACGGTGGAGTACGTCGACCTCCCGACCGGCCACTGGCCACAGTCCAGCCGGCCAGAGCAGCTGGCCGAAGCCACCCTGCGGGTGTCTCTGCGCCCTGCGTCATGACTCGCTCGCCGATCCGTGTAGGACGGCGTGCAGTCGGCCGGCGACGCGGTAGACAAATGCCCAAAGATCACGGCAACTGCTGCACGTCGCGGCAATTAGACACGGTCGGGCCCCCCACCGGCCCGGCCGCCGCAGGCAGTGCCACACCGCACCCTCTTGGTCTTTTGTTCACCGAGCCGCTGCTGGGGTGTCGCTGGTTGGCCATCTGCTGCCGAGAGCCTCTGGGTGTTGTGTCCACGTCTGAAAGGCTTGTGATGGGTTCTTCACTTTCTCGTCGAGCGTTTGTTGGTGGGTCCGCGGCTGCGGGCCTGGGTTTCGTGTTTGCCGGCTCGGGCAGCCTGGCGGCCTTTGCGCGTCCAGTGGCCGGTGGGACCCGTACGGCGACGGGCTACGGTCCGCTGGTGGCTGACCCGGACGGCATCCTGGCGCTGCCTCGGGGTTTTTCGTACAAGCTGATCGCCCGGTCAGGAGTGACGCCCACGGCGGACGGGGTGCATCCCAGTGACCCTGACGGCATGGGCCTGTTCAGCGGGAGCAATGGCGGGTCGGTGTTGGTCACCAACCATGAGAACTCCGGCAGTGAGCCTTACCGGGTGCCAGCCGTGGATGGAATTACCTACGATCCGGGCGCGATCGGCGGAACCTCCACCATCCTGGTCGATGCCGCCGGGAACCGGCTGGACCAATACACGAGCCTTGCCGGCACCGACAACAATTGCGCGGGCGGGATCACGCCCTGGGGCACATGGCTGACGTGTGAGGAGACCGAGCGCCGGGCAGGGCAGGGCGCGAACACGCTGAACCACGGCTATGTATTCGAAGTCGACCCGATCAGTCGTGCTGCCAACGTCGGGAAGAGCCCGGTGCCGCTGAAGTTCCTGGGCCGCTACTCCCATGAGGCCGTCGCGGTCGACCCGCGAACGAGCCAGATCTACCTCACCGAAGACGCGGCCAGCCCCAACGGCCTGTACTTCCGTTGGACCCCGCCTTCCACCTTCGCCCCGGGGAAGAACGCTTTGCGCGAACTGGCCCTGTCCCCAGGTGGCGGCACCGCCGGTCGACTGCAGGCCATGAGTTGCTCCCTCGACGAGCAGCACATCAGAGACCTGTCGGAGGCGACCGACGTCGGCACCCGCTACAAGGTCAAGTGGGTCGACGCGCCCGATCGCGACGCGGCAACCGTCTCGGTGCGCAAGCAGTTCACCGCGGACCAGATCACTCGATCGCGGAAACTTGAAGGCCAGTGGTGGGCAGACGGAGGGGCATTCTTCGTCTCCAGCTTCGCCCGCACCACCGACGGCAGCGTGAACCCGCACGACGGGCAGGTCTGGTTCTACGACCCGAAGAGCGAGACGGTCACCCTCAAGACGATCTTCGGGATCAACACCGATCCAGACGCGGACAGCGGCAACTTTGACGGGCCAGACAACATCACGGTGTCGCCCCACGGCGGGCTGATCCTCGCCGAGGACGGTGAAGGCATCCAGCATCTAGTCGGGGTGACCTCTGAGGGCAAGGCGTACCCGCTGGCGCGCAACGAATACAACGACAGCGAGTTCTGCGGGCCCGCCTTCAGCGCAGACGGCAGCATCTTGTTCGTGAACATCCAATCTCCCGGTTTCACCCTGGCCATCACCGGCGCGTGGGGACGACCCAGTAACGCCGACGGCTGACCAGGCAGCCCATCAGGACCCGTAAAGGCCCGAGCAATGCCGGCTGCCGGCCATCCCACCCTTCGCTGAGACATCGAGCATCACCGCCAGGCGTCCGCTCCTTCAAAGGGGCGTCTGGCCTGCGGGCCCGCGGCAGGTGTGGTTCGAGAGCACGATGCGGGGAGCCGACCCCCGGGCGACGATCCGAAAGGAGGTGGATGAATACTCCAGTTAAGTAGGTACCAGCGAACCATCGGGAGGAAGCATGGCCACTGCACGAGACATCATGACCGCAAGCGCAGAATGCGTCTCGGTCAACGACACCCTGGCTGACGCGGCTCGAAAGCTACGGGACCTTGATGTCGGCGCGATGCCGATCTGCGGCGACGACAACCGGCTCAAGGGGATGCTCACCGACCGGGACATCGTCGTCAAATGCATCGCCGAGGGCGGCGACCCGACATCCACCAGGGTGTCTGAGCTTGCTGAAGGCAAACCAGTAACGATCGGCGCCGACGACTCCGTCGAGGAAACCCTTCGGACCATGAAGACCCACGGGGTACGCCGCCTACCGGTCATCGACGGCCATGACTTGGTCGGGATCGTCAGCCAGGCCGACGTCGCCAAAAACCTTCCCGAGGACAAGCTCGGCGACCTCGTGGAAGCCATCTCCTCGGCACCTTCCAACAGCTGAGGCTCAATCCAGCAGTCGCCTTGAGCCCAGCCCGACCAAGTATCTGGTTGGGCTGGGCACGCAGTCCAGAGCGCGGCTCAGCATGAAGCGCCGCCGCCGATAGCTGCGTATCCACTTCGTGGATGACTGTCTCCCGGCGCTTAATACGTCTGCCACGCTCGCTCAGCCTGCTGTCGCAGGAAGTCCCTTTCTGGACCGGTTGGCGCCAATTGCGAAGCCAGGTGGAAAGCTGACGCTGCCTTCTCATCCATGCCCTGGCGGCGCAAAAGCTCACCCCGAGCGGCATGGAACGGGTAGTAGTGGGAAAGGCCGAGGGTCTCCAGCTCGCGGAGGCCGGCTACTGGACCACGGACCTCGGCGAGAGCCACGGCGCGAT
>DASQUD010000232.1:0-53315 GCA_035641455.1 Propionibacteriaceae bacterium | reverse complement strand
TGCCCGCAGGGGCAGACCGAAGACCTCCCAGACGCCGGTGCTGGGGCTCGGAATGCTCAGCCCGACCGAGACGCGGCCGTTCATCGCTTCCCGCTCACGTCGTGGCCGCCTCGTCGATCTTGGTCTGCAGAGCTTCCGGTGTCAGGGTAGCGAGGTCGAGCCGCGCACCGTTGAGAAACAGCGTCGGAGTGCTGCTGACCCCGTTCGCGTCCGCCGCCGCGTTGATCGATGTCACCCAACCGGCATGTGCTCGGCTCGTGACGCAGGAGCTGAAGCGCTCAGTCTGGGCGGGTGCGACCTGGTTGGCCAGCTCAATCAGTTGGTCGTCGCTCCACCGCAGTGTGGCGTTGGCGAACAGACCCTCGTAGTAAGACGACCCGAACCCAGCCTCGGCGGCGCAGGCCATCGCGTTCGCGGCGGACGCTGATCCTGCGTCGATGAAGGACATGGGATAAAGCTCGATCGCTGCCTTCCCGCTGTCTCGAGCCGCCGTGAGTCCGGGACCGTACGCTTCCTCGAAGTCGGCGCAGTGCGGGCAGTGGAAATCCTCGTACAAGGCCAGCTTGACCGGCGCGTCGTTTCGGCCAAGCACGATTGGCTTGCCGTCGGCAATGGCCACGGAAGCCAAGCTCTCCGCCCCGCTGGTCGGTGCATCCGGTGCACGACGTGTGCGCCAGGACTGGAAGGCGATGCCGCCACCTACCAGCAGGACCAGCGCCACCAGCGCGGCCACGACGGCAATCCGCCGCTCCCGCTGGCGTTTCGCAGCTGCCACTGCCTGCTGGCGGGCCATCTCCTGCGCTCGCCTCGAGCCCGCGCTCATCCGGCCCGCTCTCCGTCCCAGCGGTCCAAGCTGAACCTGGTCCTCGGCCGCCAAGCCAGCCACCCAGCCAGCAGGAGCAGGCCGATATCCCGGACGATCTCCGCGGTGTAGCGGGTTTCGCCGGCGGCCACCGGGCCTCCGCCGCCGAAGCAGCCGCAGTCGATGCTGAGGCCGCGGGCGACAACCGAGATAACCGCGGCAAGAAGCGTGGCGAGCAGGAGCGCGCTGGAAATTGCGGCGGCCCTGGTGTGGAGTCCGAGCGCCAGCAGCAGCCCCAACCCGATCTCCAGGAACGGCAAACCCCAACCGATCGGCGTCACCAGCGGTGGCGGCACCAGTTCGTACGCGCGAACGGCCGCCACCGTTCCCGAGGGATCGATTGCCTTGGAAATGCCGGCGGCGAGCAGCACCCCGGCGAGCACCAAGCGGGCCACCGTGGATACCCACAGGGAAGTCTCGGTGCGGCGCGCCCGGGTAACGGTGGTCGTGCTCACCGGGAACGTTCCACCAACAGGCTGAAGTCGGCTTTGAGATCGGCAATCGGAGTCTCCGGCGTCCACAGCACCACTCCTTCGCGGTCTCGGTCGAATCCGATGACCTGGGCGGAGTGGCCCACTTCGTAACCGCCGCTCGGCAGCTTGCGCATTCCTTCGATGTCGACGCCGACCCGGCCGGCGACCGCTTTGATGGTGGTGAGATCTCCGGTCAGACCGATGAAGGTGGGGTCGAACCGCTCGAGGTACCTGGCGATCACCTTCGGCTTGTCCCGAGCGGGATCGGTAGTGATGAAGATCATCTGGATCTGATCGCGATCGCTCGGCTCCATCCGGTTCAGCGCCTGCGCCACGTCGGCCAGTACGGTCACGCAGACATCCGGGCAATGGCTGTAGCCGAAGAAGAGAAGCACTACTGGCTTGGAGGGCGAGGTCGCCAAGTTGTAGGAGTTACCCGAGGTGTCGGTGAGGGTGGCGGCCGGCAACTCGTATGGCTCCGGCAATGAGGTTCCGCCCGAATAGCCGGCTGGGTCAGGGTCCGTCCGGGCCACGGTCGGCTGGGGGGACGTGCAACCGACCAGCAGGAACATCAGCCCAACGACGAGCACCCAGCGTGCCCTACCCGGGTACTCCGTGCCGCTCACGCTCCGATTAACCCGCTCGCCCGACCGGAAGTTCCTGCACCGTCCGGCTTGCCTCGGCGTACGCCCTCGGCCAGGTCCGCAACCACGGCTCGCAGCCGGGACAGGTCGGCTGGTGTGCCGGCGTCGTCGGCGTCCACCAGGGACTTGACCAGCAAGGAGCCGACGATGACCGCGTCGGCGTATCGCGAGACCTCCCACGCCTGAGTGCCGTTCGAGACGCCCAGCCCCACTCCGACCATCGCGTTGGCGTCGGCGGCGCGAACTCGCCTGACCAGCTCTGGCGCGGCGATCGAGCTCTGCGCGCGGGCGCCGGTCACTCCCATCACCGATGTCGCATAGACCCACCCCCGGCAAGCCGCCACGGTGCTCGCGATCCGGGCATCGCTGGAGGAGGGAGAGACCAGGAAGATCCGGTCCAGGGCGTGCTGGTCGGAGGCGTGGAACCAGGCGCCGGCCTCGTCAGGCGTGAGGTCCGGGGTGATGGCGCCCGAACCACCAGCGGCGGCCAGGTCACGCGCAAAGGCCTGAGCGCCGTAGCGCTCGATGAGGTTCCAGTAGGTCATCACGACGACCGGGGTTCCGGTGGACGCCACGGCCTCGACGGCCGCGAAGACATCCCGGGTACGGACTCCACGTTGCAGGGCCCTGGTGGCGGCGCGCTGGATGATGACGCCGTCCATCATCGGGTCGCTGTACGGCATGCCCACCTCGACCATGTCGACGCCCGGCGAATCACCGCCGCCGGTCAGCGTTCGCATGGCGTCCAGCGACGTCGGGACGTTCGGAAAACCGACATGCAGGAATCCGACCAGCGCGCCGCGTCCGGCTTCTGAGATGTCGGCCAGGTGGCGCCCCGTCCGGCCTTCGTCGAAGCTCAGCTCGCGACCGGCGCTGTCGCCGTCAAAAGCGGGTGGAGAACCTGTGCCGGCCGCCGTCATACCTGCACACCGGCGCCGGTCGACGGCCCGCCCATCGCCAAACCGTCCCCGTCGGGCGAGGTGTCGGCGGTCGGACGTCCGGATTCGGAGCCGCGGCCGCGGGTGTCCAGGTCGAACCACTTGATCGCCGTATCGACGTCCTTGTCGCCGCGGCCGGAGAGGTTGACCAGGATCAGGAGCGGCTGGCCGTGGGGCGGTGTGGCGAGTCGTCCCGCCAGCTTCAGCGCGCCGGCCAGAGCGTGAGCCGACTCGATGGCCGGGACGATCCCTTCGGTTCGGGAAAGCAGCGCGAACGCATCCATCGCTTCGGCGTCGGTGATGGGCTCGTAATGAGCCCGCCCCGTGTAGGACAAGTAGGCATGCTCCGGGCCAACGCCCGGATAGTCGAGGCCCGCGGAGATCGAGTGGGACTCCTTGGTCTGTCCATCGGCGTCTTGGAGCACGTAGGTCCGCATCCCATGCAGTACGCCGACGTCACCGGCGGAGATCGTCGCGGCGTGCCGACCGGTATCCACGCCTTCGCCACCGGCCTCGAATCCGTAGAGTTCGACATCGCCATCGGGCAAGAAATCGGCGAAGATGCCGAGCGCGTTGGATCCCCCGCCGACGCAAGCCGCCACCACGTCCGGAAGCCGGCCATAGCGATCCAGGATCTGCTGCCGGGCCTCTGTGCTGATCACGCGCTGGAATTCTCGGACCAGCATCGGGAACGGGTGCGGCCCGGCGACCGACCCGATCAGGTAGTGGGTGTCGTCGACCGAGCCGACCCAGTCCCGCATGGCGTCATTCATCGCGTCTTTGAGCGTCTGACTGCCGGACTCGACTGCGATCACTTCGGCGCCCAGCAGCCGCATTCGGGCCACGTTCAGCGCCTGCCTCTCGGTGTCCACCTTCCCCATGTAGACCGTGCAATCCATGCCGAACAGCGCGGCCGCGGTTGCCGTAGCCACCCCGTGCTGCCCGGCCCCCGTCTCGGCAATCAACCGGGACTTGCCCATCCGCCGGGCCAGCAACGCCTGGCCCAGCACATTGTTGATCTTGTGTGACCCGGTGTGATTGAGATCCTCCCGCTTGAGCACGATCAGCGCCAGGCTCCCTGAGCCTGTCGAGACGTTCCCTAAGCCCGTTGAGGGGTTCCCTGATCCCGTCGAAGGGCGGGCGTGTGATGCGAACCGCCGGGCCTCGGTGATCGGGCTGGGTCGGCCCGTGTAATCGGCCAGCAGGGAGGACAACTCAGCGCCGAACGCTGGATCGGCCATCGCCGCGCGGAACTCCTGCTCGAGCTGCCACAGTGCGGCAGACAGGGCCTCGGGGACGAATTTGCCTCCGAAAACCTCGAAGTGCCCGGTCGCGTCGGGAAGCTCGGAAAGCTCGGTGGCCATGACAAATTCCTTCACTCAGCTACCGGATCTGCGCGGGTGCGCTACGACTTGTGCACGGCCGGGTGGGCCCCAGCCGCCACCAGGTCCGCCACGCCGCTGCGCGGATCGCGACCGGTCACCAGCGCCTCACCGACCAGCACCACGTCGGCTCCGGCGCGCGCCAAGTCGATCACATCGTGCGGTCCCCGGACCCCGGACTCCGCAATCCGGACGATGCCCTCCGGAATGAGTGGCGCCAACCGCGCGAACGTTGAGGGGTCGACCTCGAGGGTCTGCAGGTTACGGGCGTTCACACCGATGATCCGAGCGCCGGCGTCCACCGCCCGCGAGATTTCCTCAGCCGTATGGACCTCGACCAGGGGCGTCAGCCCGATCGACTTTGCGCGCTCGATCAAGGCGATCAGCTCGTGATCTGACAGTGCCGCCACGATCAGCAAGATCATGTCCGCGCCGGCTGCGCGGGCCTCGAAGAGCTGGTAGGCGCTGACGATGAAATCTTTGCGCAGCACGGGAATGCTCACTGCGCACCGGACCGCCACAAGATCATCAAGCGAGCCAGCGAAACGCCGGCCTTCGGTGAGCACCGAGACTGCGGCCGCACCGCCCGCCTCATACTCCGCGGCCAGTGCGGCCGGATCAGAGATTCTTGCCAGCGGACCCTTGCTCGGACTGGACCGCTTCACCTCGGCGATCACCGAAACGCCGGGACCGTTGAGCACCGGCATCGGATCCAGAGCCGGGTCCACGTGTTGTGCCCGCTGCTTCAGCCGATCCAGGGAGACGTCGGCCTGGCGCGCGGCAAGATCGGACCGTACGCCGTCGAGAATGTCGTCCAGGGCTCCCACGTGGTCGTCGATTCAGTTCGCGCCGTGGCCCATGGCCTGGAGCACCTTGGTTGCGATCAGCGAGACGACCAAGATGGCTACCGCGATCCAGAAGAGCGTCCAGTTAGGCCCGAGCACCATCGCGATGCCGCCGAGCACGAAGGCTGCCATGGCCAGGACGCTGCCGGTCCATGCCGCCGTCGTTCGGCCGTGGTGCACATGCTTATGGGGCTTACTCGCGGCTGAGGCGTCCATGCTCCCGCCTGCCTGGGACTGAGACTGGCTCGTCATCGCGTTCCTCATTCCGCCGACCATTGGGACTTGGGTGAGAGCTCGGTGCTGCCGCTTGAGTCTCGTTCCATTGTGTCTCGTGGCGGGCCGGAGTGCACATCGGGGTCCCATCGGCGCGCCGGTGCTGCCGGTAGATCAGCCGTCGGGTCAAGCCCCGCATCCATCGCCTGCCACGCTTCAGCGGGGTGCTCAGCCGGCGACGTCATCATGGTTCTGCGCTCGAACCGAGTAGTGCGCAGTGGCCAGCTACCGGACCCGAGCAGCGTGATCATCGCGCCGAGGACCACGGCAACTCCGGCTGCCGCGTAGATCCAGGGCCAGGCAGTCGCCGATAGTGAGAACTGGTCGGCGAGGCTAACGGCACGGACCTGCTGACGTACGGCTTCCGCGCTCGGCCGCACCCGAATGAGGCCGAGCACGGCCATGCTCGCACCCACCAGGGCGAGGAGCGCGGCGAGCACCTGCCGGCCCCGCACCGACATTGTCAGCAGCAGCAACGTGCCCGCGGCAACGACGAAGGCCAGTGCCTGGCTGATGCCTCCGGTGGACTGGGTTCCACTGAACGTTGCCTCCAGTCCGTCTGCCTCGGCTCGCCACCAAGGCTGACTGCCGGCGAGGAAGCTGAGCGCGGCGCCGGCCACGAGGAGGCCTAAGGCGTACGTTCGGTTCCTCGCACGTCCGCGGGTGGCAGACGAACCCCGGCTGGTCACGGGACTGGCCATCAACGCGGCGACGCGAGAGGTGAGAATGTCTGGGCCACCGATATTGCACGGACCACGGCCGCGGCCTTGTTCTGCGACTCCTGGTCCTCGGTCGCCGGATCGGAGTCGGCGACGATCCCGCCACCGGCCTGGATGTAGGCCGCGCCATCCCGCAACAGAGCGGTGCGGATGGCGATTGCGGCGTCCGCATTCCCCGCGAAGTCCAGATAGCCGACGATCCCGCCGTACAGGGCGCGTCGAGAGACCTCGAGCTCGTCGATGATCTCCATGGCGCGCACCTTCGGCGCGCCGGAGAGAGTGCCTGCCGGGAAGGCCGCCAGCACCACGTCCAGGGCCGAGTGATCGGCATCAACCCGACCCTGCACGGTCGACTCCAGATGCATGATGTGGCTGTAGCGGCGGACGTCCATGAACTCCACCACTTCCACCGTGCCGGGTTCACACACCCGGCCAAGATCGTTGCGGCCCAGATCCACCAGCATCAGGTGCTCGGCCCGCTCCTTCGGATCTGACCTCAGTTCGGCCTCCAATTCGGCGTCCTCCGCCGGCGTGGCACCGCGGGGCTTGGAGCCGGCAATCGGGTGGGTCACCGCAACGCCGTCCTTGACCGTCACCAGCGCTTCCGGACTCGATCCGACGATGTCGAAGCCGCGGCCTGTGCTGTCCTCGAGCCGCAACAGGTACATGTACGGGCTGGGGTTTGTCAGCCGAAGTACGCGATAGATGTCCAAGGCGTCCGCGCTCGTGTCGACCTCGAATCGCTGGCTGACCACGATCTGGAAGGCTTCGCCGGCGCGAATCTCCTCCACCGCTGACCGGACTGCCTTCTGAAACTCCTCAGGGGTGCGCTGCCGGCGTACCGGAAGGGGGCTGTCGAAGTCAGCTGACGTGGCCCACGACGGCGTCGGCGCGGCCAGCCGGACGGCCATGGCTTCAACCCGGGCGGCCGCGTCGGCGTAGGCCTCGTCCACTCGCTCATCGGTCCCGTCGAAGTTGATGGCGTTGGCGACCAGCCACACTTGCCCGTCGTGGTGATCAAGCACCGCAAGGTCGGACGCGAGCAGGAATGCCAGCTCGGGAATGTCCAGGTCTCGTGGGTTCGTGTCCGGCAGTCGCTCGACTCGGCGGACCGCGTCGTAGCTGAGGTAGCCGACCATGCCCGAGGTGAACGGAGGCATGCCGTCGGTCGGCGACGTGTGCAGCAGGCGCAGCGTCTCGGCCAGGGCGGACAGCGGGTCACCACCTGTGGGCAGGCCAACCGGAGTGTGGCCGAGCCAGCGGAGCTGGCCAGCTTCTTCGGTGAGGGTTGCGGCTGCCCGGACACCTACAAAGGAGTATCGGGACCAGACGCCCTGCTCGGCCGACTCGAGAAGGTACGTACCCGGCAGGTTCGCCGCGAGCTTGCGATAGAGACCGATGGCGGTTTCGCCATCGGCCAGGAACCGACGGAAGACCGGAATGACACGGCGTTCGATTGCGAGCTTGCGGAATTGCTCCAGAGTCGGAGTGAGATCGCTGATCATGTGGAGAGCTCAGGCCCCTTCAGCAGCCGGGCGTCGAAGCACGTCCGGTCACCCGTGTGACAGGCGACCCCGACCTGATGGACGCGCACCAGCACGGTGTCCCCGTCGCAGTCCAATCGGACTTCCTGGACTTCTTGGGTGTTGCCGCTGGTCTCCCCTTTCACCCAGTAGTCCTGGCGACTGCGGGAGTAGAAGGTGGTCCGTCCGGTGCTCAGCGTGCGGTGGAGGGCTTCGTCATCCATCCAACCGACCATCAGCACCTCTCCGGTGGCCTGCTCCTGGATGACAGCGGTCACCAGGCCGGCGGCATCGCGCTTGAGCAGCGAGGCGATCGCGGGGTCAAGCCCGGACGCTGTCGGCGTGGAGCTGGCTTTCGTCACTCGCCCATTGTTCCCGCCCAAAGCGGGCCATGGCGACCGCATTCCGCCCGACGCTGTTCTGACCAAAGTCGGGGCCCGGTACTGGCCAACGACCGTCGGTGACAGTGTGGCGCGGAGCTACGGCGTGCCGTGGAGAAATCTGGGCGCGTCTGACGCAGCTAGGATGATCCCTCGTGACCTTCGCCAAGTCCGAGCGCGCCGAGCTGTGCGACCTGCTCGACACCGTCGGTCCGGAAGCTCCAACCCTCTGCCAGGGCTGGAGCACCCATGATTTGGCGGCCCACCTCTGGATCCGGGAAACCGACCCGGTCGGCGCGACCAGCATGGTCGCCAAGCCACTGGCCGGTCTATTGGAACGGCGGATGGCCGAGGTGAAGTCGCGGTGGGAATTCGCCGAGCTGGTGAATCGGGTGCGGCGGGGTCCAGCTCGCTTCTCGGTCTTCGCCTTCCCGGGCGTGGATGAGGGCGCCAACACCACGGAATTTTTCGTCCACCACGAGGACGTGCGGCGCGCCGGACACGAGCCGCACACGTCGCGCGATCTCGGGCCCGAGGTCGAGGAATGGATGTGGCGGCGGCTCAAACTGCTAGCCCGAGCGTGGTTTCGGCGCTCGCAGGTGGGTGTGGTGCTGGAGCGGCTCGGGTCGGCCAGCCACGAGGGGCAGCCCGACACGATCCGCGCCGTCAGTGGTTCGACGATCGTGACGCTCGTCGGTCAGCCAAGCGAGTTGATGTTGTACGCGCACGGCCGTACTGCCGTCGCCGAGGTCAAGTTGGTCGGTGAGCCGGAGGCGATAGAAACGTTCTCCAGCACCGATCTCCGTACCTAGAACTCGCCACATTCGTTTGGGCACGCGGCGACACTGACACTGTGATCAGCAGTTGGCGCACCCGCCCAGGTGGCGCGCGCCTGATCGGAAGCGCGGCCATGCTTGCCATGCTGATGAGCTGCAGCACCGCCGCCAGTCAGCCCAGCGCGGACACCCGTACTGGCGGAGCCGCAGCGGCGCAGGCACCGAAGGTGAGCGAGGTGACAAGCGGTCTGACGTCGCCCTGGGGTCTGGTCGCCCTGACCGACGGCAGCACGCTGCTCAGCGAACGCGACACGCGCCGGATCCTCCACCTGGCGGGCGGCCGGGTCAGACACGTGCGGACCATCGAAGACGCCCGCCCGCTGGGAGAGGGCGGCTTGCTCGGGCTGGCGATCACTCAAGATCAACAGAAGGTCTTCGCCTACTACACCGCGGAGAACGACAATCGGCTGGTATCGATGAGCTGGAACGGCCGAGACCTTGGCGAGCCAACCGTCATCCTTGCTGGCGTTCCCAAGGGTGGCCGGCACAACGGTGGGCGGCTGGCCCTCGGTCCCGATGGATATCTGTACGTCGGCACCGGCGAGACCGGTGAGGGGAGCCTGGCTCAGGACACGAACTCGCTCGGCGGGAAGATCCTGCGGATCACCACGGCTGGGAAGCCAGCCCCGGATAACCCCTTCGGCAATGAGGTGTACAGCTACGGGCACCGCAACGTTGAAGGACTTGCCTTCGACGATGAGGGGCGGCTGTGGGCCAGCGAGTTCGGCGAACAGACCTGGGACGAACTCAACCTCATCACCAAAGGTGGCAATTACGGCTGGCCGCAGGCCGAGGGTTCGTCCCAGAACGATGACGACCTGATCAACCCGAAGGTGGTCTGGGAAACCTCGGAGGCCTCGCCATCCGGGCTGGCCTACTGGCGAGGAAGGCTGTGGATGGCGGCCCTGCGCGGTCAGCAGCTGTGGGAGATTCCGCTCGAGGGAGCAATGCCAGGACAACCAGTCGGACACTTCACCGGCACGTACGGCCGTCTTCGGTCGGTTACGGTGACCGACGATGGGGATGGCCTGCTGCTCAGCTCCTCCAACACCGATGGGCGCGGCGTCGAGCAGCCTGGCGATGATCGGTTGTTGCAGTTGACCGAATAGCCTCAGCCGGCGGTCACCGCGCTGTAACACAGCCGTTCTAAGGTGGGCCGGATGGCAGCTGAACTGACGTTGGGCGCCGAGGAAGAGCTGCACCTGATCGACTTCGCCACGTCCAAGCTGTCGGCCCGCGCACCGCAGCTGCTGTCGCGGCTACCACCGCAGAACTATGCGGCCGAGATTCAGCGCACCACGGTGGAGATCAACACCGAGGTGGTCGACTCGCTGGCGGGGCTGCGGCATGAGCTGCTCCGACTCCGGCGCGGCATCGTCGACGTCGCCGCAGCCGATTCCATGGGCATCGCCGCCGTGGGTACCGCCCCAACGTCCGCGTTCGCCGACTTCGAGCTGACCACCACCGGCCGCTACGGCCGGATGCAAGAGCAGTACCGGCTGCTGGTCGATGAACAACTCATCTGTGGCCTGCAGATCCACGTCGGGGTCAGCGACCGCGATCTAGCGGTGCAGATCATGCAGCGGGTCGCCGCCGATCTACCGATACTCCTGGCTCTCTCGGCCAGTTCGCCCTACTGGAACGAGCAGGACACCGGCTACGCCAGCATCCGGTCGATCATCTGGCAACGCTGGCCCACCGCCGGTGCCACCGGTTGGCTCCGATCGGCCCACGAGTACGACCAGCTGATCACTGACTTGATCAACAGCGGCGTCATCGCCGACGAAAAGATGGCCTATTTCGACGTGCGGCCCTCCGCGCATGTGCCGACCCTCGAGCTGCGCACCTGTGACGCATGCCCTCTGGTCGACGACGCGATCGCGATCGCCGGCCTTTTCCGGGCGATGGTGCGGGCCGCAGAGCAGAACATCGCCAACGGCCGACCGTTCGATCCGGTCCCGCCTCCCGTACACCGGGCGGCGATCTGGCAAGCAGCCCGCGCGGGGCTGACCGGCATGCTGCTGGACAACTCCCGCCATCCCGCACCGCAGCCCGCCCGTCGGGCGGTCAAGTCGCTACTGTGGCGGCTCCGTCCGCAGCTGCATGAACTCGGTGACTGGGACCTCGTCAAGGAGCTGGTCAAGAACACTCTGACCCGCGGCAATTCGGCCGACCGGCAACGCGCCGCGTACGCCGAACGCGGTCGCCTTGAGGACGTGGTCTCACTCGTGGTGGAGGAGACCCAAGGGCCGCCGGGTGGTCCGCAGCCGGCGGTGGCCCCACTGCGGCGCTATCGGGTGCGTGCTGGTGACGAAGCGGTCGGACCCAGCTATCGTCCCCGTCCGGTGTATGCGGACATGGTCGATTACTTCCGCCGAACCGGCGAGCGCGAGCTGAATTCGCTCAAGCAGGCCCGCCGGGAGTGGATCGACAACTCCGGCCTGACGTTTGGGGTCAACGGTGAGAAGCGACGCTTCTCGGTGGATCTCGTGCCACGGGTCATCACAGCGCATGAGTGGCAGGCACTGCGGGCCGGCTTGATCCAGCGCGCTCGGGCGATCGAGCTCTTCCTGCGCGACGTCTACGGCGCGCAACGGATCGTCGCCGACGGCACAGTCAGCAAGGAGCTGGTGGAGCGCTCGCCCGGATGGCGGGCGGAGGCGGCCCGCTTGCCGAGCGGCGCGGTCCGGGCGCCGATCATGGGCTTTGATCTGGTCCGCAACGAATTCGGCGGCTGGCGGGTGCTGGAGGACAACGTCCGCAACCCGAGCGGAGCGGCATACGCGATCGCGATCCGGGACTTGATGGACGCCTGCGTGCCCGATCTCCCGCGGCCGTCCGGACTGCTGTCCCCCGCCAGCGCGCTGCCCGTGATGCGCGACTGCTTGCTGGCTCATGCGCCGCCCGGCGGAACGGCGGCGCTGTTGTCCAGCGGCCCGAGCGCCTCTGCCTGGTTCGAGCACCGGCTGTTGGCCGAGCGGGCGGGCCTCCTGCTGGTGCTGGCCGACGACCTGGCCGTGCAGAGTCGTGAGGTACGGCACCGTGACAGCGGCGAGCGAATCGACGCGCTCTACCTGCGGCTGGACGTCGAGCTGATCGATCTGGTTGACGCAGGTGGCCGGCCGATCGGCGCCGAGATCTTTGATATCGCCGCGGCCGATGGAGTCGTGCTCGTCAATGCACCTGGCAACGGGGTGGCTGACGATAAGTCCATGTACTGCTACCTGCCCGAGCTGATCACGTACTACTTGGGTGAGCATCCGAGCCTGGAGGCGGTGCCGACGTACCGGACGAGCGATGAGGCAGAGGCTCGTACGGTGCTGGACCGGGTCGGCGAGCTGGTCACCAAGCCGGTGAACGGGCACGGCGGTATCGACGTGCTGATCGGGCCGGACGCGTCCGCGGCAGAAGTCGCCGCCCGCCGCATGGCCATCGCGGCGAACCCATCGGCCTGGGTCGCCCAGGAGGTGGTGGCCCTCTCCTCCCATCCCACGTTGAGCGGCACGTCGTTGCAGCCCCGGCACGTGGACCTCCGGGCTTTCGTCTACCTTCGCGGCACCGAGCCGGAGGACTGTACTCTGGCCGACCTCGCGCTGACCCGGGTCGCGCCGGAGGGAAGCCTGGTGGTCAACTCCTCCCGCGGTGGCGGGGCCAAAGACACCTGGATCATCGGAGAGGACTGACATGTGCGGCTTGGTGGGTGAGCTTCGGTTCGACGGGGAGTATGCCGACATCGCAGCGGTGGACCGGATCAGCGCCGTCATGTCGCCCCGCGGCCCCGACGGCTGCGGCGCCTGGTGCCGCGGGCCGGTCGCCTTCGGACACAGGCGGCTGTCGATCATCGACCTGAGCGTCGATGGGTCGCAGCCGATGGTCGACTCGCAGCTCGGGTTGAGCCTGGTGTTCAACGGCTGCATCTACAACTACCAGCAGCTGCGGGCCGAGTTGGAGGGCCACGGGCATCGGTTCTTCTCGACCTCCGTCACCGAGGTGATCGGCAAGGCGTACGCCCAATGGGGCCTGAGCTGCGTCGATCATTTCTTCGGCATGTTCGCTTTCGCAATCTTCGAGCAGCACACCGGTAAGTTGATCTTGGGCCGGGACCGACTGGGGATCAAGCCGCTCTATCTGGACCAGACCCCGCAGCGACTTCGCTTCGCCTCCACGCTGCCGGCGCTGCTGGCGGGAGGCGGCACCGACACGTCGATCGACCCGACCGCCCTGGCCTACTACATGACCTTCCACAGCGTCGTACCGGCTCCCTACACGATCATGTCGGGCATCCGGAAGCTGCCGCCGGCGACACTGAGGGTAGTGGAGCCCGACGGTTCCCACACCGATCGCCTGTACTGGGATCCGGCTTTTTCCCGTGATCCGGAGCGCGCGGACTGGTCGGAGCAGGACTGGCAAGAGGCCCTGCTGTCCAGCCTGCGCACGGCTGTGGACCGCCGCATGGTGGCAGACGTGCCGGTCGGCGTGCTGCTCTCTGGCGGCATCGACTCCTCACTGGTTGTCGCGCTGCTCGCCGAGGCTGGGCAACACGGGCTGGCAACCTTCAGCATCGGCTTCGATTCGGCAGGCGGCGAATCGGGCGACGAGTTCGAGTACTCCAGCTTGGTGGCGGAGCGATTCGGCACCGATCATCACCGGATCAAGATCGACAGCTCGCGGCTACTGCCGGGCATCGACGCGGCGATCGGAGCGATGAGCGAACCCATGGTGAGCCACGACTGCGTGGCCTTTTACCTGCTCAGCGAGGACGTCAGCAAGAGCGTCAAGGTGGTCCAGTCCGGACAGGGCGCGGACGAGGTACTGGGCGGCTACGACTGGTATCCGCCGCTGGCCGATGTGGCCCGCGAGACCGCCGTCGAGGAGTACTCGAAAGTCTTCTTCGACCGCCGCTGGAAGGCCATGAGCCAGCTGCTGAACGCCGACTGGTTGCTCGACCACGACGCTCCCACGGCCTTCATCACCGAGCGGTTCGGGCACCCCGGTGCCGACACCGCGGTCGATGCGGCGCTGCGCAACGACACGACCATCATGCTGGTCGACGACCCGGTCAAACGCGTCGACAACATGACGATGGCCTGGGGACTGGAGGCCCGGGTGCCGTTCCTTGATCATGAGGTGGTGGAGCTGGCGGGCCGGATCCCCCCAGAGCTCAAGCTTGGCGACGGCGGCAAGGGCGTCCTCAAACGCGCCAGCCGTGGCGTGGTTCCCGACGAGGTGATCGATCGAACCAAGGGCTACTTCCCGGTTCCGGCCATCCGGCAACTCGAGGGGCCGTATCTTGACCGGGTGCGAGCGGCATTGAGCGACCCGGCGGCGCAGCAGCGGGCACTGTTCCAGCCCAAGGCGGTCAAGAAGATGCTGGCCGACCCGAACAGCACGCGGACTATCCTCGGCTCAAATGCCTTGTGGCAGCTGGCGCTGCTGGAGATGTGGCTGCAGCACCACCACGTCCACTGATGGGCTTGGTTGAGCGTGAACCGGTCCAGGTCGGAACGGTCGGCGGTCTTGACCGCTCGTTGACCGCGGCTGAAGAGCTGGCCGACGAACTAGTCGACGCGTGGGGCAGCTGGGCCCCGACGCTGTCGCCAGATTGTGCGCGAATCGCCTTTCTGAGCGATCGGAGCGGCAGCCCGTGTGTCTGGGTGCAGCACTTACCGGCGGCGGGCCCGAGCGGCGAACCGATCATGATCAAGATCTCGGAGGATCCGGTCGTCGGCGTGAACTGGTCGGCCGACGGGGGATGGCTGGCCTGTTGTCTTGCCACCGACGGAGGTGTCCGTACCCAGGTTTGGGTAGTGCGGCCCGACGGCAGCGACGCCCGCCGGATCGCGGGCTCGAGTGAGGAACACGCCGAGCTGGGGCCTTGGACCCGCAGCGGCCACCGAGTCGTGGTGATCGTTCCCGCCGAGCGGGCCGACGGGAAAACGGTGTCGTACCTGGCCGATCCGGCGACTGGCGAGCTGACCACGCTAGCCTCTGGCGAGCTGATCAGCGTGCTGGACCTGTCGGTCGATCAGGAGTACGTGATCATCCGCGACGGGCAGCGCGGCAAGCAGTTTTGCGTGGTCGTCGATCGTCTTGTCGATCAGCACTATCCGCTCCTCCCGTATCCAGCGACCGGGTCGACGGAGCGCGCAATCATGCGGCCTGCCCCAGCCGGAGACGACGAGCCCTTGGTCGCCTACGTCGCGACCGACGCTGGGCTACCGCGGCGCCAACTGGTGGCGATCCCGCTCGGCCCGCACGGCTGGCGAGGCCACTCGGGCGTTTTCTGTCCCCGTGATGACGCCGAACTGGAGGGCCTGGACGCCGATGACTCCGGCCGGCTGCTCCTGCTGGTCTGGAACGTCGATGGTCGGAGCGAGGTCGAACTCGTCGACACCTGGACCGACGAGTCCCGTCCCATCCCGGGAGTTCCCGGCCTGGTCGTTTCTGGTGCTCTACTGAGCCGCGACGGCTCGACCGCCGTCTTTGCGGTCGAGGGACCGGAGCGTCCGCGAGAGCTGTGGAGCCTGGACGTGGCCACGTTCAGGTGGTCCCGAGCGACCGACACTCCGTCGCTGCCGAACCGCGCGTTGGTGCGGCCGACCCTCACCACGTTCACCGCTCGCGACGGTTTGCGGCTGAGCGGCTGGCTGTACCGGGTGCCGGGGCAGTTGAGCGCCGGACCAGCCATGATCAGCTTGCACGGCGGGCCGGAGGCTCAGGAGCGGCCCACCTTCAACCCTCAGCACCAGGCGATGACCGCAGCCGGCATCACCGTCTTCGCACCGAACATCCGCGGCTCGTCCGGCTTCGGGCGAGCATTCGTCCACGCTGACGACGTGCACGGCCGACTGGATGCCTTCGACGATGTCCTCGCCTGTCGCGACTTCCTGGTCGGCAGCGGGATAGCGGATCCCGAGCGGATCGCGCTCACCGGCCGCTCGTACGGGGGCTACTTGACGCTCGCCTCGTTGGCCTTTTCACCGGGCGCCTTCACCGCAGGTGTGGATATCTGCGGGATGTCGGACCTGCAGACCTTCTTCCGAGACACTGAGCCCTGGATCGCCGCCGCCGCCGTCAGCAAGTACGGCGACCCTGAGCGCGACGAAACGCTGCTCAAGGCGATCTCTCCACTGCACGCGGCCGCCAACATCGACGTTCCGCTTCTGGTCGTCCACGGTGAACTCGATAGCAACGTACCCCTGGGCGAGGCCCGCCAGATCGTCGGAGCGCTGCGCCGGCTGAGTCGGCCGGTGGAATACCTCCAACTCGACGGCGAGGGCCACGAGTACCGCCGGGCTGACTCGCGAAAGATCCTGATTCGACGGATGCTGAGGTTCCTCTCCCGCGCCCTGACGGCATAGTGGGGCGACCATGACGACTGCCACCGCCCGGGCGCGCGATCAATCCGTAGGAAGCTGCCGTCAGCCGAGCCTTTCGAGGATCAGCTCCCGGACGCGACCGGCGTCTGCCTGGCCGCGCATCGCCTTCATGACTTGACCGATCAGAGCGCCCGCCGCTTTGACCTTGCCAGCACGAATCTTCTCGACAATGTCTGGGTTGGCGTCGAGCGCCTCGTCGACGGCAGCGGCCAGGGCCTTGTCGTCGGAAACGAGAGTGAGGCCACGCTTGGTGATCACCTCCGACGGTGTGCCCTCCCCCGCGATCAGGCCTTCGAAGACCTGGCGAGCCAACTTGTCGTTGATCGTGCCCTTGTCCACCAGAGCTTGGATCTCGGCGACCTGCTGCGGCGTCACGCCGGCATCCTCCAAGTCGACTCCTGCTTCATTCGCGCGCCGGGCTACCTCAGTCAGCCACCACTTGCGGGCCGACTGCGGCGAAGCGCCGGCGGCCACAGTTGCCTCGATCGCATTCAGCGCGCCGGCGCTGATCACGTCGCGGAGCTCCAGATCGGTGAACCCCCAATTGGTGGTGACACGCTTGAGGCGCACGGCCGGTGGCTCGGGCAACGTTGCTCGCAGCTCTTCAACCCATTCGCGGCTCGGCGCTATAGGGACCAGATCCGGCTCGGGGAAGTAGCGGTAATCCTCGGCGGTCTCCTTGCTCCGACCGGAGGTCGTGACGCCGGAATCTTCATGCCAGTGCCGGGTCTCCTGTCGGATCCGGACGCCGCCGCGAAGCAGCGCCGCCTGCCGGCTGATCTCGTAACGAACGGCCCGCTCGACGCTACGGAGGGAGTTGACGTTCTTGGTCTCGGTACGGGTGCCGAAAGTGTCGGTGGCCGACGGACGAAGTGAGACGTTGACGTCGCAGCGGAGTGATCCCTGCTCCATCCGGACATTCGAGACGTCGAGTGCGCGCAGCAGATCCCGCAGCATGGTCACGTACGCCCGGGCAACCTGCGGTGCCTTGGCTCCCGTTCCCTCGATCGGCTTCGTGACGATCTCGATCAACGGCACGCCAGACCGGTTGTAGTCCAGTAGCGAGTAGTCGGCGCCGTGGATCCGGCCGGTCGCGCCGCCGACGTGCATGGACTTGCCCGTGTCCTCCTCCATGTGGGCGCGCTCGATGCCAATCCGGTAGGTGTCGCCGTCGAGGACGACCTCGGTCCAGCCGTCGTAGGCGATGGGCTCGTCGTACTGGGAGATTTGATAGTTCTTCGGCATGTCCGGATAGAAGTAGTTCTTCCGAGCGAACCGGCACCACTCGGCGATCGAGCAGTTCATCGCCAGGCCGATCCGGATCGCCGACTCGACGGCCCGCGCGTTGAGCACCGGCAGCGAGCCGGGCAGCCCCAGACAGGTCGGGCACACCTGCGTGTTCGGATCCGCGCCAAAGACCGTCGAGCAGCCACAAAACATCTTGGAGGCGGTGTTGAGCTCGACATGGACCTCCAGCCCCAGCACCGGGTCGAAGGCGGCGACCGCGTCCTCGTACGGGACGGTGTCCTGAGCTTGACCATGCCCGTCGTGAGTACGGCGAAGGCGTGTGCGGGGTTCCACAGCTTCCGCTCCCGTGATGTCCGTCATGCGATCACCGTCAGCTCGGGCACGCGATCCAGCAGCGAGCCACCCCACTCTGCGACCAGGGCTCGCTCCAGGGCGGCCCCGACACGATAGAGCCGATCATCGGCCAGCGGCGGTGCCATCACCTGCAGCCCGACCGGCAGTCCGTCCTCCGGCGCGAGCCCAACGGGGAATGATGCGCTGGCGTTGCCGGCGAGGTTGGAGGGAATGGTGCAGAGGTCGTTGAGATACATGGCCAGCGGGTCGTCAGCCTTCTCGCCGATCTTGAAGGCGGTGCTGGGCGCTGACGGCGAGACCAACACCTCGACCCTGGAAAAGGCCTGCTCGAAGTCGCGGGAGATCAGCGTCCGCACCTTCTGCGCTTGTCCGTAGTACGCGTCGTAGTAGCCGCTGGACAGGGCATAGGTGCCGATGATGATCCGGCGCTTGACCTCGGCGCCGAAGCCCGCTTCCCGCGTCGCAGCCATCACCTGCTCGGCACTCGCTTCGCCGTCGTCGCCCACCCTGAGGCCGAAGCGCATAGCGTCGAACTTGGCCAAGTTGGAGGAGCACTCGGCCGGCAAGATCAGGTAATAGGCGGGTAAGGCATAGACGAAGTGCGGGCAGGACACTTCGTGGACCTCGGCGCCGAGCTCGGCCAACAGATCGACGGACTCGCGGAACCGCTGCTCAACGCCGGGCGCATAGCCCTCCCCTCCCAGCTCAGTGACCACGCCGATCTTCATGCCCGCCACGTCGCCGGATCGGGCGGCGGCCACCACATCGGGCACCGGGGCGTCGATCGAGGTCGAGTCCAGGGGATCGTGCCCGGCAATGACAGCATGCAACAAGGCAGCGTCAAGGACGGTGCGTGCGCACGGACCGGGCTGATCCAGACTCGAGGCCAGCGCCACGAGCCCGTAACGAGACGTGCCGCCGTAGGTCGGCTTGACGCCGACGGTGCCGGTCACCGCTGCCGGCTGGCGAATCGAGCCGCCGGTGTCGGTACCGATCGCCAGCGGCACCTCGAACGCGGCCAGCGAGGCGGCCGAGCCGCCGCCGGAACCGCCCGGAATCCGGTCCAGCGCCCACGGATTGTGAGTGGGCCCGTAGGCAGAGTTCTCGGTGGAGGAACCCATGGCGAACTCGTCCATGTTGGTCTTGCCCAGGATCACCAAGTCCGCGTCGAGCAGCCGCTGAGTCACGGTCGCGTTGTATGGCGGTATCCAACCCGCCAGGATCTTCGAGCCGCAGGTCGTCGGGGCACCGGCATAAGTCAGCACATCCTTGAGCGCGAGCGGAACACCGGCGAGCGGTCCGACCTGCTCCCCGTTCGCGATCTTGGCGTCGATGCGCATCGCGGCGTGCAATGCCCGCTCACTGTCGATGTGCAGAAAGGCGTGCACTGCCGGATCGACCGCCTCGATCCGCTGCAGGTGGGCACGGGTGACCTCGACCGAACTGAGTTCGCGAGATTTGATCTTGGCGGCCAGATCGACTGCCGTCGCCCGGATGATCGCGTTCACGCCTCCTCCCCGAGGATGCGCGGTACTCGGAACCGGTCGAGCTCGCTGGCCGGCGCACCGGCCAGCACCTCCTCACGAGGAAGCGATGGCCGAAGCACGTCCTCGCGGAAGACGTTCGTCAGCGGCAGGGCATGCGATGTCGGCTGGATGTCTTCGGCCGCCACCTCCGAAACCCGGGCGACCGATTCCAAGATCACCTTCAGCTGCGGAGCCAGGTGCTCCAGCTCATCGGCGGTCAGCTCGATCCGGGCCAGCCTGGCCAGGTCGGCCACGTCGCTGGGCGTCAGTGCCACCAGTCCCGCCTCTCATGTTGTCTGCGGTGATCATCCTAGAGATCTGCTTCCAAGGGCCGGAAATCATTTCTGAGCCTGGGCGATCTCCCCGAGCGGCCGGACAACGAAGCCGGTTTTGAGCTTAGGTGTGAAAAACGTCGATTTGGGCGGCATCAACAAGCCTTCACGAGCAGTCCGTTGGATCTCGGCCACACTGACCGGGCGGATGAGCACAGCCGCGGTCGCGTTGCCTTTGGTGACCTCGGCCAATGTCTCCTCCAGGCCGTGCTGGTAAACCACAGACGCCGGGACGTCTGCGAGGGCGGCCTCCAGCCACTCTCCATCCAGTGGCCGCACGTCGTCGAACGCACCGGGCTTGGCTGTCAGGCGCCAGGCATTGTGCGGGCCGACAAGCACCAGATAACCCTCCGCCTCCATGGCCCCAAGAGTCTCCCGACCTGGGAGCTCGGTCCGGGTCATGTCGAAGGACCTCTCGAGTCCGGCCTTGAGCTCGCTTAGCGTGGTGTCGGCGTACAGCCGGTGAATTGCTTCAATACTCAATTGGTCTTCCACCAGCTCACTGACGAAGGTCAGGGTCAGCTCCGCAGGCGTATCCGTGCGTCCGGTAGCGGCACGGATCTCATCTCGATAAACCCGGCTGATCGCGTACCGGTGATGGCCGTCAGCAATCAGCACGTCGTCGGAGGCGACCGCGGCCGAGATCGCGGCGATCCGTGTTGGATCGGTCACCCGCTCCACGACATGCTCGACACCGTCGTCATGCACGGTGCCGATGACTTCGGCGGGTTCGGACAGCAGCGCAGTGAGGCCGCTCGCCAACGACAGGCCCCAGACCGGCGACAGGTTGGCCCCGGTGGCCCGAGTTAGATCCAAGCGATCCGTGGAGGCCTTCGGTGTTGTCCGCTCATGGGGCAGCACCCCGCCGGCGCCGACGTCGACCACCTCGAGACCTCCGAGCACACCCGCAACATCGCGCGGGGTGCCGCTCGCGTCGGTGAACCGCAGACGATAGATGGTGAACGACGGCTGGGGATCGCACACCAGCACCCCATCACGTCGCCAGCGCTGCAGAAGCTCCGCGGCTCGGGCGTACCGGTCGGCACCTCCGCGCGGTACGTCGATATGGGAGATGTTGTGCGCCGACCGGCCCTGGTACTCCGAGACGTCATCCTCCGACAGCACGTCGTACGGCGGTGCGACCACGTCTGCTAGTGGGTCAGCGGCATACCGCAGCGCGGCGAAGGGCTCGAATCGGGGCACCACGTTAGGCTTCCACGCCGCTGCAGCCAGCGTCGTCCTGTCCGCGGATCCGCGTGGCTGACATGTCCCCGAAACCTTCCAGTAATGGGAAGAGAGGAAGATAGCGCCTGTGTTCTTGATGCGGGTAACCCTGCCGGACCGCCCAGGATCCCTGGGCGCCGTGGCCACTGCTATTGGCGGTATCAACGGGGACATCAACGCGGTGGAGATCGTCGAGAAGGGGGGCGACGGTTCGGTCGTCGACGATTTCATCGTCGACCTGCCGCCGAATCAGCTTCCGGAGACTATCGTCGCCGCCTGCCAGAACCTCGATGGCGTGCACGTCGAATGGATCTCGCGTTATCCCGAAGGTGGCGGTTTGCAGTCCGATCTCGAGGCGCTCGAACGGATGACGATCGAACCGGAACATGCGGCAGAGACGTTGGTGTCGCTGTGCCCAGTTGTCTTCCGCTCGCATTGGGCCGTGTTGATCGACACGTCCGGCGGCACGGTACGGCCCACCTTCTCCACCACGCTGGCGCCCGACGTCACTGAGGACATCGCGGACCAATTTGGGCCATTCGACGTCACTCACCGCGTGGAACTGACGTCCGGCTGGGCACCTGGCTGGGGTGAGTGCACGGTCGTGGTGACACCGCTGACTCGGGACCGCGTCATCGTAGTCGGACGCCTCGGCGGACCCGCGTTCCTGGAGTCAGAGATCACCCGACTGAATCATCTCGCTGCGCTGATCAAGTAGCTCGACCGGTCAGCCGGTACCGTCGCGCCATGGGCGTGTTCGGCTGGCCGGACCTCTGGGCGCTGCTGACCTCGGTGGGCTTCGGCGTCGTCTCGGCAGTGTTTCCCATAGCCAACGCCGAAACGTACGTCGTCGCGTCACAGGTTTCTGCGGTCGCCGGACCCGTTCCCATTGCCATCGGCGTCGGACTGGGGCAAACCGTCGGGAAACTCCTGCTCTTCCTAGGCGTGCGACGTGGGCGGGAACTTCAGCTGATGCGGCGTCGACACACCCCACCAGTCAACCGCCCGGTCGGCTCCATGCGGGCGCGCTTGAAGGCCTGGACCGCCTGGCTGTTGGCGCTCGTGGGAGATCCACGCTGGGGGCTGCCGATTGTGGGTGTAGCCGCGGTGATCGGGCTTCCGCCGCTGTACGCGGTCGCCCTGCTCGCCGGAGCGACAAAGATGCGCGCGCTGTGGTTCGCCCTTGTGGTGGCGGCCGGGCGCACGACTCGCTTCGTGATCGTGGCTCTGGGCATTGGCGGCCTGCAAGGCTGGCTCTTCTGAGGGCCAGCGCTGTTTCACGCGGGCTAATCTGGCCGGGTGCCGAAGATCTTCAGCAACCTCAACCTGCACGGCGCAACGCCGCCACGCGTGCAGCCGATTCTGGGGGAATGGGGCCCGGCGAAGGTGCCGACGACTCGGGCGAAGAAGCGGATGCGCATCTGGGTCGGCTTGGCGCTGCTGGCCGGCATGATCGCCATCTTCCTGCTGGGCTGGTACGTCTATTACGCGATGACCGGCAGCTGGGGCTTCGGAATCGGCGACGAGAAGCAGTTCCTCGGTTTGCTCCGGTTCCCGTTGCTGACCACGTCCGGCTGAGGAAGCCTGCCCGACGAGGATGCGCCTAGGCAAACACGGCGTCTGTCGAACTAACCCACAGTGGCGACGCCAGCAGCCGCATCAGGACCGCGTCTAAGCAGGACATCGAACGCCTCGGCACCCGACAAGATCGGCACCTTAAGCTCGACCGCCTTGTCGTACTTGGATCCCGGCGACTCGCCCACCACGACGAAGGACGTCTTTTTGGAGACGGAACTGGCGACTTTGCCGCCGCGCGCAGTGATCGCCTCCGCGGCCGTCTCGCGGGTGTATCCCTCCAAGGAGCCCGTGACCACCACGGACAATCCCACCAGGGTCTGCTCCTGCATCTGCCTTTGCTCGTCTCGCATGACGCATCCAGCCGCCCGCCACTTGCGCACGATCTGGCGGTGCCAGTCGACGGAGAACCACTCTGCAATGGTGGCGGCCATAGTGGGCCCAACGCGCTCGACCGCAGCGAGCTCAGCAGCCGTGGCTTCGGCAATCCGCTCGATGTCACCGAACGCTTGCGCCAGGTCTGGGGCCGTTGACGGTCCTACGTGCCGGATGCTCAGCGCGACCAGGAACTTGGCGAGTGGCCGAGCCTTCGCCTCCTCCAGGTTGAGCAGCAGCTTGTGGCCGTTCGCGGTCAGCCGGCCGCTGGTGGTGGTGAAGAAGGGTGCTCGGAGGAGCGCCTCCTCGGTGAGGTCGAAGAGGTCCCCTTCGTCGACCAGCAGACCGGTCTCCAGCAGCGCGGCGGCGGACTGGTAGCCGAGACTCTCGATGTCGAGTGCCGCTCGGCTCGCAACGTGGAACAGCCGCTCCCGAAGCTGCGCAGGACAGGAGCGGTGGTTGGGGCAGCGCAGGTCCGCATCCCCTTCCCGTTCATAGTGCAAATCGGCGGCGCACGCCGGGCACTGGGTCGGCATCACGAAGGGCTGCTCGTTGCCCGTTCGTAGCGCGACCACCGGACCTACGATCTCCGGGATCACGTCGCCGGCCTTCCGCAACACCACGGTGTCGCCGACCAGGACACCCTTTCGCGCCAGCTCACTCGCATTGTGCAAGGTGGCCAGGCTCACCGTGGACCCGGAGACTTGAACCGGTTCCATCACGCCAAAGGGGGTGACTCGACCCGTACGGCCGACGTTGACGTCGATCGACAGCAGCTTGGTCGTCACCTCCTCCGGAGGGTATTTGAAGGCAATTGCCCACCGAGGGGACTTCGCCGTCGACCCGAGCTGGTCTTGGACGGACCGCTCATCCAGCTTGACCACCACACCGTCGATTTCATGCTCCACTGAATGCCGATGCTCACCGAAGTGCTTGATGTAGGCCCAGACGTCGTCCAGCGATGGGACCAGCTTGCGATGTCGGCTGACCGGCAGCCCCCAACGCTCCAGTGAGGCGTAGGCGTCGGAGAGCCGGTCGGCGCGGTAACCGTCCACCAAGCCGAGACCGTGGCTCACGAAGCCCAGATTCCGCGAGGCGGTCACCTTGGGATCCTTCTGCCGCAGCGATCCGGCGGCCGCGTTTCGGGGGTTGGCGAACGGCGCCTTGCCCTCGGCTACCAGCGACTCGTTGAGCGCCATGAAGTCCTCAACGGCGAAGAACACCTCGCCCCGCACCTCCAGCACCGACGGCGGGTCCTCTCCGTCGAGTTGATCGGGGATCGTCTTGATGGTGCGGATGTTCGTCGTGACGTCTTCACCGACCCGCCCGTCGCCTCTGGTGGCCGCTCGAACCAGCCGTCCGCCTTCGTACACCAAGTCGAGCGCGAGCCCGTCGACTTTGAGCTCGCACAGGTAACCCGATTGCTCGAGCCGCTTCTCCCCTAGCTCGCGGATTGCCCGCTGCGCCCAGCGGTTCAGCTCCTCACGGCTGAAGGCATTGTCCAAGCTCATCAGGCGCTGCAAATGCTCGATCGGTGCAAACGTGGTGGATGGCGGCCCGCCCACCTGCTGAGTCGGCGAGTCCGGTGTCCGCAGCGCCGGGAAGGCGTCCTCCAGCTTGTCCAGCTCCCGCATTTTGGCGTCGAACTCGCCGTCGGAAATGGTTGGTGCATCCAGCACGTGGTAACGCCAACGCGCCTCGTTCAGCTCCTCAGACAGCTCCGCATGCCGCGCTCGAGCCGCGGCGTCGGGGGCGGCGAGCTCGATGTCGGAATGAACGGGCAAGTCGGAGTCCTCAGCCACATTCAGCACAGTAGCGCCGAAGGCCGACAGGGCATCTCAGCCAGCGTGAGGTTCTGGCGCCGCCCCTGCCGAGTCGTGGTGACCCACGCCGCACGAGCCTTCAGTCGCCACGGGAGTTGTTGCGGCTTCATCTGGCCGCAGTCGCCAGCAGTATGAGCAAAACATCGTGATCGCGCTGACCAGCAGCACGCCGAGGAAGACGTGAACGCTGCGTACTCCGGTGAAACCCAGCGCCATCTGGGCACCGGCGACGGCCACCAGCGCCAACGGGAAGTAGAAGATCCACGACGGACCTCCGGAGCGGCGCAGCGCGAAGCCGAACACCGCTGACAAGATCGCCAGCACGAGCACCACGAAGGCGTTCGTGGCGTGGGCAATCAGCAACCACCGGCCGCCGTCGAGATATCCAGAGCCGAGGCCGGCCTGCCCGACCGCGAAGGCGAGCAGCACGGTCGAGAGAATGCGAACCTGCTTCAATTGCACGCCCTCATCCTGCCGTAGCGCACGCCCTCGGTCAGTCGGCGAGCTGTTCGGTGACGATGGCCGCCGCCCTGTGAATGGTCCGTAGCGCCCCGATGGCGAGCTCGGGTCGTGCTGACGCGAGTCCGCATGCCGGAGTGAGGACGAGGTGGGCCGCGATGGACGGCTCCAGGCCGAGATCACGGACTGGCTGCAGCACTCGACGGGCGACCTGGTCCGCGGTGAGCAGCAGCTGGTCCGTCGGCAGGGCGCCGAGGCCGATCTGCACGCCATCCTCCAGGCAGCTGCCGACCGTGTCCCACGCGTCGCCGGCGACCTCACCGAGATCGAGGTAGATGCCCTCGGCGCCAGCCTCCTGGAGGAGCGAGATCGGAGCGGCCGGGGCGCAGCAGTGCACGACCACAGCTGCGGCGCCGGCAGCCCGAATGTGCGCCAGGACGTCCCGCAGAGATCCGCTCACCTCGGCCACATCGACCGCTGGGTGCCGCGAAAAGCCGCTCGCCGTGGCGAGCGAACCGGCCAGTACCGCCGGCAGCGAAGGCTCATCGATTTGCAGCGTGAACTCGATGTCGGGCAGCCGCCGCCGCAGTTCAGCGATCATCGAAGCGACGCCTTCGGTGAGGGACTGACCAAGATCACGGCGGGCACCCGAATCAGCGACGACCCGGTCGCCTCGCGGGCGTTCGATATGAGCGGCCAGGGTCCAGGGCCCGGCGACCGCGATCTTGACAGGTCCGGAATAGCCCTGAGCCAGCTCTTCGAGCAGATCGAGATCGGAACGGAGCGTGCTGATCGCCAGTCGATGCTCACGGCTCGAGGTGTCCGTCAGCCGCCAGCCGGCAGCTTGCAGGTCCGCCGAAAGCCCGTCGAGAAAAGCGGTGCCACGACCGATGACTTCCGCGTACGGGCCGCGGGCCGGAAGCTCTGGTAGGTAAGGAAAGTCGGGACACTCTGCGAAGGCGATCTTGATTGCCTCCGCCATGTCCGTGCCCGGCCAGGAACCGATACCCGTGCTGCGAATCGGCGGTAGTTCTTGGTCCATGATGGCAGCGCCGCTCAGCGGTGGGATCCGGCGATGGTGGCGCTACCGACCACCCTGGTCGCGTCGTAGAGAACCGCAGCCTGCCCGGGAGCTACACCGGAGACCGGCGTCTCCAGGCTCATCTCCAGGCCCTGTGCGCTGACCGCGGCCTGGGCGACGACGGGTTCGGCGTGCGCACGCAGCTGGACGTGCCCCGACCATCGCGCCGGCGGAGGACCCGAGGTCCAGTGCGGCCGAATGGCGTCGATCCTGCTGACCGCCAGGGCGTCTCGCGGGCCCACGGTGATGGTGTTGCTGATCGGCGAGATATCCAGCACGTACCGCGGCTTGCCATCAGCGGCTGGGGTGCCAAGCCGGAGCCCGCGGCGCTGGCCGACGGTGAACTGATGGGAGCCGGCGTGCTGGCCCACCGTGGTGCCGCCTTCATCGACGATGTCGCCGGGGCGCCGGCCAAGCCGTCGATCAAGAAACCCGGCAGTGTCGCCGTCGGCGATGAAGCAGATGTCGTGACTGTCGGGCTTTTCCGCAACGGCGAGCCCGCGCGTCGCAGCCTCGGCCCGCACAGCGGCCTTCAGCGAACCTCCGAGCGGGAAGAAGGAGCGCGCAAGTTGATCTTGGGTCAGGACGCCGAGGACGTAGGACTGGTCTTTGGCGCTGTCGATCGCGCGGTGCAGCTCGACGCCTCGCTCGCTTCGCACCAGCCGCGCATAGTGGCCCGTGCAGACCGCGTCGAAACCCAACGCCACCGCGCGGTCCAGGACGGCGGAGAACTTGATCTTCTCGTTGCAAGCGACGCACGGGTTCGGGGTCCGGCCAGCGGCGTACTCGGCGATGAAGTCATCCACCACGTCGGTCTGGAATCGATCGGACAGATCCCAGACGTAGAACGAGATGCCGATCGCGTCGGCCGCACGTCGCGCGTCGTGCGCGTCCTCCTTGGAACAGCAGCCCCGCGCGCCCGTTCGGAATGATTGAGGGTTCTTGGACAGCGCCAGATGAACGCCGGTGACCTCGTGACCGGCATCCACTGCGCGTGCCGCGGCGACAGCCGAGTCGACGCCGCCCGACATCGCGGCCAGAACCCTCACGTAGCGCCCTTCCCTGTCACTCGACCTGCTCGCCAATGCCGCGACACTCTACCCCGGGAGCGCGAGGCAGAGGTTCTTGCCGACGGACCGTCTAGAGCGGTTGCCTCGGCACAAAGAAGGCTGCCTGCGCATCAAGGAGCCCGGCTTCCTCAGGCGACGGCTCCCGCTAGGCGGGCCCGCGAGACCGCGTCCGGCAGCGCCGCCGCCAGGGCGTCGATGTCACCGGCTGTCGACGTGTGTCCGAGCGAGAACCTCAGCGACGATCGAGCCTCAGCTTCGCTACTACCCATGGCCAGCAGGACGTGGCTGGGCTGCGCTACGCCTGCCGAGCAGGCGGAACCGGTCGAGCAGTCGATGCCGGCCGCGTCGAGCAGAAGGAGCAAGGCGTCGGCGGAACAGCCGGGGAAGCTGATGTTGACGATGCCTGGCAGTGCGTCGGCAGGATTCGCCGGTCCGTGGAGTATGGCGTCCGGTACGGCAGCGAGGACTTCCATGATCAGCAACGCGCGGAGTTCCCGGACGCGCGCTTCCTCCAACGTGAGCCGTTCCGATGCCACCTCGAGCGCGGCGGCCAGCCCGGCGACGGCGGCGACGTCAAGCGTGCCGGAGCGAATGTCGCGTTCCTGGCCACCGCCGTGCAGGACCGGAGTGAGGGCGACATCACGGCGGGCCAGCAGGGCACCGATGCCATACGGTCCGCCAAGTTTGTGCCCGCTGAGCGACAGCAGGTCCAAGCCACTGGCCGCGAAGTCCACCGTCAGATGCCCGACCGCCTGCACGGCGTCACTGTGGGTGACCGCGCCATGGTGAGCAGCGACCTCTACTGCCTCGGCGACCGGCTGCAGGGTGCCGACCTCGTTGTTGCCCCACATGATCGACACGACGGCGGTGGTGTCCGAGACGGCCTCTTCCAGTTCCCCCACATCGATGTGTCCAGTGACGTCCACACCGACCAGACTGACGTCTGCCCCACCGTCAGCGAGCCAGCTCACCGCATCCAGCACGGCGGAATGCTCAACGCAGGATGTGACAACGCCCGGACGCTTGGCGCCGGACCAGAACGCGCCTTTGACGGCGAGGTTGTCTGCCTCCGTGCCCCCGGAGGTGAAGATCACCTCAGACGGTCGAGCGCCGAGGCAGGCGGCAATGACCTCCCGCGATTCCTCGACCACGCGCCGAGCGGCCCGGCCGGAGCCGTGGAGCGAGGACGCGTTGCCCACCCGGGCCAATTCTCGCGTCATCGCCTCGATGGCCTGCGGGACCATCGACGTGGTGGCCGCATGGTCGAAGTAGCTGCGAGGCACAGCTTCAGTCTGCCTCAGGAATCCATCAGGCTCGTCGCCGAGCGATCTCCTCGGTCGCCGCGGGGAGGATCGTCCGCAGGTCGCCCACGATGCCCAGATCGGCGAGGGCAAAGATCGGCGCCTCCGGATCCTTGTTCACGGCCATGATCGCCTTTGACGTCTGCATACCAGCGCGGTGCTGAATGGCCCCCGAGATTCCGGCGGCGATGTAAAGCTGTGGCGAAACCGTCTTGCCGGTCTGGCCGATCTGATACGCGTGGGGGTACCAACCGGAGTCCACCGCTGCTCGGGATGCCCCAACTGCGGCGCCCAGGGCGTCCGCAAGTCCTTCGACGGAACTGAAGTCGCCGCCCGTACCGCGGCCACCGGAGACGACAACGGCGGCCTCGGTGAGCTCAGGGCGGCCGCTGGCTTGCTTGGGTTCAGACTTGACGATGCGAGCGCCCTTCGCCTGGTCAGAGATGGTCACGGCAGCTTGCTCCATCGCCCCTGCGGCCGAGGCCGGCTCCGGGGTCACCGCGTTTGCCTTCACCGCGATCACGGCAGGGCCACTGACCGACGCTTGGACTGTCCAGTTCCCGGCGAACACCGATTGCAGGGTGGAACCGTCGTGCTCGACGTCGATCGCGTCAGTGATCAGCCCTGAATTCAGCTTGACGGCGACACGCCCGGCGATCTCCTTGCCCTCCGGCGTGGCACTGATCAGGATCGCAGCTGGTGACTCCGCCGCGGCGACCTGCGCCACCGCTTCGGCCTTCGGCGCCACCAGGTAATCAGACAGCGCCGGGTCGACGACAGACAGCACCCTGGTGGCGCCGTATTGGCCCAGCTGCTGCGCCGCGCCCTCGGCGCCGCCGCCGAGCACCACGGCGACCGGGTCGCCGAGCCGGCGAGCCAGGGTCAGCAGCTCGAGCGCCGGCTTGGTGACCTTGCTATCGGCGAGCTCGGTGACTACGAGAACGACGGACATGATGTCCCTTTCACAAATACTTGCCGGCGGACAGGAAATCGGCGATCGCTGTTGCTCCAGATCCGCCCTCGTCAGTGATTACCTGACCCGGCTGCTTCGGTGGTCGCGGGGTCGTTTGCAGCACCTTCGTCAGAGCGGCGTCCAGGCCGACGGTACTGGGATCGACACCGAGATCGGCCAGCGTCCAGCTCTCCACTGGCTTCTTCTTCGCGGCCAGGATGCCTTTCATCGAGGGGTACCTCGCCTCCCCCGACTGGTCCGTCACACTGACTATCGCGGGCAGCTTGGCCTCGACTGTGAGGCTCGCCGAGTCCGCATCCCGCCTGACGGTGACGATGTTTCCCTCCAGGCTGAGGCTGGCCCCCAACGTCGCCGCCGGCCAGCCGAGACGCTCCGCGATCATGACCGGGACCACACCCATGCCGCCGTCGGTCGAGGCCATGCCACAGATCACCAGATCGGGTGCAGCTTTGGCAATCGCCGCGGCCAGGACGGCGCTGGTCGCCAGGGCATCCGAACCGTGCATCGCCTCGTCGTTGACCTGGATGCCGCCGGACGCACCCATCTGAAGCGCTCGCTTGATCGCATCCGCGGCGTCGTCCGGGCCAACGGTGAGCGCTACCACCTCAACGTCGTCGCGTTCGTCCGCGATCCGCAGCGCCTGCTCGACCGCGTACTCGTCGAGCTCGGACAGCAGACCATCGGTGCTCGCTCGGTCGAGCGTGCCGTCGTCGGCGAACCGGCGGTCCCCCGTGGCATCAGGAACGTGCTTCACCAGCACCAGGATCTTCATCTTCCTCCGACTCGTCTCAAGGTGGCCTATATTACTCACGAGTAACAAGTAGGGCTTCCAGGTCCACGTCCAGCAAAACGCTGAGCGGCTCGATCCAAGTCCAGCTGAATGCTGAGCGGCTCCATCCAGGCCACCGGCTGCTCGCCGACCATGACTCCCAGCTCCACGAAGCGGGCTAGGTTCTGATCCAAGGACTCCTGGGTATTGACCGAGACGTGCTGCGCGCCAATGCCGGGCCGCCGAACCGCCTCGACCGTCCAGTGATGGACGGCGATGTGGTCGGGATCGTCGAGACAGCGGTGTTCGGCAACTACGTCATGCATCGCCATGACGGCAGTGTGACAGACAGGCAGCCATGCTGAAGCGCCAAGAAAGATGACCATTCAACAGCTCTCGATGTCCCATCTAGGCGGTTGGGCAGGCAGAATGGCCAAATCGTGCCCGGATGCATCCGGCTCGACTGCTGCTCCGAAGACCACAACAAGATGAAAGACTCATCATGAATCCCACCGCTACGGCCTTGCCGGTGCCGGAGGATTCATCGATTCTCGGTGCCCACATCCGTGACGGAGGCACCCTCTTCGCGCTGTGGACGCCCCGGGCGACCCGCGTGGAACTGGCGCTGGTCGCCGAGGATCGAAGCCAGCACAACTACGACATGACCCGCGCCCCCGATGGGGTGTGGACCGTGTTCGTTCCGGGCATTGGTGCCGAGCAGCGCTACGGCTACCGGGTGCACGGGCCCTGGGATCCGGCGCTCGGGGCTCGGTTCAATCCGGCCAAGCTCCTGCTCGACCCGTACGCCCGGGCGATCACAGGTGGCGTCGATTACTCAGGTCCTATTCTGGACCACGCGCCGGGGTCGAACTACATACCCGACCGGACTGACTCGTTCGCGGCGGTTCCGCTCAGCGTGGTCGTACCCGAAAGCCCCCCGCCCAGACCGATCGACCATTCCACGCCGCTAGCCGACAGCGTCATCTACGAGATGCACGTCAAGGGCTACACGCGGCTACATCCCGCCGTCCCGGAGCATCTGCGTGGCACGTACGCCGGCCTCGCTTATCCGGCAGTCATCGCCCACCTGAAGGACCTGGGTGTCACTGCGGTCGAGCTGCTGCCCGTTCACCACCACGTGTCGGAGCCCTTCTTGATCGGCCGTGGGCTCTCGAACTATTGGGGTTACAACACCCTCGGCTACTTCGCACCCCACGCTGCGTACGGGTCGGTGGGCACCCTCGGCCAGCAGGTACCTGAATTCAAGGAGATGGTATCGGCACTGCACGACGGCGGGATCGAAGTCATCCTCGACGTGGTCTACAACCACACCGGTGAAGGAGGCCACGAGGGTCCCACGCTGTCCTTCCGCGGCCTCGACCACCTCGGGTACTACCGGTTGACCGACGATCAGCACAACGACTACGACGTCACTGGCTGCGGAAACTCCGTGGACACGTCCGAGCCGGGCGTGCTTGCGATGGTGCTGGACTCGCTGCGTTACTGGGTGACCGAGATGGGCGTCGACGGCTTCCGCTTCGATCTCGTGAGCACCTTGCTTCGCAACGAGCGCCATCACGTCGACCACAACCACCCGTTCAAGATCGCGATCCGGGAGGACCCGGTGCTGAGCCAGGTCAAAATGATCGCCGAACCTTGGGATCTCGGACCGTACGGCTATCAGCTTGGCGGCTTCGGGCACGGCTGGAGCGAATGGAACGACCGGTTCCGCAATTACGTCCGGGATTTCTGGCGTGGTAACAGTCACGGTGTGGGAGAGTTCGCTCAGCGGCTGACCGGTTCTCCCGACGTCTTCGATCGCGATGGTCGGGCCACAACAGCGAGCGTCAACTTCATCACTGCCCACGACGGTTTCACCTTGCGTGACCTGGTGACCTTTGACGTCAAGCACAACGGCGCCAACGGCGAATCGAATCGGGACGGGTCGGACGACAACCGCTCCTGGAACTGCGGCGTCGAAGGCGAGACCGACGATTTCCAGATCACCGCCCTCCGGCATCGTCAGACGAAGAACCTGATGGCCACCCTGATACTGGCCACCGGCGTTCCGATGATCACGGCTGGAGATGAGCTCGGCCGTTCTCAGCAAGGCAACAACAACGCCTACTGCCAAGACTCCCCGATCTCCTTTGTGCATTGGGACACTCAGCACGATTGGCACGACTTGACAGACCTGACCCGCAAGCTTCTCCAACTGCGCGCGGATCACCCGGTGCTGCGAAGGGAGATCTACCGCCGCGGCGAGGACTTAGCCGACGCGAACGGACGGCCCTCGGGACGCCGCAATCTCGCCTGGTTCGGCGGCCCCAAGGTCGAGATGACGCCGGAGGAGTGGCAGGACGGTACCCGTCGGACGTTGGGAATGTATGTGGCCAACGACGACCCTCATCGGATCACCGACGAGGCCTTCCTGATCTGGTTTCACGGGGGAAACGACGCCATCCAGGTCAACCTCCCCGACGGTCCCTGGGCGCACACCTACACAGTCGTGGCGCATACCGGTCTCGACGGCGAGTTGCCGGAGGAGAAGATGTCCGCAGGCTCGACGCTGCAGATCCCCGGCCGTACGGTCGTGGTTCTCCAGGTCGACTAACGCCGGTGGCTGGTCCGCGATGAACCGCCGAACCCGGGTGCTGGTGGAGATGGTCCGGCGGTTGCCCCGCCCGGACCCGCCATCTCCGCGCTATCTGGCGAGGATACGTCGTGAACTCCCGCAGCCACTCGCCCGGCTGGTATTGGGCAGGGTTGCTCCCGATGTGACGATCAGCGACATTCGGATTACAACGTCCGACGTGGCGCTGCGAGTTCGTCTGTACCGGAATACCGACGTGCGTCGGGAAGAGCCCACACCGCTGGTGGTCAACTTTCACGGTGGCGGTTTCGTCATCGGCAACCTCACCGCAGCCAACTGGCTGTGTGGCAGTGTCGCGGCCCGGACCGGTGCTCTGGTGGCCTCTGTTGAGTACCGGCTCGCACCGGAGCATCCAGCGCCCGTGCCCTTCCTCGACTGCTGGGCCGCGACGCAGTGGCTAGTGAGTCAGGCTGCCGAGCTAGGCGCCGACCCAAACCGCGTCAGTGTGATGGGCGAGAGTGCTGGCGGCAACCTGGCCGCCCTGGTGGCGCTCCACTTGCGGGATCGGTGCCGCGACGACCCCTCCTGGCCCAAGCTGACCCGGCAGATCTTGATCTACCCGGCGACTGACCTGACCCTGTCCTCCGCTTCCGTCGCCGATCTGACCGAAGCGCCGATGCTGGGGCGTACCCAGCTCGACTGGTACGGCCGGTGTTACTTGCCGCAGGGCCTGCCCTCCAGCATCGGTTACGACGACCCGCGGGTCAGCCCGCAGTTCGCGAGCGACCACCGCGACCTAGCGCCGGCGCTGATCATCGCGGCCGGACTGGACCCGCTCCGCGATGATGCCACTCGTTACGCCGACACACTGAAAGAAGCCGCCGTGCCAACCGAGCTCGTCACCTACCCGGAGGCGATCCACGGATTCTTGTCCCTCCCCCTGTTCCAGCCCGCCGCTCGCGAGGCACTCGACGTCATCGTCACCAAGCTGAGCGCCGCGGAATGAGAAGGGCCGCCCGATCGCTCCGGCGCTAGTCCTGGAAGAGAGGGATCGGGATTGGCTCTCTGCGACGTCTTCTATGAGCTGCGACGTCTTCTATGAGCTCGGCTGCGGACACCATGGAGCATTGCTATGGCTGATGGCTGGCCGAGGGCGGGTTAGGAAGGGTAGCTGGCAGGGCGGCGAGGCCCATCTCCGCGGCGCCGGCCAAAAGCGAATGGTAGGGCACCACCCGTACGGTGTAGCCGATGGCTCCGGCGCGTTGGGCCAGGACGGAGCTTTCGTAGCGCCGAAGACCGTCCTCGACCTCGACTCCCTCGGGAAACGGGTTCACCCGAGGCTCGTAGAGCTGGTCGTCGCCGCTGACGCGTCCCGTGACGAGCTGGACCTCGACGTCGTCCGGAGTCAGGTCGCCCAGCCGGACGAGCGCACTGACGTGAATCTTCGCACCGACCTCGATCGCATCGGCGTCGAGCGACTCGACGTGGTCGACGGCCACCTTGGGCCAGGCCGACCGCACTCGGCGCTTCCACGCGGCGAGGGCGCCGGCGCCTCCCATGGCTCGATCCACGGAGTGCACCGAAGTGGCCGCCGGCACGTAGAGGTTCGTCACGTAATCCCGGACCATCCGAGAGGCAAGCAGCTTGGGCCCGAGGCCGGCGATGGTTTCTCGGATCATCTGGATCCATCGTTGCGGCACGCCGTCGGCGTCGACGTCGTAGAAGCGGGGGACGATCTGGTTCTCGATGATGTCGTAGAGCGCCTTTGCCTCGAGATCGTCGCGCCGGTCCGGATCCTCGGTCGCCTCAGCGGACGGGATCTCCCAGCCGAAAGCCGGCTGGAACCACTCATCCCACCAGCCGTCTCGAATGGACAGGTTCGCGGCACCGTTCAGGGCCGCCTTCATGCCTGACGTGCCGCACGCCTCGTACGGGCGCAGCGGATTGTTCATCCAGACGTCGCAGCCGGGATACAGCGGCTTGGCCATGGACATGTCGTAATCCGGGAGGAAGACGATCCGATGCCGCACTTCGCGATCGTCAGCAAATTGCACCATCTGCTGGATCAACGCCTTGCCGCCCTCGTCCGCCGGGTGGGACTTGCCCGCGATGACGATCTGAATCGGGCGCTCCTCGTCGGTGAGCAGCGCCTTGAGGCGATCCGGATTGCGCAACATCAAAGTCAACCTCTTGTACGAGGGCACCCGCCGCGCGAAGCCGAAAGTCACGATGTCCGCGTCCAGCACGGTGTTGGCCCACTCCGTGGCCAGTCCTCGGTTGGCGCTGCTTTCGGCGAGCCGCGTCCGAGCCGTCGCCACGAGGTCGGAGCGCATCTTCCGCTTCAGCTCCCAGATCGTGGTGCTGTCCACTTTCTCCAGCGCTGTCCAGTCGTACCCGTCGATGACGGTCTCCGAGGAGCTGCCGGTTGGCGCCTCCAGCAGTTCCAGGAGATCCCGATGGACCCAGGTGAGGTGGTGCACGCCGTTGGTGATCGACGTGATCGGCACCTCGCTGGTGTCGAAGTCCTCCCACAACCCCTGGAACATCTCGCGGGATACCTCGCCGTGAAGCACCGACACACCGTTCGCCCGCTGGCCCAACCGGAAGCCCATCACGGCCATGTTGAACTTGCTCGAGTCGCCGTCCGCGTAATCCTCGGCCCCCAGCGCGAGTACGCGGTCCAGCGGCACGTCGTCGAAGTTGCGGAACTGGTCGACGATCAGTTCGCGGGGGAACCGGTCGATACCCGCGGGCACCGGTGTGTGGGTGGTGAAGACGGTCCCCGCTCGGGTGCGTTCAACCGCCGCGTCGAAGTCCAGTCCTGACTCGATGTACTCCCGGATGCGTTCCAAGCCGAGAAAGCCCGCGTGGCCCTCGTTGGTGTGGAAGACCTCGGGGGCCGTCGCCCCGGTGATCCTGCAGTAGGCCCGGATCGCCCGGACGCCGCCAATCCCGAGCAGCACTTCCTGCGCCAGCCGGTGGTCACTGCCACCGCCGTACAGCCGGTCGGTGACCTCTCGGTCGGGAGCGTGGTTCTGCTCGACGTCGGAGTCCAAGAGCAACAGTGGCACCCGGCCGACTTGAGCCAACCAGACCTGGGCCAGCAGCGTGCGGCCGGTCAGGGGCACCTCGATCCGCACCGGGCCCTCGTCGTCGTGCAGCTGGTTCAGCGGCAGCGCATTGGGGTCGAGCAGCGGATAGCGCTCCTGCTGCCATCCGGCCGCGTTGAGCGACTGCCGGAAGTAGCCCTGGCGGTAGAGCAGGCCGACGCCGATGATCGGTACGCCCAAGTCACTGGCCGCCTTCAGATGATCACCAGCCAGAATGCCCAACCCTCCGGAGTACTGCGGGAGCACCTCGGTGATTCCAAACTCCGGTGAGAAGTAGCCGATCCCCTTGGGCGCACCGGGGTTTTCCGCCGCGTGGCTCTGGTACCACAGCTCGCCGGTCAGGTAGTCGGCGAGATCGGCTTGGATGACTTTGAGGTTCTTCAAGAACTTCTTGTCCCCCGCCAGACTTTGCAGGCGCTCGACCGAAACATCTGCCAGCAGTCGAATGGGGTCGCCGCCAGACCCTTCCCATATCTGTGGGTCGACCGAGCGGAACAGGTCCTGAGTATCGGGATGCCAGCACCACCGCAAGTTGTTGGCGAGGTCACCCAGCGGCTTCAGAACCTCCGGCAGCACCGGACGAACGGCGAATCGACGAATAGCGCGCACCCGCATAAGGTAGCGGTCCCATTCGGCGCGAGTTTTGAACAGTCATGCGGTGGTACGGAGTCGCCGAGATCGATCCGTTGGTCCCTCTGCCATGAACCGAGCAGGGCCGATAGGTTGGCGATCGTGACGGCAACCAAGCCAGAAACTCCGACCATGGACGAACCGCCATTGGGCACCCTGATCGACCGGATTCCGGTGACCAAGGTTTCGCCCGTCATCGAGGGCGGCGCCTACCCGGCCAAGGCGACGGCCGGTGAGGCGATTCCGATTCGGGCGACGGTCTTCCGGGAGGGACATGACGCGGTCAACGCGTCGGTCGTCCTGACCGACCCGGAAGGTAACGAGCGGCTCGAGCCGATGCATCCCACGACCCCGCTCGGCTTCGACTGGTGGACGGCGACGGTGACGCTGAACACCGAAGGACTCTGGACGTTTCGGGTGGAGGGCTGGAGCGATCCCTGGGAGACCTGGGTGCACAACGCCGAGATCAAGATCCCGGCCGGCATCGATGTGGCGCTGGTCTGCGCCGAGGGGAAGACGCTGTTCAACTCCTCAGCCGACCGAGCGCAAGCCGACCGCAATACCGCAGTAGCGACCAGGCTGCGAGCCGCCGCCGCCAGTCTGGACTCTGGGCAGCAGGTGGAGGACCGCCTCGAGATCGTGCTGGCGCCCGAGGTCAGGGAGGCGATGCGGTCGTACGGTCCCCGTGAGGTGGTCTCCCCCACGCCGGACTACCCGATCTTCGTCGACCGGAAGGCAGCGCTGTTCGCGTCCTGGTATGAGTTCTTCCCGCGCTCCGAGGGCGCGCGCTGGGACGAGAAGAACTCCAGGTGGATCTCCGGAACCTTCGACTCATCCCACGAACGCATCGAGGCCGCCGCACAGATGGGCTTTGACGTCATCTACATCCCGCCGATCCACCCCATCGGCACCTCTTTCCGCAAGGGCCCGAACAACACCCTGGCCCCTGGCCCGGCCGATCCGGGCTCGCCGTGGGCCATCGGCAACTCCGACGGCGGGCACGACGCGATCCATCCGGATTTGGGCGACTGGGACGCCTTCGACCGGTTCGTCGCCAAGGTGAAGTCCTCCGGCATGGAACTCGCCATGGACTTCGCGCTGCAGGCCTCGCCGGATCACCCATGGGTCACCGAGCATCCGGAGTGGTTCTCCAAGCGAGCCGACGGCTCGATCGCCTATGCCGAGAACCCACCGAAGAAGTACCAAGACATCTACCCGATCAACTTTGATATCGACCCTGCCGGCATCTACGCCGAAAGTCTGCGGTTGGTCAGGCTCTGGATGAGCCATGGGGTGCGCATCTTCCGGGTGGATAACCCCCACACGAAGCCGGTCAAGTTCTGGGCCTGGCTGCTGGCGGAGGTCCGCAGGACCGATCCCGACGTGCTCTTCCTCGCCGAGGCGTTCACCAAGCCGGCGATGATGCACATGCTGGGCAAGGTCGGATTCCAGCAGTCCTACACCTACTTCACTTGGCGCAACGAGAAGTGGGAGATCGAGGAGTACATGAAGGAGCTGAGCACGGAGACCGACAGCTTCTTCCGGCCGAACTTCTTCGTGAACACTCCGGACATCAACCCGATGTATCTGCAGTGGGGCGGCAAGACGGCCTTCACGATTCGCGCGGTGCTCGGGGCTACACTTTCGCCCTTGTGGGGGGTGTACTCCGGGTTCGAGCTGTTCGAGAACGCCGCGCTCCAGGGCCGTGAGGAGTATCTCAACTCGGAGAAGTTCCAGTATCGGCCTCGGGACTGGGCCGCGGCGGCCGAGAGTGGTGAGAACCTCAACCTGCTGCTCGGGCGGCTCAACGAGATCCGCCGGGAACACCCGGCCTTGCAGCAGCTGCGCCAACTTCACTTCCACCATGCCCCGCACCCGAGCGCCCTGGTGTTCTCCAAACGCAGCGGCGACGACGTGGTCCTCGTGGTGTGCAGCGTCGACCCGCACAACATCGTCGAGACCGAGGTCTACCTTGACATGGAATACCTCGGTCTGAGCGCTCGTGACGTCTACCTGGTGCACGATGAGCTGACCGGCCAGACCTGGCGATGGGGTCAGCACGCCTTCGTCCGGCTGACCCACGACGATCCGGCGCACATCCTCACCCTGGTCCGGTACGGCAAGCGCAACCCGCAGGCAGGATAGGCATGGCGCCGATGCCGGCTGGCCACGTAGCCGACCAGCTGATGCGCTATCTCACCGGCGCCCGCTGGTTCGCCGGCAAGGGTCGGCAGGCCGAACTCCACTCGCTCACCCCTCTGCCATGGCTCAGCACGCCCGGCGGATGGCCGGCGGTCCGGTTCGAAGTCGCCGAAGTGGGTTACGTCGGAGATTCTGGATCAGGTACGCCGACGGAGCTCTACTCGCTCCCGATCGCGTACCGCCGGGAGGCGGTGGGCTTGATGAACCACGCCGAGATCGCTCGGCCTCGTGATCCAGATCTCGGCGAGGTGGTGGGTTACGACGCGACGCAGGATCCGGAAGCCTGCCGGTTGATCTTGCGCAAGCTTCTCGACCGGGCGTGGCATCGGGCGCCGGGGAGCCAAGTGCACTTCCATCTCAGCGCTGCTGAAGGTCTCCGGGACGATCTCGAGCCGCACGTCTACACCGGCCAGCAGTCGAACACCTCGGTCATGTTCGGCGACGTGGCCATGATCAAGGTGTTCCGCCGTCTTGAGCTGGGCCGGAATCTCGACATCGAAGTGCACGACGCCTTGAGCCGCTCTCACTCGGCCGATGTGGCCCGACTCTACGGCTGGGTTGAGGGCAGCTGGTCGGGAGACGGCGGCGAGACCCAGCACGCCGATCTCGCGATGGCGGTGGAGAAGCTGATCGACGCCCGCGACGGCTGGGGCATGGCCCTCCACTCCCTCCGCCAGGGCTACAGTTTCGCGACGGAGGCGTCGGCTCTCGGCAAGGCGCTGGCCGAGACGCACGATGCGCTGCGCTCTGCCTTCCCTACTGCCCACCTGTCAGGAGCCGCGGTGGCGGAAGTGATGCGGGAGCGCCTGCGCCGAGCAACGGGCGACGCTCCTGCCCTCTCGCCGTACGCCGGCCGCCTGGAGGAGGCGTTCGACCAACTCAGCGGACATTCGCTGCCGGTCCAGCGAGTGCACGGTGATTTCCACCTCGGGCAGACCCTGCATACGCCCAGCGGGTGGAAGATCATCGACTTCGAGGGCGAGCCGGCCAAGTCGCTCGCCGAGCGGATGGCGCCGGACAGTGTCTGGCGGGACCTTGCCGGAATGATGCGCTCCTTGGACTACGCGGCCGCCAGCGTTACGGGACCGGGTAGTGCGGAGTGGGCGGCGGAGTGCCGGTCGGCGTTCCTGGAAAGTTACGCCGGCGGACCGCTCGAACCGGCAGACGCCGCGATACTGCGGGCGTACGAGGCCGACAAGGCGATTTATGAGGTCATCTATGAGGTCCGGAATCGCCCGGACTGGGTGGGGATTCCGCTGGCTGCGGTGGCCACCCTCGTCGAGACCGAAAGTGATGGCGCCAATGCCAAGGCGCCGCGACCTGGTGGCCGGTCATCGGCCAACACCCGCTTCGCGAGCGCATGAGATAAGGAGCATAGATGGCATTCGATCCGAGCGGTGAGTTGACCGGCTGGGACTTCACCGGCTTCCACGAGGGTCACGACACCGAGTGCTGGAAGCGTCTCGGTGCGCACGAGATGACCATCACCGACTCCGAACGCGGACCCATCTTCGGCACGCGCTTCTCGGTGTGGGCGCCCAACGCGCAGGCCGTCCGGCTGGTCGGGGACTTCAACTACTGGAACGGCGAGAACTCCTATTTGCAATTGGTTCCCGGATCTGGCGTCTGGGCGCTGTTCATGGAAGGGGTGAGCACCGGCAACCTGTACAAGTTCGAGATCCTCGGCTCCGACGGCGTCTGGCGGACCAAGGCTGACCCGATGGCGCGGTTCGCCGAGTCGCCACCGCATACCGCGTCGATCGTCTATGAGAGCCAGTACGCGTGGAGCGACGACCAATGGATGTGGTACCGGGGCGAGAGGAAGCTGCACGAAGAGCCGATCAGCGTCTACGAGGTGCACATCGGCTCGTGGCGTAAGGGCCTGACATACCTCGAGCTGGCCAATCAGCTGGTCGAGTACTGCAGCTGGCAGGGCTACACCCACGTCGAGTTCCTACCGGTGGCTCAGCACCCGTTCGAAGGATCGTGGGGCTATCACGTCACTGGATATTTCGCGCCGATGTCGCGCTTCGGCTCACCGGACGAGTTCCGGCATCTGGTGGACGCCCTTCACCGGGCCGGAATCGGTGTCTTGATCGACTGGGTCCCCGGCCACTTTGCCACTGACCCTTGGGCCCTACAGCGCTTCGACGGCACCGCACTCTACGAGCACGAGGATCCCCGGCTCGGGTGGCATCCCGACTGGGGCTCCTACATCTTCAACTTCGGCCGCAACGAGGTGAAGAGCTTCCTGATCTCCAACGCCTACTACTGGCTGCACGAGTTCCACATCGACGGCCTCCGCGTAGACGCGGTGGCCTCCATGCTCTACCTCGACTACTCACGCGACGCTGGTCAGTGGGTCCCGAACAAGTACGGCGGCAACGAGAACCTAGAGGCCATCGAGCTGATGCAGCGGACCAACTCCCACGCCTACGCCCGCGAGCCCGGAACCGTGCTGATCGCCGAAGAGTCCACCTCCTGGCCGGGGGTGACCCGTCCCGTGAACTATGGCGGCCTGGGCTTCGGCTTCAAATGGAACATGGGCTGGATGAACGACTCGCTGCGCTACATCGGGCGGGAGCCGATCTACCGGCAGCATCACCACCACGAAATGACCTTCGCCATGGCGTACGCCTATTCGGAGAACTTCATCCTGCCGATCAGCCACGACGAGGTCGTCCACGGCAAGGGCTCGATGTTCGAGCGCATGCCGCAGGACGAGTGGCGCAAGTTCGGCACCCTGCGGGCGTTCTACGCCTTCATGTGGGCCCATCCCGGCAAGAAGCTCCTTTTCATGGGCACCGAGTTCGGCCAGCGCCGCGAGTTCTCCGAGGCCCGCAGCGTCGATTGGGATGAGAGCGCAAACGTGGGACATCGCGGAGTGCAGCGGCTGGTCAAGGACATGAACGGCATTTATCGCGAGCATCCGGCGTTCTGGAAGCTTGACACCGACGCGTCGGGGTTCTCCTGGATCAACGCGGATGATCGCGGCGGGAACGTGTTTTCCTGGCTCCGCTTCGACGGCGATGGCCAGATGATTGCCTGCGTCACGAACTTCTCCTCCGAGCCCCGACCGGACTACCGGATCGGTCTTCCCTCGATCGGTGTCTGGAAGGAGATTTTGAACACCGACGCCGATGTCTACGACGGCACTGGGCAGATCGGCAATCTCGGCCAGGTCGTCGCCACCGAGATCCCCGCCCACGGATATCCGGCGTCGGCGGCAGTGACGGTGCCACCGCTCGGCGCAGTCTGGCTGCGGTTCGAGCCGGTGCTCGACGAGGAACAGGAAGAGCCGGAGAAGGCGGTGGCCGGCGTACGTGCCAGGGCGCGGAAGCTATCGCCGGCGCGTTCGCGGTCGGAGTCGGAGTCCGAGTCAGCCTCGGCCCGACGCCAAGCCCCCGACTCGACAGAAACGAGCGGTGAGAAGGCGGCGAAGCCGGGTACGGCCGAGGGAACTGGCGGCCCGGACGTCGACGAGATCGAGGCAGCCACCATTCAACCGGCGCCCCGTGTAACTCCGCGTACCTCTCAACCGCCCCGGGCGGCGCCCGGCAGGTCTGCCGATCAGACTTGAGCGGTGACCGAGCTCGACGTTCGGGTGGTCGCCGGGGACGGCGGCAGTGCCACAGTCCACTGGGACAGCACGGTGGACACCGAAGTACTGGTCGAGGCCGGCCTGATCGAGGCCATCACCTCCGTCGCCGAGCATGCGCTGCGCGAACGGGGCCTCCGCCGGCTGGAGGTGTCGCTGCCGGCCAGTGATCGGGCCGGTCGGCGTGCGGTGCTACGCGCGGGATTCCGCTGGGAAGGACTGCGCCGGGAAGCCATCAAGCTGCCGGACGGCTCGTACGGTGACGTGGCCATCTTTGCCCGGCTGGCCGATGATCTTGTGGGCGGACCGACCGGCTTCTCCGGCGTGATGAACTCGGCCCTACCGCGCAAGCGGCTCATCGCACACGTGCTGATGCGCGACGACAAGGGCCGAGTGCTGCTCTGCGAGACCCAGTTCAAGGCCGACTGGGAGCTGCCCGGCGGCATCGTCGAGCCGTCCGAGTCGCCGCGGATCGGCGCGATGCGAGAGGTTCGCGAGGAGCTCGGTATTGACCTCGACATCGGGCCGCTGCTGATCGTGGACTGGATGCCGCCCTATCTCGGCTGGGACGACGCCATCGAGATGATCTTCGACGGCGGCACGGTGCAGGAGGCCGACCTGCGCGCCTGGTCGTTGCAGCCCGCCGAGATTCGCTCGGTCCGACTCTGCACCCTCGACGACGCCCGACGACTGGTCACCCCGCTCGCCCACCGCCGGCTGACCATCGCGCTTGGTCTGGCACGCGATGAAACCGCGTACTTGGAGAATGGCCGGCCGGTGTGAGGCCTGTCGTGACGACATTGGCCGGTAGCTGGCTCTACCTCGCTGGGTTGAGGTCAGGAGCACGAGTTCGCCGATCAATCGGCAGGATTCAGAAAAGGGCGGCCATCAGTTCCCGGCGAGCGCGGAGCACGCGCTCGTCGGCGTTCCCGAGTGTCTCGAAGAGTTCCAGCAGCCGTACCCGGGCGGCGTTTCGATCCTCGCCCAAGCTCTGCCTGATCAGCTGAAGGAGACGAGCGAAGGCTTCGTCGACCTGACCGGTCACCATCTCGACATCCGCCGCGGCAAGCTGATCATCCACCGCATCCGAGATCGCGGCCTGGTCGAGCACCGCCTGCGGATCGACGGCTGAAGCCCGGGCCAGCAGGCCGACCTGAGCCTTGCCGGCCTTGGCCTCCGCATCATTCGGACTCGCTTCCAGGAGCTTGTCGAACTCCGCTAGCGCCGTGTTGAAATCGCCCCTCTCCAAGGCTTCATCGGCGGCGGCGAACCGGGGATCCGATACCAGTTCGTCCGACGGGGTGGTGGTCTCACTCAGCTGGCTGCCTGCCGGGTCGGCCCGGCCGACGATGCCGTTCGCGACGGCCGCCTTGAGCAGCTGCTCGATATATGCGCTGGCCTGCTCCTTGCTCAAGACGCCCTGGAAGAGAGGGGCGATCTGGCCGTTGATGACGGCGATGACCGTCGGTACGGCTTGCAGTGCGAGGGCTTGAACGATGCCCGGCGCGGTATCGACGTTGATCCGGGCCAGCAGAAATCGACCTGCCGCCTCCGCCGCCAATGCAGCCAGCGCGTCGGAGAGCTGCTGACCAGTGGACACCCGTGGCGAATAGAGCTCGACGACCACCGGGTGTTTGACCGACTTGCGAATGACCTCGGCTTCGAAGGTCTGTTCGTTGACCTGGACCACGTACGAGCCGCTCCCGGGCGTCCCGCCTGGCGCCGGCGCTCCGGCCTGCTTGGCCCGTGCCGCCACCTGGGACAGGTCGACAGCACCATGGCGGCTGAAACTCGACGAACTCATGGCCGTCATCCTGTCAAAGCCGCCGCCCAGCTCGGGGACGGGGCCCGAGCCGCGGACGCACGAAGAATGGGCACTTTGCTTCACGCACTCCCCAGGGATGGTCCTGATCGGCAGAATGTCTGCCATGGCTCATCCACGCGCCGGTCAGCCGGCCCAACCCCAAGACCTGATTGACGTTGACGCGGTGATCAGCGCCTACTACGACCGGACACCGGATCCGAAGGATCCCGACCAACAAGTCTCCTTCGGCACCTCAGGGCACCGTGGGTCGAGTCTCGATACGGCGTTCAACGACGCGCACATCGCGGCTACCACGCAGGCGATCGTGGAGTACCGAGCCAGCCAGGGCATCACCGGCCCGCTGTTCATCGGCAAGGACACCCACGCCTTGTCGAAGCCAGCCTGGACCACGGCTCTGGAGGTGCTGTGCGCCAACGGGGTGGCGGTGCGGGCCGAGGGCGATGACGACTACACGCCCACGCCGGCCGTGTCCCGGGCGATCGTGGTGTACAACGACAAGGGCCGCGCTGCCACCGGCTCAGAGCAGGGCAGCGCGGACGGCATCGTGGTCACGCCGTCGCACAATCCCCCCCGCGACGGTGGCTTCAAGTACAACCCTCCGCACGGCGGCCCAGCCGACACCGACGCGACCAGCGTGATCGCCGCCCGCGCCAATGCCCTGCTCGCCGACCCCTCCGCGATCAAGCGGACCCCCTACGACCAGGTCGCCTCGCAGATCGAGCGGTTCGACTATCTCGGCCGATACTGTGAAGACCTGAGGAACGCACTCAACCTGGACGCCATCCGCGACGCAGGCGTTCACATCGGCGCCGACCCGATGGGCGGGGCGAGTGTCCAGTACTGGGGCTACATCGCCGACCGGCTGGGCATCGACCTGACCGTCGTCAACTCGCGAGTCGATCCCCGATGGTCGTTCATGACCCTGGACACCGACGGCAAGATCCGGATGGACTGCTCCTCACCGAACGCCATGGCCAGCCTGATCGGCAACAAGGACGCGTACGACATCTCCACCGGGAACGATGCCGACGCCGACCGGCACGGCATCGTTACGCCCGACTTCGGCCTGTTGAATCCCAATGCGTACCTGGCGGTCGCGATCCAGTACCTCTACGCCAACCGCGCCGGATGGCGCCCGGACGCCGGGATCGGCAAGACTCTGGTCTCCTCGTCCATGATCGACCGGGTGGCCGCCAGCCTGGGCCGGACGCTGGTGGAGGTTCCGGTGGGGTTCAAGTGGTTCGTGCCCGGACTGCGGACCGGGGAGATCGGCTTCGGCGGCGAGGAGTCGGCGGGAGCATCGTTCCTCGCCTTGGACGGCAGCACCTGGACCACCGACAAGGACGGCATCCTGCTCGCCCTGCTGGCGAGCGAGATCCGCGCGGTGACCGGCAAGTCCCCGAGCGAGCTCTACGCGGAATTGGAGGCCCAGCATGGGTCCCCGGCCTATGCACGAGTGGATGCGCCGGCAAACCGCGAGCAGAAGGCGAAGCTGGGCAAGCTCGACCCCTCCGCGGTGACCGCCGACCAGCTGGCCGGCGAGCCGATCACCACGATCCTCACCCGGGCTCCCGGCAACGATGCCGCGATCGGTGGTCTCAAGGTGGCAACCGAGTCCGCCTGGTTCGCCGCTCGGCCGTCGGGCACCGAAGACGTCTACAAGATTTACGCCGAATCCTTCCGGGGCCGCGACCATCTCACCGAAGTTCAGGAGGCAGCCCGAGCCGTCGTGTCCGCGGCTCTCGGTAGCTGACGTCAGCCATTGTGTCGATCGTCCACCGTCTTCGGTGGACGACGGAAACGATGAGCGGTGAGGTGCGGGCATAGCCTGATGTGGTGCACGCCGAGGAGTTGGCGGACCTGCTGCGGTGGTGCACGGCGCTGCGACCCGAACCGGCGGAGTTAGCCGCAGAGGTGGTCGTCTCGGCTGGCCGGCGGTGGCCCGACCTGGCGAACTCCCCGGAGGAGCTCCGCAGGTTGACGGTTCAGACGTTTCTCCGCGGGCGGCCGTCGCCAACGCGGGGTGGCCCTGAACATGAGCACCTGAGCCCGGAGCTGCGAACGGTCGCGGCCGCGCTCGAGGAGTTGCCGGCCTTGGCTCGTGCCGTGATCATGCTCAGCTGTCTCGAGCGGCTGACCCGGACAGAGATAGCCGGCATCGTCGATCGTCCGGTCTCGACCGTCTCCCGGGAATTCGAGCGGTCGCTGGTCGCGCTGGGCGGAGATCCGTACGCGGTGGCCGCCACCCTGGAGGTGCTGACCTGGGAACCTCCCGACCCGCTGACGGTCACTCGCGCAGTTCGGCGGGTCGGTCGGCAACAAGCACGGCGGCGCCGCTGGGTGCGCGTGCTTGCCGTGGCGGCGGTCACTAGCTTGATTACAGCTGTCACGCTCAGCGTCATCAACCGACCCCCGGTCGAGGCTCGTCAGCAAGGAGTCTGGGCATTCACGTCCACGTTGCGCCCGTTGCCCGGATGGGAAGTGCGGCGCCGCGTCATCGGCCGCGATTGGGAAGTCGTCTTCCTGCGGGCCGACACAGCGGCACGCGGCCGCTGCTCGATTGCTGTCGGCCGGGCTGGGACGGGCGACATGATGCAGATTCCCGACGACGCAACGCAAGTACGGATTTCGGGCCGCCCTGGTTTCTACACCGCGCGAGGTCTGCACGACGAACCTGGTCCGGCACTGGCCTGGCGACACGCCGAAGACGCGTGGACGGTTGTGGCCTGCACGGGCGTGAGCGAATCTGAGCGGTTTCTGCCGACGCTCGCCCGGCATGTCGAATTCACCACCGAACCAGTGCTGCTGCCTTACCGGTTGGTTGCGCCGCCCCGCCATTACGTGGTGTCATCGGTTGCCGTCGGATTGGTCCGCGACAGCACCACGGTCCGGTTGTCTCGGAACGACTATCCCGAGGGCACACTCGTGATCACCATCAATTACCCCGCGAGCCGTCCCGTGTACAACGTCCGATTCGAGCGCACGGGCATATCCCGCTACAGCTATGAAGGTCACGCCGGCGTCTGCAAACCTTTCGGCCAAACGCACCTCTGCGTCCGGGCGGAGCAACCCCGAGGAGCTCTCGGCCGATCGGGTGACTGGCACCCCAGCGACTTCACTCAGCTCGATCGGATCGTCAATAACCTGGTCGTGGCAAGCAGCGCGACTGATCAAACCACCTGGTTCGACGCCCGCGACGCCTTGGAGAGGGGCTGAACTGGGTGAGCTCGGACCGCCCTACGCCAGGTTCTGAGCGCGTCGAAGGCTCAGAACCTGGCCGGCTCGCGGTACTCCCCCCACTCGGCTCGAAGAGCGTTGCAGATCTCCCCAAGGGTTGCCTCGGCTCGCGCCGCGGCCAGCATCGCCGGGATCAGATTCTGCTCGGTGCGCGCGACGTGGATCATTTCTGAAAGAGCTGCCTCCACGGCCGACGAGTCGCGAGACGTCCGACGTTCGGCGAGCACTCTTCGCTGTGCGAGCTCGACCTCGTGACTGACCCGCAGGATCTCCAGTTCGCCGGTGACCGTGGCCGTATGGGCGTTCACTCCGACGATCGTCTTTTCTCCCTTTTCCAGTTGCGTCTGATAGCGGAAAGCCGCGTCGGCGATCTGGCTGGTAAACCACCCCTCCTCGATGCCCAGCAGTAATCCGGACGTGATGGGGCCGATCGGGCTGGCATGACCTCCCAGCTGCCCCATCTCGATGATCTTGGCGAAGATCGCTTCAGCCTCCGCCTCCAGCCGGTCGGTGAGCTCCTCGACGAACCAGGAGCCGCCGAGCGGATCCGCCACGTTGACGACGCCCGTTTCGTCGGCCAGCACCTGTTGGGTACGCAGAGCGATCTCGGCTGACTGCTCCGTTGGCAGCGCCAGAGTCTCGTCCAGCGCGTTGGTGTGCAACGAATTCGTGCCGCCCAGCACGGCAGCCATAGCCTCGACCGCCGTCCGCACGACATTGTTGTACGGCTGCTGAGCGGTCAGCGAGACCCCTGCGGTCTGCGTGTGGAATCGCAACGACTGGGCGCGAGCGGTCTTCGCCCCGAACCGGTCCCGCAGCCAGCGGGCCCAGATCCGGCGGGCAGCGCGGAACTTGGCGATCTCTTCGAAGAAGTCGATATGGGCATCGAAGAAGAAACTGAGCCCGGGAGCGAAGGTGTCGATGTCGAGCCCGCGTGAAAGCCCGAGCTCCACGTACCCGAAACCGTCGGCCAGGGTGAACGCCAGCTCCTGCGCTGCCGTCGAGCCGGCCTCCCGGATGTGATACCCCGAGACACTCAATGGCTTGTACGCCGGCACGTGCTCGATGCAGTACGCCATCAGGTCGCCGATCAGTCGCAGGTGCGGTTCGGGACCGAAGATCCATTCCTTCTGGGCGATGTACTCCTTGAAAATGTCGGTTTGGAGTGTGCCGTTGAGGGTCACCGTGTCAACTCCTTGACGCTCGGCGGCCACCACGTACATGCAAAAAATCGGCACGGCGGGACCGGAGATCGTCATCGAGGTGGTGACGGTCCCCAGATCGATGCCGGCGAACAGTAGGTCCATGTCGGCGGCCGAGTCGATCGCCACCCCACAGTGGCCGACCTCGCCCAGGCTTTGGGGCTCATCGGAGTCACGACCCATCAAGGTCGGCATGTCGAATGCCACGCTGAGCCCGCCACCACCGGCGTTCAAGATCATCTTGTAACGAGCGTTCGTTTGCTCGGCGCTGCCGAATCCGGCGAACTGGCGGATGGTCCAGCCGCGGCCGCGATAACCAGTGGGATACAGGCCGCGGGTGAACGGGAAGACCCCTGGCCAGCCGATCGCGTCCAATCGCGGGTCGACCACATCGTCCGGCGGTCCGTACACCGGTTCCAGTTCGACGCCAGACAGTGTGGTGAAGTCCCGGTCTCGCACTTGCCCGCGGCGCAGGGCTGCCTGGTACGAAGCCGCCCACTCGTCACGGCCCGAACGTCGAGGCATTGCCACGCAGCAATCCTAGGAGTTCCTACTCACACTGCGCTGCCCGATCGGCGAAGGATCCGACCGGCGCCGCGGCTCAGAAGTCGCCGGCCGAGGCTCGTACGGGCGTCAGGATATCGGTCAGCCGAGCGCAGTCGTCCTCGTCCAACGACCCGAGCGCAAACTGGGCGCGGACGATCGCGTCGGTGGCTTGGGCGAGAACCGCCCTACCCTCCGGTGTAATCGATGCCAGCACGGCCCGACCGTCCTCGGGATGCGGCGTTCGCTTGATCAACGCGGCTGCCTCCAGCCGCTTCACCAATGGCGTAACCGACGTGGCGTGGACCTGCAACCGTTCCCCGATCTTGCCCAGCGGAAGCGATCCCCGGCGGGAGAAGGACAACAGCACCAAGACCTCATATCGTGCAAACGTCAGACCTAACGGCCGCAGCAACTCGTCGAGTTCGGTCAGGATCAACTGATGCACCCGCATCAGGGACGTGACTGCGCGCATCCGCGGCGTCTCGTTCCAGCGAGCAGACCACTGCCGCGCCGCCTCCTCGATCGGGTCGAAAGCCAGGCGTTGCCGTTCTGCCGTGGTCATGTGCCGTCGTCCTCGGCGGGCCGGGCTGCCGTCGCCCGAAGTCCGGCTCGCTGCATGGTCTGCTGCAGCTCGTGATCACGCTTGTCGATGTTCGCAACGTAACGGATCTCGTTCAGGCCTTGGACCTGAGCAGCCGATTCGAACACGAAGTGACCGTAGTTCAAGATCCTGCCGATCAGCGGCTTCTTGACCGTGATGTCCAGAATGCGGCTCAGCGGGACGGTTGCCCGCTGGACGTCCAAGATGCCATGGACCCGGAAGACCCGCTGATTGGTCACCACAAAACGGTCACGGTACTCCTCCAGAATCCGCCACAGCGCTTGTCCGCCCAGGACTGCCGAGACGAGGATGATCAGCCAGAACACTGTCGGTTCGTTGACCCACGCGAACGGAATCAAGGCGAGGGCGATGCCGAACCGGATCCACGGCCACACGGTCGCCGGCCAGGCTTTGTGCACCTCATAGACCACGTACTCGCCCAGACCCCGCAGCAGGTGTCTCTCTATGTCGGGGTTGAGCCAATCGATCAGACTGGCCACTGGACTAGCCAGTCAGGTTTGAGAAAAACACCAGCAGCGATTGGAACGCCCTGCCGATCGCTGCGAACACCGCCTTGACCGCGTTGGCGGCGTTCACCGGTTGGTTGATCAAGTAGAACAAGAGGAAGAGGGCAAACAGGGTACCGATGATTCGTCGTCCCCATCTCATCTCGGCACGTCACCCCTCTCGCCCGATTTCTGCGGCCGGTCATAGTGGGACGCCCCGATGCTTCCCGTACTTACTCCTTTTTACCCCATCGGACCCATTTTTAACTACCGCCACGCCGCCCCCAATTTTTGGGCTTGTCAGTCTCACTGGCCGCAAGCAACTGCTCCGCTGCTGAAAACACGTCAAGTTGTCCATCCCGGACGGCATGAGCCAGCCGCTCGATCTGGCTTCCCCGCTCGACCGTGTACTGCTGCCGTAGCTTTGCGACGAGCAACGATTCAACCTGTCGGCGAGCCTGTGCCAGACGGCGTTGCTGCCAGCGCCCGGAGGATTCCCCGAGACTCCGGAAGTCCTCAAGAGCCTGAAGGAGGGCGGGGATGCCCAGCTCCGTGATCGCCACGAGGGACAGCACGGGTGGCTTCCAGTCCCCCGGCTCCCGCTCGCCCAGGGAAATCATCGTACGGAGCTCGCGAATCACCGCGTGCGCACCCTCGCGATCGCTCTTGTTCACCACGAAGACGTCACCGATCTCCAGGATCCCGGCCTTGGCGGCCTGGATACCGTCCCCAGCACCGGGAGCCAGCAGCACTACCGAGCAATCGGCAACGCCGGCGATCTCCACCTCGGACTGCCCTACTCCCACTGTTTCCACGATCACCACGTCACAGCCGGCCGCATCGAAGACACGCAGGGCTGACGGGGCAGCGACGGCCAGTCCACCGAGGTGGCCGCGGGTAGCCATCGAGCGGATCAATACCTCACCGTCCAGAGCATGCTGCTGCATCCGCACTCGATCGCCCAGCAATGCACCGCCTGAGAACGGTGAGCTCGGATCGACCGCCAGCACGCCTACCCGGCAATCGTCGCGCCGGAGGGCTGACACCAGGGCCGTGATCGTGGTCGACTTGCCGACCCCCGGTGCTCCCGTGATGCCCACCACCATGGCGCGGCCAGCAGCGGGTGCCAGCTCCTTCATCACCGTCGGCAGCTCGACCGCGGAATTTTCGATCAGGGTGATCGCGCGGCCGACTGCTCGGGGTTGTCCCCCCCGAACGCCGGCCAGCAGTAATTCCAGACTGTCGAGATCAGCCACGACTCAGCCGGCGGGCCGAGTAGAAGGTGCCGACAGAATCAATGCGTCTCCTTGGCCTCCGCCACCGCACAACGCCGCCACCCCGGTGCCGCCACCGCGCCGGCGCAGGCCTAGGGCGAGCGTCAGCACCAGACGCGCACCAGAGGCGCCGATCGGGTGTCCGAGGGCGATGGCGCCGCCATTGACGTTCACCCTTTCCTCGATCTCGGTCGCTGATAGTCCCAACGCCCGAGCACTCGCCACCCCGACCGCGGCGAAGGCCTCGTTGATCTCGATCAGGTCCAGATCCGCAACTTCGATCTGCTCCTTCTTGCAGGCCAGCGTGATGGCGTTCGAGGGCTGGAGCTGCAGGGACGAATCGGGTCCGGCGACCTGCCCGTACGCTCCGATCTCAGCAATGACAGAAAGTCCCAGACGCTCGGCCACCGGCTTGCTGGCCACCACGACTGCCGCTGCCCCGTCCGAAATGGGACTCGACGAACCCGCGGTGATCGAGCCGTGGTTGCTGAACGCCGGCGGAAGGGTTGCCAGCGATTCGACGGTGACCGCCGAACGAATGCCCTCGTCGGTGGTGACTGCGACATCCTCGCCGCGGCGCTGCGACACCCGGACCTCGACGATCTCCTCCGCCATCACCCCAGAGCTGGTCGCGGCCGCCGCTCTCTGGTGGGATCGAGCAGCGAAGGCGTCTTGATCTTCACGAGTGATCAGGTGCTCGCCGGTGTTGCAGCTCTCGGTAAGTGAGCCCATGGCCTGATCGGTGAACACATCCTCCAGCCCATCGTGAGCCATGGAGTCGATCAAGGTCACATTGCCGTACTTGTAGCCGCCACGCGATGCCAGTAAGAGATGCGGCGCCGAGGTCATCGATTCCATGCCGCCAGCCACCACAATGTCGCATTCGCCGGCGCGGATCAGCTGGTCTGCGTACGCGACCGCGGCGAGCCCGGACAAGCAGACTTTGTTCACCGTGATGGCTGGAACCGACATCGGGATGCCGGCCTTGACGGCAGCTTGACGCGCCGGGATCTGGCCGGCCCCCGCTTGGAGCACCTGGCCGAGAATCACGTAATCGACGTGGTCCGGGGCCAGTCCCGATCGCTCCAGGGCTCCGGCAATGGCGAATCCGCCGAGATCGGTAGCAGCCAAGCCCTTGAATGCACCGAGCAGTTTGCCTATCGGAGTCCGAGCTCCACCGACGATCACCGATTTCATCGCTCACCCCTCCTGAATCGCGGCAGCGACCCGCCTCCTGCGGTCTCGCCGTCGCTCACCAGTCTGGCACTCTTGAGGAATGAGTTCCGGCGGCGCCGACCCGGGAATGATCTTGAGATCGGTCGACCATATCGGGATCGCCGTACCGGATCTGCGAGCAGCGATCGAGTTCTACACCTCGGTGCTCGGCCTGCGCCTGGTCCGTCGCGAGGACAACTCCGACCATCAGGTCAGCGAAGCCATGCTCGCGCCAGCGGACCCAGGTGCCGCCGCCATCATTCAACTCGTCGCACCGTTGAATCAGCAGTCACCGCTGAGCCGATTCCTTGATCGAACTGGGCCAGGCGTACAGCACGTGGCGTTCCGGGTGTCAGATGTCGAGCACGCCGCGGCGGAATACCGCCGCCGGGGTCTGCGGCTGCTCTATGAT